>CANGBT010000143.1 GCA_947452135.1 Burkholderiales bacterium
CCCCGCCGCTGCGGGGACCCCCGCAGACACACCGTGCGGACGCGCCCCCGCAAGCACCCAGCGCAGGAGCAACCCACGGTCACAAGCCCGTCATTTGATTCCATGAAAATGGAAAGATGGAAGAAAAAACCGCCGTCACCGCACTGGCCGCATTGGCCCAGCCCATGCGCTTGCGGGTGTTTCGCGCGCTGGTGGGTGCGGCGCCGCTGGGGCTGACGCCGGGGGCCTTGTCGGCCACGCTGGGCGTGCCGGCATCCACGCTGTCGTTCCACCTCAAGGAGCTGATGCACGCCGCTCTGGTGTCGCACGAGCGCAGCGGGCGCAGCCTGATCTATCGGCCGCAGCTCGATCACATGAACGCGCTGCTCGAGTACCTCACCGCGCACTGCTGTCAGGGCGAGCCTTGCGAGCTGGGCGCGGTGCAGCAGACCGCCCCGGGTTGCGCCAGTTGCTGAGCCACGGGGCTGCCGCTGCGCTGGCAGGCCCCCTTTCGATCCCGCACCCGTCCTGACTTGTCGTCCCGACCCTACCGTTTCGCTTCAACGATTTGCCCATGACCCACGACCCCATCCACGTGCTCATCTTGTGCACCCACAACTCGGCGCGCAGCGTGCTGGCCGAAGGCATGCTCAACCACTGGGCGACGCGGCTGGGCCGCTCGGTGCGTGCACACAGCGCGGGCAGCGCGCCGGGCGGGCGCATCAACCCGTTTGCGCTCGAAGCGCTGGGTGGCGCGGGCATCGTCACGGACGGCTATCGCAGCAAGAGCTGGGATGAATTCACTCACGCCGACTCACCGCCGCTGTCGGTGGTGATCACCGTGTGCGACAGCGCCGCGGCCGAGGCCTGCCCGGTGTTTTTCGGCGGTGCCACGCAGCCGGTCAAGACGCACTGGGGCTACCCCGATCCGTCCAATGCCGAGGGCGGCGACGATGGCAAGCGCCGCGCCTTCGAGCTGACCCGTCAGGCCATTGGCTACCGCATGCTGCAACTGCTCGAGTTGCTCAACACGCCGACGTGCGTGGCGAACCTGGCCGACCCTGCCGCGCGCGCCGCGCTGCAGCGCTCGCTCGACGCCATCGCCCACAGCTGAGCGGCGGGCGCGCCGCGGCGGCTCAGGCGCCGACCCAGCGGCTGCGGAAGATGAAGAACACCGCGCCCAGGATGCACAGGCCGGCCCACAGGTAGTCGAGCTTGAGCGGCTCTTTCAGGTAGAAAAACGCGAACGGCACGAACACCGTCAGCGTGATGGCCTCCTGCAAGATCTTGAGCTGGGCCACCGACATCACGCCGTGGCCAATGCGGTTGGCCGGCACTTGAAGCAGGTATTCGAACAGCGCGATCCCCCAGCTGACCAGCGCGGCGACGATCCACGGCCGGTGGCTCAGCTCCTTGAGGTGCGCGTACCAGGCGAAGGTCATGAACACGTTGCTCAGGGACAGCAACCCGACGGTGAGCCAGATTTCTCGCATGGGCGCAAGGATAGCGGTGGGTTTTCCCCCCCTATGAGGGCGCAGTTGCCCCGTCGCTGGCGTGCCGATAATGCCCCGCATGCTGCAGCTCGAGCCGGTCACCGTCGGGGGTGTTTTTTCTGAGGAGCCCCGTGGTGCGGGAGTTCTGCTGGAGCGGTGCGCGGCGGTTCGCCCGAGGCTCTCGCGCAGGCGCAGCGCTTTCGGGCTGGCGCTGGCGCTGGCGATGTGGATGGCGTGGTCGGGCGCGGCGCACGCTGCCGAGGCCGGCGCCGACCTGACCACCCTGAGCCTGGAGCAGCTGCTCGACATCCCCATCGTGGGCGCGTCCAAATACGAGCAAAAGCCCGCCGACGTGGCCTCGGCCGTGCGGGTGATCTCGCGGCAGGACATCAAGACTTTCGGCTGGCGCACGTTGGGCGACGCCCTGTCCAGCCTGCCTGGCGTGCACACCACCTACGACCGCCAGTACCAGTACCTGGGCACGCGCGGCTTCGGGTTGCCGGGCGACCTGACCGCGCGGGTGCTCATCATGGTCAACGGCAACCGAGTCAACGACCCGCTGTACGACGGTGCGCCGGTCGGCCACGACTTTCCGCTCGACCTCGACCTCATCGAGCGCATCGAATTCATCCCCGGCCCCGGCGGCGCCGTGTACGGCCAGAACGCGATGTTCGGCGTGGTCAACGTGATCACGCGCACGGGCGCCAGCCTCAATGGCGCCGAGGTGTCGGTGAGCTACCAGCACCCCAACACCTCGCGCAGCGGGCGGGCCACCTTCGGCAAGCTGCTCGACAACGGCGTCGATGTGCTGGTGTCGATCTCGGGCCTGAGCGCCGACGGCAAGAACCGCTTCTACGACTACGGCGCGAGCGGTATTTCCGGCGTCGCGGCGGGGCTCGACACCGAGCGCGATCAGGAGTTTTTCGCCCGTGTCTCGCGCGGCGCGTGGTCGGCCGACATCGTGCAGAGCGACCGCGCCAAGCGCGACCCGACCGCGGCTTATTTCAGCGACCCGCTGGTGCGCACCCGGCCTGCCAGCGATCGCTACGTGCTGGGGCAGCTTCAGTTCCATGACCGCTACGCCGACGGCACGCTGAGTGTGTCGGGGCGCGTGTTCGCGGGCCGCTACCGGTTCGGCGTCAACTACAGCTACGGCACCTTGGTTTCGGCGCCGGCCCGCGCCAACTGGTACGGCACGGAGTGGCATGTGGTGTCCACGGCCGTGGCCGGCCACACGCTGATGGCCGGCGTGGAGGCGCAGGACAACACCACGGTGCGCCAGGCCACGCTTGATCTCGCACAGCCTGCCAACGATGTGCGCATCGACAGCTCGGGCCACCGCATCGGCGTGTTCGCCCAGGACGAGTGGCGCCTGGCCGACACGCTGAGCGCCACGCTGGGTCTGCGCGTCGATCACAACAACTTCACCGGCACGCGCGGCAGCCCACGCGCCGGGCTGATCTGGCAGGCCACGCCGGGCACCACGATGAAGCTGCTGTACGGCCAGGCCCACCGCGCGCCCAATGCCTATGAGCGCGACTACCGCGATGGCAATTCGCAGGTCGCCAACCCCTCGCTGCGTGGCGAAACCGTCGAGGCCTGGGATTGGGTGCTCGACCACCGCTTCGACCACGGACTGGCCGTGCGCGCCTCGCTGTACCGCTGGACCACGCAAGACATGATCGCGCTGGGCATCGAGCCCGTCAGCAGGTTGTCGCAGTACCAGTCCGGGGGCTCCATCCGCACGCAGGGGCTGGAGTTGTCGGCCGACAAGGTCTGGGCGCAGGGTGCCCGGCTGGGCGGCAGCGTGTCGCTGCAGGAGGCAGATCCACCGCACGGCGGCGGCCGTCTGCCCAATTCGCCTTACTTTCTGGGCAAGCTGAACCTGTCGGTGCCGCTGGCCTGGGGCTGGCAGGCAGGCTACGAGTTGCAGTACGACAGCAAGCGCATGAGCCTGGCCGGCAACGACCTCGGCGGCTACGCGGTGTCCAACCTCACGCTGGGCACGGCGAAGCTGGCCGACGGGGTGGAGCTGTGGTTGAGCGTCTACAACCTGTTCGACCGGCGCTATGCCCACCCCGGCTCCGAGATCAACTGGCAAAACGCATTCGAGCAGGATGGCCGCAGCGTCAGCGCCAAGCTCGTGGTGAGGTTCTGAGGCGCCATGGGCCAGCGGTTGTTTCCGGGGTTTGATGCGGTCGGCGCGCCGCGCCGGCGGTTCGGTGTCGTGGCGTTCGTGGCGCTGCTGTGGTGCGCAGCCAGTGCGCGCGCCGAGGACTTCCCCGAATACCGGCTGAAGGCGGCCTTCCTGTTCAACTTCATGACCTACACCGAGTGGCCGGCCGAGGTGGGCAGCACGCTCCACCTGTGCATCTACGGCGCCGACCCCTTCGGCCGCGAAGTCGACACGCTGCAAGGCAAGTCCGTGGGCAGCCGCAGCGTCGAGGTGCTGCGCCGCGCGTCGGGTGAGTCGCTCGACGGCTGTCAGGTCGTTTTCGTCTCGGCAGCCGCCATCGAGTCGCTGCCGCGGGTGTTCGACAGCGTGCGCGGTCGGCCTGTGCTGACCGTGGCCGACAGCGCGGGTGCTGCGCGTCAGGGCGTGGCGCTCAACATGAACGTGCAGCACGGCCGGGTCAGCTTTGAAGCCAATCTGCCGGCAGCGCGCAGCGGCAGGCTCAATCTCAGCTCCAAGCTGCTGCGGCTGGCCACCGAGGTGATCCAGTGACCGTGCCCAGCACCCTGGCCGCGCGGCTGCGGCGTCTCAATGGCATCGCGCTGGCCACGGCGGTGGGCATCGTGGCGCTGTTCGTGGTGGTCAGCAGCTTCACGATGGATCTGTACCAGCTGATCGACGCGCAACGCGCGCAAGCCCGCGTGCTGGCCGACAACGCAGCCGCTGCGCTGTTGTTCGACGACGCCAAGGCGGCCGACGAGCTGCTGCACTCGCTGCGCCACGAGAGCGAGATCGAGTCGGCCGTGCTGTACGCCAAGGGCGGTCAGCGCGTCAGCACCTACCTGCGCGAGGGCGAATCGGCGCCGCCGCTGCCCTCAGGCACCGGCGCGGCCCTGATCGTGGGTGTGAGCGAGTTCTTCCTGAGCGAGCCGGTGATGAGCGCGCAAGGCGAGATCGGGCGTCTGGTGGTCGAGGTGAGCATGGGTAGCCTGTACGAGCAGACCGTGCTGCAGATCCTGGTGACCGCCTTCGCGTCGATGCTGGCGGTGATGGCCAGCCGGCGGCTGCTGCGCAGGCTCGATGACCAGGTGCTGCAGCCGCTGTCCGATCTGAACCTGCTCATGGACCGCGTGTCGGTCTCGGCCGATTACCAGGTGCGTGCCGGTCCCAGCCACGTGATCGAACTCGACCAGCTCGGGCGCGGCTTCAACCACATGCTCGAGCAGATCTCGCAGCGCGACGACTGGCTGCAGCAGGCCCGACTCGCGGCCGAAGCGGCCAGTCTGGCCAAAGGCGAATTCCTGGCCACCATGAGCCACGAGATCCGCACCCCGATGAACGGTGTGCTCGGCATGAACGAGCTGCTGATCGGCAGCGATTTGCGCCCGCAGCAGCGCATCTGGGCCGAGACGGTGCAGTCGTCAGGCCGGCACCTGCTCAACGTCATCAACGACATCCTCGAGTTCTCGCGCATCGAGTCCGGCCAGATCGAGCTTGAGGCCATCGATTTCAACCTGGCCGAGGTGGTCGACGACGCGGTGCTGATGTTCGCGCAGCCGGCCGCCGACAAGGGACTTGAGCTGGTCGCCCGGTTCACGCCGCCCGACCTGAGCCTGGCGTGCTGCGGTGATCCGTTCCGCTTGCGTCAGGTCATCGCCAACCTGATCGCCAACGCAGTGAAGTTCACCGAGCGCGGCGAGGTGGTGGTGAGCCTGGCGCTGCTCGAGCAAACCGACGCCGGTGCCGCCGTGCGCCTGAGCGTGCGTGACACCGGGCCGGGCATCGCGGCGCAGTTTCACGGCAAGATCTTCGAGCACTTCTCGCAGGCCGATGGCAGCACGACCCGGCAGTTCGGCGGCACGGGGCTCGGGCTGGCGATCTGCAAGCGGCTGCTGGCCTTGATGGGTGGAAGCATCAGCCTGGCCAGCGCGCCGGGGCAGGGCTCCACCTTCACGATCGACGTGTGCCTGCCGCCGGCACGGCATGCCACGGCAGCCGAGCTGTCCAGCCCGGCGCTGCGCGGCCGGCGCGTGCTGGTGGTGGACGACAACCGGACCACCCGCGACATCCTCGCGCAGCAGTTGCAAGGCTGGCTGATGCAGGTGACGTGTGTCGAGTCCGCCGATCAGGCCCTGCGGCGCGTGGCTGACGCGGCGCAGGACGGCACTGCGTTCGATCTGGCCGTGATCGACATGCACCTGGACGGCCTGGGTGGACAGCCGCTGGCACGCGCGATCCGCGCCCATCCGGGCGCGGCGGCCACGCAGCTGCTGCTGCTCAGTTCGGCCTACGCCAATGCCGACGAGCTCACCCGGCACGATGCCGGTGCGCTGCACTACCTGAACAAGCCGGTGCGCCGCGCTGACCTGCTGCGCACGCTCACCCACGTGCTGGCGCGCATGGCGCCGGGTCTCCCGGCCCCGGTGCCGCTCGCAGCCAGCGCCGAGACCCGCCTGCGCGGCCATGTGCTGCTGGTCGAGGACAACGAGGTCAACCAGTTGGTGGCCTCGCAGATGCTCGAAACGCTCGGCCTGTCCTGCACCGTGGCGGGCAGCGGTGTGCAGGCGATCAGTCTGGTGCAGGCCGGCGAGTTCGATCTGGTGCTGATGGATTGCCAGATGCAGGGCATGGACGGCTTCGAGGCCACGCGCCGCATTCGCGCCTGGGAGCTCGCAGGTGCGCGGCCCACCCGGCTGCCCATCGTCGCCCTCACCGCCAACGTGATGCCCGGCGACCGCGAAGCGTGTCTGGCAGCCGGCATGGACGACTACCTGGCCAAACCCATCGCGATGGCGCGGCTGGCCGAAATGCTGGCGCTCCATCTGCCCCACGGCGAGCGCGCAGAATCCCCCGATGAAAGCACCCCCCAGACTGCAGAGCCTGATCGATGAAGGCCTGATCGACACCGTCGTGCGCCAGCTCATGAGCGGCAAGGAAGCCATGGTGTTCGTGGTGCGCTGCGGCGACGAAACCCGCTGCGCCAAGGTCTACAAGGAAGCCACCCACCGCAGCTTCCGCCAGGCGGTGGACTACACCGAGAACCGCAAGGTCAAGAACACCCGCCAGGCGCGCGCCATGGCCAAAGGCTCGCGCTACGGGCGCGAGTCGCAGGAAGCCGCCTGGCAAAGCGCCGAGGTCGATGCGCTGTACCGGCTGGCCGCCGCCGGCGTGCGCGTGCCCAAGCCCTACAACTTCCACGAAGGCGTGCTGCTGATGGAGTTGGTGTGC
>CANGBT010000144.1 GCA_947452135.1 Burkholderiales bacterium
AGCACGATGTCGCCGTGGATCTCGCGCACGCCGAGCTGCTGCACGCGCCGCAGCAGCAGCCACAGCCGCTCCATCACCAGCTTGGGGTCGCCCGTGCCCTTGATGACCAGGTTGCCGTCGAACACGCCGCTGCTGCCCACGCGCCAGCTGCCTTGCAACCACACCGGCGTGTCCCAGGTGTAGGCCGGGCCCAGCAGATCGAGCGCGGCGCTGGTGGTGAACAGCTTCATCAGCGAGGCCGGATTGACCGGCGTTTGCGCCTGCCACGCCAGCCGCGCCGGCGCGTTGCCCGCCACGTCTTGCACCACCACCGACAGCGCTTCGCGTGGCACCTTGGCGCGGTCGAGGGCGGCGGCCACCTCGGGCGGCAGCGAGCGCATTTGCGCTGGTGCAGCGCCGCTCGCCAGGCCGATCGCCAGCGCCGCGACAGCGCCGCGCACGGGGCGGCGAAGGAGGCTGAAACACACGCTGAAAGGCATGGTTTGATGATCGCATGGGCGGTGTCCACGCCCGGCTGCGCGGCAGCTGTCCGGGGCCGGGGTGAGCGCAGATAGACTCGTCGGGTGACCCCCCCTTTGAGTTCCTGCCTGGCCTTCGACACGGCCACCGAACACCTGAGCATTGCGCTGCAGGTGGGCGGCCGCGTCTGGTCGCACGAGGGTCCGGGCGGCGCGCAGGCCTCGACCACGTTGATCCCCGCCATCTTCGATCTGCTGGCGCAAGCAGGCATTCGCTTGCGCGACCTCGACGCCATCGCTTTCGGGCGTGGCCCGGGTGCTTTCACCGGCTTGCGCACCGCCTGCTCGGTGGCGCAGGGGCTGGCGTTTGGCGCCAATCTGCCCGTGCTGCCGATCGACACCTTGCTCGCTGTGGCCGAAGACGCCCGCCAGTCTCGCGGCGCACCGGCACACGACGACGTGTGGGTGGCGATGGACGCGCGCATGGGCGAGATCTACGCCGCGCATGCGGTGTTTGACGGCGGTGGCTGGCAACTGCCCGTGCCTCCGCTGCTGTGCACACCGCAGGCGCTGCAAGAGCGCTGGGCCGCGCAGCCGCCAGCGGTGGTCGCGGGCACTGCGCTCGCGGCGTTTGGCGAGGCACTGGATTGCGGCTGTGCGCAGCAACTGCCCACAGCCTTGCCGCGGGCGCGCGCGATGCTGCCGCTGGCGGCGGCCTTGTGGGCACGCGGCGGTGCGGTCGACGCGGCGCTGGCGCTGCCCCTGTACCTGCGCGACAAGGTGGCGCAGACGATGGCCGAGCGCGCGGCGCTGAAGGCCGATGCGGCGGCATCGAGTGCAGCCCTTGGGATGGCGCCATGAACGCGGTGCTGCGCCCCTCTTACCGCCTGCGGGCGATGACGCTGGCCGATCTGGACGTGGTGCTGGACATCGAGTTGCAGGCGTACCCGTTTCCGTGGACCCGCGGCAACTTCACGGACTCGCTGGCGGCCGGCTATCCGGCGCGCGTGCTGACCGATGGGCGGGCCGGCGATCGGGTGATCGGCTACTTCGTCGCGATGGAAGGTGTCGATGAGATGCACCTGCTCAACATCACGGTGACGCCCTCCGAACAAGGGCGCGGCCACGGCGGTGGCCTGCTCGACGCGCTGGTGCAGCTGTGCCGCGAATGCGATGCTGCGCAGCTGTGGCTCGAGGTGCGCCAGAGCAACCCGCGTGCCCGCGAGCTGTACAGCCGCTACGGCTTTCGCGAGGTCGGTCTGCGCCGCGGCTATTACCCGGCTGCGCAAGGCCAGCGCGAGGATGCGCGCGTGATGACGCTGATCGTGGACGAGGCGCCCCATGGTCTGGTCTGAGCGCCAGCGCGCCATGCTTGAGGTGATGGGCCTGCGCGTGTGGAGCGCGCCGGCTGCTGCCGAGCCCGATGTGGCCGCAGCGGCTGTGGCCGATGAGGCGGTGCCGTCGGCCCCTGCGGCGAGGCCGCCCGCGCAGGCCGATGCGACCGCGCCCATGCCCGTGGTCAACCGTCGCCCCATGCCTGCCGCGCAGCCCATCGCCGCGCCCGTGGCCGCACCGGGCGCCGTCAACGCCGCCGGGCTCGACTGGCCCGCGCTGCGCGAGGCGGTGGCTTCGTGCACCGCGTGCGCCTTGAGCGACAGCCGCACGCAAACCGTGTTCGGCACCGGCCACCCGCAGGCCCACTGGATGATCGTCGGCGAAGCGCCCGGCGAGGCCGAGGACCTCAGCGGCGAGCCGTTCGTCGGCCGCTCGGGCCAGCTGCTCGACAACATGCTGCGCGCCATCGGCCTGAGCCGCCACGCTGGCGACACGCCCGATCCTGCGAAGCAGGTGTTCATCGCCAACACCTTGAAATGCCGCCCGCCGCGCAACCGCAATCCGCTGCCCGATGAGCTGGCGCGCTGCGAGGGTTTCCTGATCCGCCAGATCGAGCTGGTGCGCCCGAAGATCATCCTGGCGATGGGCAGCTTCGCAGTGCAAAGCCTCTTGCGCAGCAATGCGCCGGTCGGCCAGTTGCGCGGCCGCGTTCACAGTTACCAAGGCGTGCCGCTGATCGTCACCTACCACCCGGCCTACCTGCTGCGCCAGCTGAGCGAAAAGGCCCGCGCCTGGGACGACCTGTGCCTGGCGCTCGACACCGTCGAGGCCGCCAGCGCAACCGCCGCACGTGACTGACCCGGCACTCGATGCCGCCCGCGCCGCGCATGCCGCGCGCGAGCTGCGCTGGTTGCTGCTCTCGCCGCCGTTGCTCGACACCGCCAGCGGCGCGCATCCGGCGGTGGTGCAGCGTTTCAGCGACGCCGAGCGCCAGGCGATCGCGGCGTGGCTCGATGAACTGGACCGTTGCCCCGAGCCGCTGTGGCGCTTCGTGCACCCGAGCCGCCCGAGCGAAGCCGCTGCTGATGTGCGCTGGCGGGCCCCGTCACCGAGGCTGGGTCGGCGCGCTGAGCGGTTGATGGAGTTCTTCTTGCGCGAGGGCCCCACGCACCGGCTGGTGGCCGCCAACGTGGCCTTGCGCAGCGCGCCGCAGGGCGAGCGCAACACCCGAACCACCCTCGGCGAGATCGATTTTTTGCTGCAAGACGCGCAGGGCCGGCGCTGGCAGTGGGAGCTGGCGGTCAAGTTCTACCTGTGCACCGCGAGTGGCGCGCGGGCTGAGCCGGCCGACTTCATCGGCCCCGACCGCATCGACAGCCTGGCCACCAAGCTGCACAAGATGTTCGACCGCCAGCTGCGCCACACGCCGCCCGAGCCGTGGGACGCGCAGGCGTGGACGCCGGCCGCGTGCACCCGCGGGCGCTTGTTCTACCGGTGGGGCGATACGGTTCCGCTCACGCCCGGTGTGGCCGTCGATCACCTGCGCGGCGGCTGGATCGAGCGCGAGCGGCTGGGCGAGATTCCCGATGCCGATCAGCCGATCTGGCAATCGGTGGCGCGCAGTGACTGGATGGCGCCGCCCTTGGCGCATGGCGCGCTGCCTGCGCAGACGCTGGCCGACATCGGCCGGGCGATCGACGAGCGGGCGATCAGCCCCAGCCACCCGAACCCCACCGCCACCTTGGTGGTGCGGCTCGACGCCGACGCGGCCCGCGGCACGCCCGGCCGCGAGCCGCTGTTCATCGTCAGCCCGGTTTGACCGGCCGCTTCCAGTTCGCCAGCGACATCTGGCGCGCGCGCGTGACGGTGAGCTGACCGGCCGGCGCATCGCGCGTGACCGTCGAGCCGCCACCGATGGTGGCACCCTCGCCCAGCGAGATCGGGGCGACCAGCACGCAGTTGCTGCCCACGTGCACGTCGTCGCCGATCTCGGTGCGGTGCTTGTTGGCGCCGTCGTAGTTGGCGGTGATGCTGCCGGCGCCGAAGTTGACGCGCCGACCCACCGTGGCGTCGCCCAGGTACGCCAGGTGATTGGCCTTGGCGCCGTCGGCGAGCGTCGAGTTCTTCACCTCGACGAAGTTGCCGATGTGCACCTCGGCGCCGAGCACGGCGCCGGGGCGCAGGCGGGCAAACGGGCCGATCAGCGAACCCGCCCCGACGCTCACGCCCAGGGTGTCGCCGTCGATGTGGGTGAACGGGTGGATCACCGCGTCGTGGGCTATCACCGCATTGCGGATCACGCAGTTGGCGCCGATCTGAACCCGGTCGCCCAGGCGCACCGTGCCTTCGAAGACGCAGTTGACGTCGATCGCCACATCGCTGCCGCATTGCAGCTCACCGCGCACGTCGAGCCGCGCCGGATCGGCCAGCCGCACGCCGGCGTCCATCAGCGCGTCGGCGCGGTCGCGCTGCAGCAAGCGCTCGAGCGTGGCGAGCTGCTGCGGGCTGTTGACGCCCAGCACCTCGGTCACCCGCCGCGGCTGCGCGGCCACCACCGGCACGCCCTCGGCCACGGCGAACGCGACCACGTCGGTCAGGTAGTACTCGCCCTGGGCGTTGCGGTTGTCCAGCCGCGCCAGCCACGACTTGAGCTGCGCGGTGGGTGCCGCCATGGCGCCGGTGTAGACCTCGTTGATCGCGCGCTGCTCGGGCGTGGCGTCCTTGTGCTCGACGATGGCGGTGATGCCAGGCTCGGGATCACACGGGGTGGGCGCTGCGCGCACGATGCGCCCGTAGCCGCTCGGGTCGTCCAGGTTCACCGTCAGCAGCGCCAGGCGTGTGCCGCCGCAGGCCTCGACCAGCGCGCGCAGCGTGGCCGCTTCGATCAGCGGTGTGTCGCCATTGAGGATCAGCGTGATGCCGTCGTCGTGCAGCAGCGGCGCGGCTTGCTGCACCGCGTGGCCGGTGCCCAGTTGCGGCATCTGGCGCACGAACTGCGGCTTCGGCGCGGGCAGCGAGGCTTCGACCTCATCGGCCCCGTGGCCGGTGACCACGATGATGCGTTCGGCATGGACTTCAATCACCGAGGCCAGAACATGCTGCAGTAAGCTGACCGCGGCCAGCGGATGCAGCACCTTCGGGCGGTCCGATTTCATCCGGGTGCCCTTGCCCGCCGCCATGATCACGATGTCCAACGCCATGTCCTGTTCCCCTGTGCTGCGAGCTGCCGATCCGATTATCGGCGGCGCCTCTCGTGCACGAACCCGTGCGGCGACGTGGGCCCGCGCGCTGCGCCGCTTGGCGTTGCTGCTTGCCGCGGCAGCGCTGATGACCGGCTGCAGCGCGGTGCGCATTGCCTACAACCAGGCGCCCGACATCGTTTACTGGTGGCTCGACGGTTACGTTGATTTCAGCGATGCGCAGACCTTGCGCGCCCGCGATGGCCTCGAGGCCTGGTTTGCCTGGCACCGCCGCGCCGAGTTGCCGCAGTACGCCGCGCTGCTGGCGCGGGCACGCGAGCAGGTGGCCGCTCCGGTCACCGCCGAGCAGGCCTGCGGCTGGTTCGACGAGGTGAATGCGCGCGCCGACGCCGCCATCGAGCACGCGCTGCCGGCGCTCGCCGACGTGATGCGCACCCTGGGCGAGCCGCAGCTCGCGCACCTCGAACACAAGTTTGCCGACAGCAATGAGGAGTTGGCCGACCGCTTCTTGCAGCGCAAGCCCGACAAGCGGCGCAAGGCACAACTCGAGCGCGCCGTCGACCGCATCGAGATGGTCTACGGCAGCCTGGACGACGCGCAACTCGAGCGCATCGCGCAGCTCGCGCTCGACACCCCGTTCGACCCCGAGCGCTGGCTGGCCGAGCGCCGCGCGCGCCAGCAAGACGTGCTGCAAACGCTGCGCCGCCTGAGCACCGAGCAGGCCAGCGTGCCGCAGGCCGAAGCCGCGCTGCGCGGCGTGATCCAGCGCATCCGCGTGTCGCCCCAGGCCGACTACCGCGACTACCAGCTGCGGCTGGTTCGCTTCAACTGCGGCTTTGCCGCGCAGGTGCACAACCTGACCACGCCCAAGCAGCGCGCCACGGCCGCCAAACGGCTCAAGGGCTGGGAAGAAGACGCCCGCGCGCTGGCGGCGCAGGCTAAGTAGCGCCGCGGCTCAGGCCTCGGGGCGCAGCGTCCAGGTGATCGGGGCGCCCGAGTCGGCGGGGCCGGTCGGCGTCGCGCAGGTCTCGTCGTCATCGAACGCGCGGTCACCCGCCGCGTCGGCCACGCCGGTGGCTTTGAGCCCGGTGAAGCCGAACAGCTGCCGGTCCATCATGTGCGACGGCACGATGTTTCCCATTGCGTGAAAGAGGTTCTCGACGCGGCCCGGAAAGCGCTTGTCCCAGTCGCGCAGCATCTGCTTGATCTGCACGCGTTGCAGGTTGTCCTGGCTGCCGCACAGCGAGCACGGGATGATGGGGAACTGCCGGTGCTCGGCCCAGCGCTCGAGATCGGTCTCGGCCACATAGGCCAGCGGGCGGATGACCACGTTCTTGCCGTCGTCGCTCACCAGCTTGGGCGGCATGCCCTTCATCTTGGCGCCGAAGAACATGTTCATGAACAGCGTTTGCACGATGTCGTCGCGGTGGTGGCCCAGCGCGATCTTGGTCGCGCCCAGCTCGCCGGCCACCCGGTACAGGATGCCGCGGCGCAGCCGCGAGCACAGCCCGCAGGTCGTCTTGCCCTCGGGGATCACGCGCTTGACGATCGAGTAGGTGTCCTGGTTCTCGATGTGAAACGGCACGCCGACGCCCGACAGGTACTCGGGCAGCACGTGCTCGGGGAAGCCGGGTTGCTTCTGGTCGAGGTTGACAGCCACCAGATCGAAGTGGATCGGCGCGCGTTTTTGCAGGTTGAGCAAGATGTCGAGCAGCGCGTAGCTGTCCTTGCCGCCCGACACGCACACCATGACCTTGTCGCCTTCTTCGATCATGTTGAAGTCGACGATGGCCTGACCGGTCAGCCGGTGCAGCCGCTTGCTGAGCTTGTTGATCTCGAGCG
>CANGBT010000145.1 GCA_947452135.1 Burkholderiales bacterium
AGATGCCGTCGTCGATCGACACCAAGACCCTGCCCACCACCGCCGGCTACACCGCCGACGGCAACGCCAACGCCCTGGCCAAGTGGGAATACTGCTTCGACCGCAACGACACCGACACCAGCCGCGGCAACACCGCCACCATCAGCGGCATCGGCAACAACTGGGACTGCTCGATCACCGGCAGCGTGTCCAACAGCGCCGACTTCAGCGCCACCGCCAAGAAGCTGACCAACAACAACGGCGCTGCCGGTCACAACAAGACGGTCGACGCCATGAAGTGGATGGCGCAAAACGCCTTGACCACCAGCTACTACATCCCGGCCCACCTGGAGCGCGCCGGCCCGTTCAACCCATTGGGCAGCAACGGCTTCAACGTCGAGCACCTGCGCAACCTCAACAACGCAGCGCCAAAGTCGGCCTTCGCGATGGAATCCCAGCCCGGCCACGGCGCTTCCAAGGACCGCGGTGAATATGCACCTCACCGCAACAGCATCAGTGGCGTGAACGTCGACTCGGTCGGCGGCACGACCTACGGCGGCACCGGCGTGTACGCCGCGCAGATCGGCGGCGTGTGGGATGCGCTGCTGGGCGAAGGTCGCAACTTCTGGTTCTCGGCCAGCTCTGACTGGCACAACCGCGGTGTGTTCGGCACCGACGACCGCCGCTCGACGCAAGACTTCCAGCCGGGCGAATACCAGCGCAACTTCGTGATGGTGCGCAACGGCACCGACAAGCTGCGTCCGCAGTCCATCGTCGACGGCATGCGCACCGGCAACAACTTTGCCGCCAGCGGCCAGCTGATCGACCGCATGGCTTTCATCGCCTGCTCTTCGTACCCTGGCATTGGCGCTCGCACCAACGCTTCGGTGCAAGCGCTGGCCGTGACCGCTGCCACGAACAACACCGACATCGACAAGGCCGGCTGCTCGACCATGGGCGAAAAGCTCGTGGTCAAGCCGGGTGCTGACATCGTGGTGTCGATCGTGGTGCGTGACCCATCGGGCACCAACAACTCGCCGTACACGTTCAACAACCCGTCGCTGGCCCAGATCAGCGTGAGCCAGCCGCTCAACGCACCGGTGCTGGACCACGTGGACGTGATCCGCGGCATGGTCACCGGCTACAAGACGCCGGGTACCGCCGACTACTCAGGTCAGTGGCCGAACAACTGGCTTGAGCGCGTGCTGGCCGGTGACAGCCAGGCCACGCTGATGGCCTCGGTGCCCGCTGCCGCGAAGAACACCAGCGCCGCCGTGCTGAATACCTTCAACAGCAGCAACTGGACGGCACTGTCGGGTGACCTCAAGGCGATGACCTTCCGCATCCCGGCGGTCACGGCCTCGCAGTACGTGCGTCTGCGCGGCACCAACCTGCCGGCCAACGTGCCCTACGAAACCGACGCCAGCGGCAATCCGAAGGCTGACGTCTACACCAACACCGGCAGCTACTCTGCCGCGTTCACGGGCGCCACGGGCTACGGAGCGGCAGCCGCCACCAACGCCAACCTGACGATCCCGTGCAACGTGACCACGGGTTCGACGCAGTTCGATCACTGCCCGGATCACCTGGGCTTGGTCAGCGGCCAGAAGTACGTGTCGTACGACGTGGCTGCCTGGGCTGACCTGTGGTTTTACAGCAACCCGATCTACGTTGAAGTCACGGGTTCGACCGTCGTCGCCGGCGTTCAATAAGGCCTGAGCGGGCAACCGCTCTTGACGCGCCGCGCGGGCTCACCGCGCGGCGTTTTTTTTGGGGGAGCCCGAATCAGGTTTCGTCTTACTCCTGTCTTCGGGCGACCCTAGGATTTGCCGCTCTGCACGTTGACGCAGCGGGGCCTAGCCCGGCGCCGTGTGCTTCACCTCCCTGACCCGTTGTTCACGCTGCACATCACCATGTCCACACCGTTGTCTGGCTCTTTACCCACCCCCCCCATATCGCCCGAGGCCGCTGCGGCCGGCAGCCCTTCGAAGTCCGGCTGGCTGCGCGAACCGTTGCTGCACTTCGTCTTGCTGGGCGGTTTGCTGTTTGGCGTGGACCACGCCTTGATCAGCCATGCCGACGACACCCACACCATCGTGGTCGGCGCCGATGTCGACGACGAGGCGCGCAAGCTGTTCAGCGAAGCGCGCGGCCGCGCACCGCAAAGCGCCGAGCTGACCGAACTGCGCAACCGCTGGCTCGACAACGAGGTGCTCTACCGCGAAGGGCTGGCCATGCGCGTCGACAAGGGCGACCCGGCCATTCGCGACCGCGTCATCTTCAAGGCGCTGATGTCCGTCGAGGCCAGCCTGAAGCTGCCCAAGACCGACGACCAGCAGCTGCGGCAATGGTTCGAAGCGCACCGCGCCAAGTACGACCAGCCGGCGCGCTACGACTTTCTCGAAGCCGTGCTGCCGGGCACCGCCACGGAGGCCGAGGCACGCACGCTGGCCAACACGCTCAACACTGGCGCGGCCGGCGAGGCCGAAACGCGCGCCGCGCTGCGCGTGTTCAAGGGCCGGCCGCACGACAACCTGGTGCAGGGCTACGGCGCCGACGTGGCGAAGCTGATCGAGGAATCGCCGGCCGGCCAGTGGCGCGCGTTGTCCACCAAGGACGGCTGGCGCGTGATGCGCCTGGAAGCCATCACCCCGCCGCAGCCGGCCGACTTTGACGCGGTTCGCGAAGCGGCCCACCAAGACTGGGTGGACGCCACCATGGCCCAGTTGCGTACCGACGCGGTGCGCAACATGGCCAAAAAGTACATCGTGAAGATCGAGGAAGCCGCCCAATGAGGCCCTGGCTGCGGGTGCTGCTGTTCGTGGCGCTGGCGTTGTGTGGCGCCGGCGCCCGGGCGCACGAAATGAGCATGGCCGAGCTGGAAATGCGCGAAACCGCGCCCGGCCAGTTCGTGTGGCAATGGGCCGCGGGCGAGCGCCCCGCCGAGCGCTACCTGAAACCCCTGTGGCCCGAGGTCTGCCACGCCGAAGCCAATGTGCTGCGCTGCGCTGAAGGCGGCCTCAAGGGCGTGCTGTCAGTGGACGGCGTGGGCCAGAAGTTCTCGGCCGCCATCGTCAAGATCACCTGGCTAGACGGCCAGCTGCGCGCCTACACGCTGACCGGCGGGCAACCCACGGTGCACCTGTACGGCACCGCCGACGACCAGCGCGGCATGGGCGAGGTGGCCTCGGCCTACACCGTGCTGGGCATTGAGCACATCCTGACGGGCGTGGATCACCTGTTGTTCGTGATGGGGCTGCTGTTCCTGGTGGGCTTTCACAAGCGGCTGGTGCTCACGATCACGGCCTTCACGGTGGCGCACAGCCTGACGCTGGCCAGCAGCGCGCTGGGCTGGCTGACACTGCGCTCACCTCCGGTCGAGGCCACGATCGCGCTGTCGATCATGCTGGTGGCCAGCGAGGCCCTGCGCGATCGCGAGACGCTCGCGCGGCGCTGGCCGGCTTTGGTGGCGTTCGTATTCGGACTGGTGCATGGCCTGGGCTTTGCCGGTGCCTTGAAGGACATCGGCCTGCCCGACAGCCATTTCCTGCTGGCGTTGCTGACCTTCAATGTGGGCGTGGAGATCGGCCAGCTGCTGGCCGTGGCCGCCGCCTGGCTGGTGTACCGCGCGGTGCGGCAGCTTCCGGTGATGCCGCAGGCGCGGCTGGCCGCGATGTACGCGATAGGCACCATGGCGGCGTATTGGTCGGCCGCACGAATCTTCGCGATCCTGGCCGCCTGACGGGGCCGACTTCAGCGCACACCGCTGAAGTCGCGCCCACGGCGCATCATCGGCTCCCGCCGACGCTGGCATTTGGGAGCCCCACGATGACAACCACCCGACGCCAATTCCTGGGCTGGAGCGGATCGGCGCTGGCCACGGCCACCAGCGCGATCAAGGCAGCCACACCGCGCGACGTGCCGCGCTTCGATCTGGGCATCGCCTCGGGCCAGCCGACGGCCGCCAGCGTGGTGCTGTGGACGCGGCTGACCGGTGGCGACCTGCCCGAGCGGGTGGACGTGAGCTGGGAGCTGGCCCACGACGAAGGCTTCAAGCGCATCGCCGCGCGCGGGGTGCACACCGCCGAGGCCGCCTGGGCGCACAGCGTGCACGCCGAGCCGCGCGGGCTGGCGCCGGGCCGCTGGTACTGGTACCGCTTCACGGCGCTGGGCGACCGCAGTGCCACCGGGCGCACACGCACCGCGCCGTCGGCCAGCGCGGCCGGTGGCGCTGCCGCGCCGCTGCGCTTTGCGATCGCGAGCTGCCAGCGCTTCGATGCCGGCCATTACGCCGCCTGGCGCGACATCGCCGAGCAGTCGCTTGATCTGGTGATGTTTCTGGGCGACTACATCTACGAGACCGGCTCGCCGGCCAACGCCGTGCGCCGCCACGAAGGCGGCTACGTGAAGACGCTGGCCGAGTACCGCGAGCGCTACGCCACCTACAAGCGCGATGCGCTGCTGCAAGCGGCACACGCCAGCGCACCGTGGCTGATGGTGTGGGACGACCACGAGGTCGACAACGACTACGCCGGCCTGCAAGGCCAGCACCTGCAAAGCGATTTCGCCGCCCAGCGCGCCGCGGCGTATCAGGCCTATTGGGAGCACCAGCCGTTTGCCATGTCGGCGCGCCCGCGGCTGGACGTGCCCGGTGCGTCCATGCGCATCACCGGGCGGCTGGACTGGGGCACGCTGGCGCGCATCCACCTGCTCGACGACCGCCAGTACCGCGACCCGCAGCCCTGCCCACGCCCCGGCAAGGGCGGCTCGAACACTGTCGCTGCCAAGGACTGCCCGCCACTCGGTGACCCGGCGCGCAGCCTGCTCGGCGCCGAACAGGAGCGCTGGCTGGCACAGGGCTGGAGCCTGGATCGGCCGTGGAATCTGCTCGCGCAGCAAACGCTGATGGCGCGCCACAGCTGGAGCGATCCGGCCGACGGCGGCAGCTACTGGACCGACGGCTGGGACGGCTACCCCGCGGCGCGCGCGCGGCTGCTCGGTGTGGTCGAGCAGCGCCGTGTGCCCGGTGTGGTGGTGCTCGGCGGCGACGTGCACTCGAACGTGGTGGCCGATCTGAAGACCGATTTCGACCGCACCGGCGCGGCGGTCGTGGCCACCGAGTTCTGCGGCACCTCGATCACCAGCCACGGGCTGCCGCAAAGCCGCATCGACGCGGCGCGGCCGTTCAAGCCGCACATCCACCACAGCCGCGGCGACCAGCGCGGCAGCGTGTGCTTCACGCTCGACCGCAAGCAGCTCCAGGCGGACCTGCGCGTGGTGGCCGACCCGGCCGATGCGCAAAGCGCAGTCAGCACCGCCGCCAGTTTTGTGGTCGATGCCCGGCGACCCGGTGCGGTACTGGCCTGACGAACGTCTGACCCAACACGAGGACTTTCGGCAACAGATGGCACTTCCCTTGATCTGGGGTCAACCGAAACAGGGCATTTCGCCGTCACAATCTCGATCCCCCTGATGGGCCGGCGGTATGGCGTGTGGTATTGGGCGAGCCTCGACGCGAGGCGGGTTTCGCCCAATCCCGTTTTGTCATTACCTTTGATTGGAGTCCCCATGAACCGTCCCGCGATGGAAGGAGCACCTTCGAACGTGCCCGCCGACTTGAAACACAAACGACTGGCCGCCTGGGTGGCCGAAGTCGCCGCGCTCACGGAAGCGGCAGACGTCTACTGGTGCGATGGCTCTCAAGCCGAGTACGAGCGCCTGTGCGCCAGGCTCGTGGCCGCCGGCACGATGAAAAAGCTCAACCCCGAGCTGCGCCCCAACAGCTACCTGGCCATCAGCGACCCGAGCGATGTGGCGCGCGTCGAAGACCGCACCTACATCTGCAGCGAGCGCAAGGAAGACGCCGGCCCCACCAACAACTGGATGGCCCCGGCCGATATGCGCGTGCTGCTGCAAACCGGCGACAAGGCACTGTTCCGCGGCTGCATGCGCGGGCGCACCATGTACGTGGTGCCGTTCTCGATGGGCCCGCTGGGCTCGCACATCTCGCACATCGGTGTCGAGCTGTCTGACAGCCCCTACGTGGCCATCAGCATGCGCACCATGACCCGCATGGGCAGCGCCGCACTCAAGGTGCTGGGCGAAGACGGCGACTTCGTGCCGTGCGTGCACACCGTGGCCTCGCCGCTCGAAGCCGGCCAGAAGGACGTGCCTTGGCCTTGCAACAGCACCAAGTACATCGTTCATTACCCCGAAACCCACGAGATCTGGAGCTACGGCTCGGGCTACGGCGGCAATGCGCTGCTGGGCAAGAAGTGCTTTGCGCTGCGCATCGCCTCGACCATGGGCCGCGACCAAGGCTGGCTGGCCGAGCACATGCTGGTGCTGGGCGTGACCTCGCCTGCCGGCAAGAAATTCCACGTGGCCGGCGCCTTCCCGAGCGCATGTGGCAAGACCAACTTCTCGATGCTCGTGCCGCCTGCCGGCTACGAAGGCTGGAAGGTCACCACCATCGGTGACGACATCGCCTGGATCAAGCCCGGAACCGATGGCCGCCTGTACGCCATCAACCCCGAAGCAGGCTACTTCGGCGTGGCGCCAGGCACCAACTACAAGACGAATCCGAACTGCATGGATTCGCTCAAGACCGACGTGGTGTTCACCAACGTGGCACTCACCGACGACGGCGACGTGTGGTGGGAAGGCATGACCGACACCCCGCCAGCGCACCTGATCGACTGGCAGGGCAAGGACTGGACGCCGGCCATCGCCAAGGAAACCGGCGCCAAGGCCGCGCACCCGAACGCGCGCTTCACGGTGGCCGCCACCAACAACCCGGTGCTCGACCCCGAGTGGGACAACGCCGATGGCGTG
>CANGBT010000146.1 GCA_947452135.1 Burkholderiales bacterium
GAAGGACGAGGCCATCGTGTGCAACATCGGCCACTTCGACAACGAGATCGACATCGCGTCGATCGAGAAGTACGAGTGGGACGAGATCAAGCCGCAGGTCGACCACGTCGAGTTCCCCGATGGCAAGAAGATCATCCTGTTGGCCAAGGGCCGGCTGGTGAATCTGGGCTGCGCCACAGGCCACCCGAGCTTCGTGATGTCGGCCAGCTTTGCGAACCAGACGATTGCGCAGATCGAGCTGTTCACCAAGAGCAGCCAGTACGAAAACGGCAAGGTCTACGTGTTGCCCAAGCACCTCGACGAAAAGGTGGCGCGTCTGCACCTGAAGAAGGTCGGCGCGATGCTGACCGAACTTTCCGACGAGCAGGCCGCCTACATCGGCGTGTCGAAGTCGGGTCCTTACAAGCACGACACCTACCGGTACTGATGCGCGGGTCGGGCGGATTCAACCGCCCGACCTCTGCACAGATTGCATCCATGCGCGCAGACCAATTGCTGTTGGCCCGAGGCCACGCCCCGACCCGTTCGGCCGCTCAGCGGCTGATCGACCGGGGCGCCGTGCGTTGGCTCGGGCCGAAGGGCTGGGCGGTGCCGCGCAAGGCGGGTGAAGACCTGCCGGAGGACTGCCAGATCGAGGTCACTGACGACGCCGAACTGCGTTTCGTGTCGCGTGGCGGCCTCAAGCTCGAAGGTGCGCTCAACCATTGCGGCTTCGATGTGCAGGGGCTGCGCTGCCTCGACGTGGGCCAAAGCACCGGCGGCTTCACCGACTTGCTGCTGCAGCGCGGTGCGACGCAGGTGGTGGGCATCGACGTGGGTCATGGTCAGTTGCATCCACGGCTGGCCGCCGACGCGCGGGTGCAGTTTCACGAGGGCGTGAACGCGCGTGACGTCAGCGGCACGGCGTTCGCGCAGGAGCACGCCGAGCAATCGTTCGACGTGGTGGTGGGCGATTTATCCTTCATTTCGCTGACGCTGGTGCTGCCCACGCTGGCGCGCTATCTGGCGCCCGGCGGCGAGTTGCTGGTGCTGGTCAAGCCACAGTTCGAACTGCAACCCGAACACATCGGCAAGGGCGGGATCGTCAAGGACCCGCGCAGCTTCGCTGACGTCGAAACCCGCATCCGCAAAGCCTGCCGCGAACACCGGTTGACGGTGCGCGGTTACTTCTTGAGCCCGATCACCGGTGGCGGCCACGGCACCACCGCGGGCAACACCGAGTTCTTTGTCTGGGCACAACCGGCCCCTTCCCCATGAGCCAGAAACTTCCGCTGAGTCTCGAGTTCTTCCCGCCCAAGACGCCCGAGGGCGCGGTCAAGTTGCAGGCCGTGCGCCAGCAGTTGTATGCGCTCGAGCCCGGCTACTGCTCGGTCACCTACGGTGCGGGCGGCAGCACGCAAGACGGCACCCTGACGGCGGTGCGCGAGATCGTGGCAGAGGGCGTCGATGCGGCGCCGCACTTCTCGTGCATCGGCGCGAGCACGTCGCGGGTGCGCGAGCAGCTCCAAGAGTTCAAGGATGCCGGGCTGCGACGCATCGTGGCGCTGCGGGGTGACTTGCCCAGCGGCTACGGCCAGTTCGGCGAGTTTCGTTTTGCCAGCGAGCTTGTCGCCTTCATCCGCCAGGAAACCGGCGACCACTTCCACATCGAAGTCGCGGCGTATCCCGAGATGCATCCGCAGGCCCGATCGCCGCAGGCCGATCTGCAGGCTTATGCCGCCAAGGTGAAGGCCGGGGCGAATGGTGCGATCACGCAGATGTTCTTCAACTCGGACGCGTACTTTCGCTTCGTGGACGACGCGCATGCGCTGGGCGCTGATATTCCGGTGGTGCCGGGGATCATGCCGATCACCAACGCCAGCGGGATCATGCGGTTTGCCGACAGCTGCGGCACGGAAATCCCTCGTTGGATGCGGTTGCGCCTGATGGGTTTTGGCGACGACACCGATTCGATCCGCGCGTTCGGGCTCGATGTCATCACCGACCTGTGCGACCAGCTGCGCACTGCCGGCGTGCCGGGGCTGCATTTCTACACGATGAACCAGTCGGCCGCGGTGCTCGAGATCTGCCGTCGACTCGGCTTGTAGGGCCGCGTTTGCCGCTCGCGCGTGTCTTTGGCGCAAGGCGTGGGTTGACAGCGCGGCGAGGGTGAGAATGGGCGCGCCTGAAGGAACTGCATGACGCTCGTCCCGCCCTACATCGCCCCCGTCCGCTTCGACGACCCTGATGCCGCGCTGCGGCAGGTGCAGCTGATTTACGACGCCGGCGTGCAGCACCTGCGCGATGCGCTCAAGCGCTTCGTCAATGGTGAGGAGCTGCCCTCACGGGTGCGCGCGTGCTACCCGGTCGTTCGCGTTCACACCGAAACCGCCGCCAGTGGCGATTCGCGGTTGAGCTACGGCTTTGTCGCCGGGCCGGGCCGTTATGAGACGACCCTCACGCGACCGGACCTGTTCGGCAACTATTACCGGCTGCAGTTCGACTTGCTGCTGCGCAACCACCAGGTGTCGATCGAGATCGGCACCAGCTCGCAGCCGATTCCGCTGCATTTCTCGCTGAGCGAGAACGAACACCTTGAAGGCTCGCTTGAGCCCGCACGTCGGCTGCTGATGCGCGATTTGTTCGACCTGCCCGATTTGGCCGAGATGGACGACGGCATCGCCAACGGCACCTATGAGCCTGAACCCGGTGGCGCGCTGCCGCTGGCGCTGTTCACCGCGCCGCGCGTGGACTACTCGCTGCACAGGCTGCGCCACTACACCGGCACGGTGCCCGAGCATTTCCAGAACTTCGTGCTGTTCACCAATTACCAGTTCTACATCGATGAATTCGTGCGGCTGGGCCACGCGGCCATGGACGACGCGGCCGGCGAGTACTGCGCCTTTGTCGAGCCGGGCGATGTGATCACGCGCCGGTGCGGCCTGCCCGCGCAGCCGGGTGACGAGCGCGGGGCGCCGCCGCCACGCCTTCCGCAAATGCCCGCGTACCACCTGCGCCGCGAGGACGGTGCCGGCATCACCCTGGTCAACATCGGCGTCGGGCCGGCCAACGCCAAGACCATCACCGACCACATCGCGGTGCTGCGCCCGCATGTGTGGGTCATGCTCGGCCACTGCGCCGGGCTGCGCAATTCGCAGCAACTGGGCGACTACGTGCTGGCCCACGGCTATGTGCGCGAAGACCACGTCCTCGATGAAGACCTGCCACTGTGGGTGCCGATCCCGCCGCTGGCCGAAGTGCAGGTGGCGCTGGAAGCCGCGGTCGCGGAAGTGACCCAGCTCCATGGCTTCGAGCTCAAGGGCATCATGCGCACGGGAACCGTGGCGAGCACCGACAACCGCAATTGGGAGCTGCTGCCTTCGCGCCAGGGGCCCAGCACGCCCGAGCGGCGTTTCAGCCAGAGCCGAGCCGTCGCACTCGACATGGAAAGCGCCACCATCGCAGCCAATGGGTTTCGGTTTCGGGTGCCCTACGGCACGCTGCTGTGCGTGAGCGACAAACCGCTGCACGGCGAGATCAAGCTGCCAGGCATGGCCAACCAGTTCTACCGAGAGCGGGTTGATCAACACCTGCGCATCGGCATCCGCGCCCTCGAGATCCTGCGCGAGCGCAGCGCCGATCAGTTGCACAGCCGCAAGCTGCGTGGCTTTGCCGAAGTGGCCTTTCAATGAGCGAGGCTGCGCTGGCGGTGGGTGGGCACAGCATCGATGCGCCGCCGATCGAACTGCAGGGTGTCACCAAGCGCTACGACCGCGGCACGCTGGCGTTGCAAGACGTGTCGCTCGCCGTGGGCGCGCGCGAGTTCGTTTCGCTGCTCGGTCCCTCCGGGTGCGGTAAGAGCACGGTGCTTCGCCTGATCGCCGGGCTCGACACGCCGAGCGAAGGACACATCCGGGCACCCGCTTTGGCTACGGCGTCCGCCAGTGCGGACACGGCCTTCGTGTTCCAGGATCCGACCTTGATGCCGTGGGCCAGCGTGTTCGACAACGTCTGGCTGCCGCTGAGACTGGCAGGGCGGTCAAAGAGCGAAGCCATGGCCAGCGTGCGGCGCGCGATCACGTCGGTCGGGCTGGCCGAGTTCGAGTCAGCCTTCCCCGCAGAGTTGTCCGGGGGCATGCGCATGCGGGCATCGATCGCCCGTGCGCTGGTCACGCAACCGCGGGTGCTGCTGATGGACGAGCCGTTTGCCGCGCTCGATGAGATCACTCGCCAGCGTTTGAATGGCGACTTGCTGGCGTGGTGGCAATCGGCGGGTCTGGCGGTGCTGTTTGTGACGCACAGCGTTTTCGAAGCCGTGTTCCTGAGCCAGCGCGTGCTGGTGATGAGCGCGCGGCCCGGCCGCATTGCGGTTGAAGTGCGTATCGACGAACCAACGCCGCGCACGCCGGAATTTCGCACCTCGCTGAGCTACGCGCGGGCGTGCCGCGAGGTCTCGCAAGCGTTGGAAGCGGCGCACGCCTGCGACGGCAGCCGCTCATGAGTCGCTCAGGCGAGGGCCCTTCTCACGGTTCGGGTGTGTTGCGCTGGATGCCGCTGTGGTCGTTGCTGGGCTGGCTTCTCGCTTGGGAGTTGCTGGTGCGGCTGACAGGCATCCCGCACTACACGCTGCCCGCTCCCAGTCTGGTGCTGCAAACGTTGTTCGCCAATTTCGCCTCGCTGGCGGGAAGCTGGTGGTTCACGCTGAAGATCACCTTGGGGGCGCTGTCCCTCGCGGTCCTGGGCGGCGTGTTCATGGCAGCAGCGTTCAGCTTGTCGCCACGGCTCGAAGCGGTGGCACTGCCGCTCGCGGTGGTGCTGCAGGTCACGCCGATCGTCGCCATCGCCCCGCTGATGCTGATCTACATCGACAGCACGACCGCCGCGCTGCTGTTGTGCGCCTGGATCGTGGCTTTCTTCCCGATCCTGTCGAACACCGTGATCGGGCTGCGTGCGGCAGATCCCCTGCTGCATGATCTGTTCAGGCTGTGCCGCGCGACGCGAATGCAGCGGCTGCGTCTGCTGCTGCTCCCGAGTGCATTGCCTTACTTCGTGGCAGGGCTGAAGGTCTCAGGCGGGCTGAGCCTGATTGGGGCGGTGACGGCCGAGATGGTGGCTGGAGCGGCCGGGCGCGAAACGGGACTGGCCTCGCGCATCCTCGAGGCCAGCTTTCGAACCGAGACGCCGAAAATGTTCGCCGCGTTGCTGCTGCTGGTGCTGACAGGGCTGATGATCCACGCAGCTTCCAATTCCCTGTCGCGTCGTTTGCTCGCGCGGTGGCACACCAGCGGGCAGGTTCGCGAGGGCTCACCGCCTGCCATTTGATGCGGAATTTCGACGGCCAGATTCCTTCAGACTGATCCTGAGGCGCTCCCCATGACCCTTGTCGCTCGCCACCTGCCAAGAATCCTGCTTTTGATTCTTTGCTGCTTTTCGGCCTCAGCCCATTCGCAAGACAAGGTTCGCTTTGCGACCAACTGGAAGGCGCAAGCGGCGCACGGCGGTTTTTACCAGGCGATCGCCGACGGCACCTACAAGCGCTACGGACTCGATGTGACGCTGCTGCAAGGTGGGCCACAGGTCAACAACCGACCGCTGCTGGCTGCCGGTCGCATCGATTTCCTGATGACCGGCAACCTGCTGCACAGTTTCGACAACGTGAAGAACGGCGTGCCAACCATCGTGGTGGCGGGCATGTTTCAAAAGGATCCTCAGGCATTGATCGCCCACCCCGGCCAAGGCTACGAGAACTTTGACTCATTGAAGTCGGCCCCGGTGGCGCTGATTGCCAAGGACGCCCAGTTCAGCTGGTGGCAATGGCTCAAGGCCACGCACGGCTTTCGTGATGAGTCGCTCAAGCCGTACAACTACAACCTCGGTCCGTTCCTTTCCAACCCCAAGGCCATTCAGCAGGGCTACTCCGTGGCTGAGCCGATCTATGTGCAGAACCAGGGCAACTTCAAGCCCGTGGTCCACTTGCTTGCAGACCACGGCTTCAGCACCTACTCGACGGTCATAGAAACGCGTGTCGATACGGTCGCAAATCGCCCTGATCTCGTTCAGCGTTTTGTCGATGCCTCGATCATCGGGTGGGTCAACTATCTGTACGGGGACCGAAAGGCCGCGCACGAGTTGATGCGTCGAGACAACCCGGAGATGAGCGACTCCGAAATGGAGTCGTCCGTAGCGCTGATGAAGCAGCAAGGCATCGTCGACTCTGGCGACACGCTCGTGAAGGGAATTGGCGCGATGAATCAGGCGAGGATTCGCGACTTCTACGATCAAATGGTTCGTGCCGGGTTGTTCATTCCCGCAGACGTTGACCTGCGCAAAGTAGCCACCGACCGGTTTGTCAATCACGGTGTCGGTCTGGACCTAAAAAGCCGGCTTTTAGGCCGCTAAAGCTGATCGCTATTCGGGTTTATGCCGACGGGTTTTCCGGTACGGCAGGTTGGGTTTCCCCCGGCTCGCGCGAGTTAGATTCAAAGCTGACAGAACGCTCTTCCTTTCCGGCGTAAACCTATGCACTTGAAGCCCGTATCGCAAACTGCGCCCAGTTCAACACAACCCATGGACCGGCCATACGTACGATTGACGCACCCTGTAGCTGATCTTTCCGCTTGGGTGGCTTGGCTTCGTGAGGCGGAAATTCCGGTGAAGTCCGAGACGGCGGAAGCGCTGGAGGTTATGCGCGAGCGTGAGGACAACGTGGATGCCAATTTGATTGGCGAGATGATTGGTGGTGATCCGCTGATGACGTTGAAGGTGCTGGCGTTTGGGTCGAAGAATCGTCCTGCTCGGGTAC
>CANGBT010000147.1 GCA_947452135.1 Burkholderiales bacterium
GGCCTCAGCCTGTTTGAGGAACCCAATGATCTGTTCCTCTGTGAATTTGCTCTTCCTCATGTCCGCCATTCTCCTGGGTGGCGGACTCCTGCTACTTCAGGTTGGTATGGCTGGAAGGGGGCAGGTCAATCCCACCCGCACAAGCTGAAGCAAACTACTACCGACAACTCGCCAGTCAAGCCACCACGGTGGCGGCCTGACTTAAACCAAACAGCCTCCATGAATCCCGGGGCGGTTCATTTGCGTGTGCGCTTCGTGGAGTTCCCAAGACCTAGACTGGTTTGCTTCATGTGCAGCAGCGTCTCAATTCACGCAGACTGCCGCAACCACAGTTGCCCGCGATTTGTGCAGACCTTCCCTAGTGCTGGTTTTTGTTGTTAGGGGAACGATTGGGGGAACTTTGAGCCAATCAAAGGACTATCAAGAGGTCACCAAAAGGACTATATCCAAATAATATTTATGCCATAAAAGTTCTGCAACAATATTTTTTATAATTATTATTTAAGGGCTAGTGTATGAAATTTCGTAATTCTTTTGCGGTACTAGCTGCAAGTATGGCAGCGTGCTTGATAACTTTAAATGCCCAAGCCCAAAGTGCCTTTGATGGTTTTTATGGGCACATCTCCACTGGTTATGAAAGCAATCGTTTGACGAACATCAACGGATCATCAGTTGAAGTTCCAGCAAATGGCGATAACGTGAACTCTAGCTCTCCATCTCAAAATTTTGGTGGTGCGCCATTGGTGCTGGGAGTAGGGTATTTTTGGCAGTCAAACTCACCTTGGCATGTGGGTATAGGTGCAGATTATTCTGCCATTTCACAAACAAGCGCAGCATGGCAAGGCAATGTAACCAACGCACCCGGCAACACTCTAATACCTGCTGGCACGTCTATGACATCAAGCGGAAGCTCATTGCAATTATCCAACCGCTTCAATATTTTTATCAGCCCTGGATACGCAATTGATAATGATAAATTGGTCTACATCAAAGCTGGTTACAGTCAAGTTAGCGGAAAAGAAAACCATGCCACCAGTATTACCGTTAAATCCAACGCCGGATCGCTTACATTACCAACAACCACCGCAGGTTCATCTACCAACACCACTGTTGGTGGCTACATCATTGGTGTAGGTTATAAACAAATCATCAAAAGCGGCTTATATGGTTTTATAGAGGGAAATTACATGGGTTATAGCAGTTTAGGAGATGCTTATTCCTCAAATGGCAATAGCGCCTCCAAAACTGCCGAGGGCGTAACGAACTCTAGTGCCACCCACATAACGGGCAGTCAAAATTTGAATACTTATCAGTTGCTTGTTGGATTGGGTTACGTGTTTTAGGTCGCCAGACATAGGCATCCAGCACATCGACACCTCCGCCCCCTCAGGAATGCTGCTGGTGACAACCCCGGCGCTGTCGCAGCGTTCGAACTCGATCTTCGTAAAGAGCGACAAGCAGACGGAATCGCTCTTGCCAAACGTAACGGGGTTCAACTTGGACGGAAGAAATCGTTGAACGCCGCGCAAGAGGTCGAACTGCGGCAGCGTCGTGGGCAAGGCGTGAAGATCGTCGAGTTGATGAACGACTACAAAATCAGCAAGGCGTCTGTGTATCGACTGCTCGGATCTGCGTCGGCACGTGCTGTTGGATGCAGTCAAGCTCGAGGCAGAATGGCAAGTGTCGGACGGGTTTTCAATACAACTCGCTATACAACTATTGACTTAAACCACTGATCTAATTGATTTTTGGTTCAATTCGCAAGGCGCAGGTCGGGAGTTCGATCCTCCTCCTCTCCACCACCAAGTCATCCAAGACGGGCCTTCGCGGCCCGTTTTCTTTTCGGCCCCTCAAACAACCCTCCATCGGGGGAACTCTTGCGCGCTTGCCGCGGACCCGGCTGCGGGTGCACAAACCGCCAACACACCCCTGGAAAATCCACCGCCATGACCGAGACCAAACGCTCAGCCACTGACCTGGAGTCCGACCCAACGTGGCGGGCTGGCGGTGCCGGTGCAGTGGTCGTGCCGGCGCGGCAAAAGGAAAACGAGAAGCTCGCACGCACTGCCTTGTGGGTGCAGGCGTTCGCGGTGGTGTGGTGCATGGTGGCCGCTGCCACGAGCACCTCGGTGACGTTGATGGCCGATGCCGTGTCTGCCTTGCTGGATCTGGCGGCCTGCCTGCTCGCTTACGGGACGTTTCGTCTGGGGCGAGGCACGTATCGCTCCTTGCTCGATTACGGCGTGGGCAAGCTGGAGACTCTGGCCACCTTGTTTGTCGGCTTGCTCTCTGGCGGCGGCGCGGCGTTTGTGCTTTACGACGTCTTCGAGATGCTGGCCAACCCACAGGCCTTGTGCGGTGCCGGAATCTGGACCGGGCTGATCGGCTCTTGTTTGATCGGCATGAGCTCCGGGCGGCTTTGGTGGCAAATCAAACGTCAGATGCGGCGTCACCCATCCTTGATGCTGACCACCCAGGTGCACATCCAACTCATCGGCTTTTGGACGGCGATGGGGGTTTCGGTGCCACTGGTTTGTTCATTGATGTTCGATGCCGCCTGGGTCCGTTACCTCGACATCCTGATGGCGGTGGTGCTGTTTGCCTTCACCGCCGCCGTGGGGCTGGGGATGGTTCGCCGCTCGTTGGCAGGTTTGCTGGATCAAGCCCTCGCCGAGGGTCAGCAATCCATCATCAACAGACACCTGGCGGCGTATTTCGAGGCGTACGACATGTTCGACAAGGTTCGGTCGCGCACATCCGGAGGAGATGTCTTCATCGAGATCTTCCTGAATTTCCACCCGAACACGACCATCGGAGACATCGAGGTGGTTTTGGGCGGCATCAAGGGTGGCATCGAGCGAGACATCCCGGGCTCGCAAGTGGTCGTGGTGGCGGGGACCCTGAAATAGGCCGGGCTGTTTTGTGGCCCCTGCGCCATGGGCATCGCGCGAACGCCGCCATGCGCCGGATCGGGTGCCCTCGTTACAGTGTTCGTTGTCTATCTCCCTGAACGCACCCATGAGCCGACTGCCCACCGAGTTCCGTCGCCTCTTTCTCGCCACCGGTTCGGCCTGCGCCGGCGATGCCATCCAAGCATCCGACCTGATCGATGCCGAGGGGCGCGGGCGCGCCTTGGTGCTGGAGCTGGCCCGGCCGGCCGAATGGCAGCCGCTGGCCGATGTGTGGATGGGGGTGCAAGCCGAGCTGGGTTTGCCTGCGCCCGCCATTGCGGTGAACGGGGCCGACAGCATGCAGCTGTGGTTCTCGATGGCAGCTCCGCTGGAGGCCGAGCGGGCTCAGTGCTTCCTGAACGGCTTGCGGCTGCGTTACCTGGCACAGGTCAAGGCCGATCGCGTCGGCCTGATGACCGGGGCTGATTCGGCGCTGGCAGCGTGCGCGGTCGCCCTGAACAGCCCGACGGGTGCGACACAGGAGACCGACGGCCGATGGCCGGCCTTCGTGGCGCCGGATCTGGCGCCCATCTTTGCCGAAACACCCTGGCTGGACCTGCCACCCGGCGACGAGGGTCCGTCGCGCCTGCTCTCTGGCGTGCACAGCATCAAGCCCGCGCTGTTCGATGCCGCGCTGGCGCAATTGCAGGCCTGGGCTGCCGCACCAGCTGAGAATGCCTCGCGAGCCGGCGCAAGCGCGCGCGATGCCCAATCGCAAGGCGCTGCGCATCCCGAGGCGCAGCGCTTCTTGCTGAGGGTCATGAACGACGAGGCCGCACCGCTGGCGTTGCGCATCGAAGCCGCCAAGGCGCTGCTGCCTTTTGGCGGGCCCCACCCGGCGATCTGATGAGTCCGGCCAACGGCCGTGCACACACACAACAACAGGAAACCTTGATGAAACTCTCCACCCCGTTTCGCCGCCTTGCGGCTGCAGCGTTCGCCGTCTTGCTCACCCAGGCTGTCACGCCAGCCCATGCCGAGGAACCGGTGCCGACGCTGGCGCAGCTGCGCAGCGGGGAACGAGCGCTGGTCGTGGGCGGCGTGTCCGACTTCGCTCCGTTCAACGTCATCGCCAGCGACGGCAGTCTGTCGGGAATGGACCGAGACATCATGCGTGCTGTCGCCAAGCGGATCGGTGTGAAAAAGATCGAATTCCGGGCGATGCCGTTCAGCCAGATGGGTGCGTCTTTGCTGGACGGGACCATCGACGTCATCGCCAACAACTACTGGATCACGCCTGAGCGCCAGCGCCTGTATGCGATGACGGTGCCGTACTACACGCGCGGTGGCGTCGGGGCGCTGTGGCGCAAGGGCGACGGGCCGTTCACCTCGCTCGACAGCCTCGCAGGCAAACGGGTCGCCGTCTTCAAGGGGTCGTATCCCGACGCTTTGGTGCGCGAGCGCGTTCCGTCGGCAACCGTTGTTGCCGTGGACAGCACCTCGAGCGAACTGGACAACACGCTGCGTCATGGACTGGCCGACGTCGAGTTGGGCTTTTTCACGCGGCAGCGCACCGCGGTGCGTAAGCAAGCAGCTGCCGACGGCTTGGAGCACGCGCTGATTCAGCCGATGCAATCCGCCTTCGCCGTGCGCAAGGGCAACGACGAACTGCTCGGGGCCATCAACCACGCCGTCGATGCCCTGTGGGACGACGGCTCCTTGCACAAGATCAAGCGCAAGTACCTGGAGCCGCTGGGCATCGAGCCCGCCAAGACGAGGCATCCACAGCCGCCCGTCACCGAGCCCTCGGCCGCCAAACCATGAGCTGGGGCGGTCACCACGGCTGCCACTGGCTCACCCCACGAGCCAGCGCTCGGGAATACTGATCGGGTTCCCGTGGAGCGCGCACCGTGCGCTGTTTCACGGCCCGTTCTGTTTGATGCCGGACTGCAACCCCGACGCTGACCCCCCCGATGCTCCACCTCCACTTCAGCAACCGCTTCGACACCCTCACCCACGCGCTGCTGGGCCAGCTGGCTGGCGCTCGGGCGGATGTGTTTGCGGCCGATCAGCTGATCGTGCCCAGCGCGGCGGTGCGTCGCAAGCTCACACTGGCCATCGCCGACCACGGTGGCATCTGCGCCAACGTGCAGTTCGACTTTCTGGCGCGCTGGCTGTGGCAGCAAGTCGGCCGCGTGGTGCCGGCGGTGGAGGCCGAGTCGCCGTTCGTGCCGGTGGTGCTGGCGTGGCGCCTGTACAGCGCGCTGGGCGATGCCGCTCTGGTCGACGCCCACCCGCGGCTGGCCGGCTACCTGAGCCGCGCCGATGACGTGATGCGCTTCGAGCTCGCGCAGCGGGTGGCCGGGCTGATTGATCAATACATCACCTACCGGCCCGACTGGCTCGACGACTGGCTTCAGGGCCGCAGCGCCCTGAGCGCCTCGGCAGCCACCTCGGCCCTCGCCGACGAAGCCTGGCAGGCTGCGCTGTGGCGGCGCCTCAGCGCCGAGCTGGGCGTGAGCGGGCAACACCCGGCCGCGCTGTTCATCGACACACTCAAACACCTGGGTCCGGACGCGGCGACGCAAGCGGGGCTGCCGGCGTGCGCGCACGTCTTTGCGCTGCCCACCATGCCGCCGCAGCACATCGAGCTGCTCAAGGCGATCGCCAGCGTGAGCGAGGTGCACGTCTACGTGCTCAACCCGTGCGAGGCGTACTGGTTCGAGGTGATCGACCGGCGCCGCCTGACGCATCTGGCCGCGCGCGGGCTGGCCGATGGCCACGAAGAAGGCAACCGCCTGCTCGCCGCCTGGGGCCGCAAGACGCAGTCGCACATCGATGGGCTGGTCGAGGCCATGGGCAGCGAGACCACCGACGACAGCGATTTCGTGCCCCACGACGGCGACACGCTGCTCGCGCAACTTCAAAACACCATCCTCGCGCTCGAGCCGCTCGAGCCCGGTTCGGTGCCCATCGCTGACGACGACCGCAGCCTCGAAGTGCATGTGTGCCACTCGCTCACCCGCGAGCTTGAGGTGCTGCAAGACCACCTGCTGGGGCTGTTTGCCCGCGCGGCCGAGCACGGCGTGGTGCTCAAGCCGTCGAGCATCCTGGTGGTCACGCCCGATCTCGAGGCGGCAGCGCCCTTGATCGACGCGGTGTTCGGCACGGCGCCCAAGGGCCGCTTCCTGCCGCACACCATCACCGGGCGCGCGCGCAGCAGCGTCAATGCGCCGGCGCGTGCGCTGCTCGCGCTGCTGTCGCTGGCCGGCTCGCGCTTTGCCGCCAGCGCCGTGTTCGGCGTGCTGCAGCAAGACATCGTGGCGCGGCGCTTCGGCCTGGACGATGCCGCGCTGCAGCAGGTGCACGACTGGATGCTGGCCTCGGGCATGCGCTGGGCGATCGACGCCGAGCACCGCGCGAGCTTCGACGTGCCCCCCGATGCGCGCCACACGCTGACCGACGGCATGGACCGGCTGTTTCTGGGCTACGCGCTGCCGTCGGATGTGGCCGCGCCGTTCGATGGCTGGCTGCCGTGCGGCGACGCCGAGGGCTCGGGCGCCGTCGCGCTGGGCGCCTTCTGGCGCTACACCGATGCGCTGCAGCACCTGCACCGCTCGGCGGCCATGGCGCAAACACCCGA
>CANGBT010000148.1 GCA_947452135.1 Burkholderiales bacterium
GCCTGCCCGTTGGTGGCAAAGGTGAAGCGCACGGCCAGCTTGGCGGCGTAACTCTTGGCCTGACCCACGCCTTCGGTGTGCGGCTTGCCCCACGCCTTGGCCTCGATGACCGCCAGCTTGGTGTTGCGGTACACCAGCACGTAGTCGGCGATCTCGGCCTTGGCACGCGCACCCTTGCCGCCGCCACCCTGCAAGCGGCCCAGCGTGATGCCGTGCTCGCGCATCACGCGGCTGCCGTCAATCACGCCCCAGCCGGCGGCGGCGAGAGCCGGGTCGATGTGCTCGGCGCGGGTTTCGGCTTCGTTCATCAGGCCACGCGCCAGTCGTCCCCGGGCATGATGCGGATCATGAACTGATCGAACATCGGCACAGTGAATGCCGTGTCGCCGTGGCTGGGACTCCAGATCATCCCTTTGGAGATCAACTGGTTGCGCGTCGGCCCCAGTGCGGTGACCTTGCGAACCAAGGCGTTGGCGATGTCGCCTGACCGGTGTGGGCCCGCGCCGAGCGAGGCCATGGCGCGCAAATAGCGTTTTTCAGACGGTGTCAGCCTGTCGAAGCGCACACGGAAAAAGCTCTCGTCCAGCGCGGCAATGGTGATGGCCGAGGCTTGCTCGACGTCGCGTACGGTGATGGGCGAGCGCGACGCCTCATCCCAGGCGTGCTTACCCCACTCCTGCAAGAAGTAGGGGTAGCCCTGGGTTTCGCGCACGATGCACTCCAGTGCCTGCGGCTCGAACTCGACGTGTTGCTGCGCAGCCGGCACCGCGATGGCTTCGCGTGCGGCGGCGGCAGTGAGCGGGCCGATCAGGGGGTAATCGAAAAGACGCTCGGCGTAAGACTTGGCGCGCCCCATGCGGCCTGGCAGTTGCGGCAGACCTGCGCCGACCATCATCACCGGCAGCTGGCGCTGAGCGACCCGGTGCAAGGCCGTGATCAGCGCGGCCATCTGGTCTTCCTCGACGTATTGCAACTCGTCGATGAAGAGGATCAAGGCCGTGCCCGCGCTGCGCGCGGCCTCGCCGGCCACCTCGAGCAATGCTTGAAGATCGTGTTCCAGATCGCCGTTGTCGGCCAGGCCCGGCTCCGGCTCGTAATCGATGCCGACCTCGATGTCGCTGTACTTGATCTTCAAACCCTTGGCGAAGCCCGCCAGCCCCCGCAGGGCGCGCTTTGCCAGATCGCGGGTCTGCTCAAGCCGCGACAACCGCAACAAGGCCTGTCGAAGTTGTGGTGCGAGGATGGCCGGAAGCGAGCGCCCTTCCGGAGCTTCTATGCGCAGTGTGTGAAGCGCGGCGGCTTCGGCGTCGTTGCGCATGCGATCGAGGAGCACGGTCTTGCCAACGCCGCGCAGACCGATCAGAAGCAGGCTCTTGGCCGGACGTCCGGCGCGGATGCGCTCAGCGGCGATGCGCACGCTTTCGCGCAGATCGTCGCGGCCCGCCAACTCTGGCGGCGGCGTGCCGGCGCCGGGGGCGTAGGGGTTGTCAACGGGGTTCACGATTGCAGTTTATAGCCAACTTACAAAGATTATAAAAATAGGATAACTTTGGTAATGTTTCTATAAATTGAGCATGGTCCGGCCGCTCGCTACAGCGCGCCGCTGAACGCCTGGTGGAGCAGGGATTTCTTCAGTTCGTCGAGGGCGGCGAGTTTCTGCCTAAACAGCACTGTGAGCGAGTCCGTCTGTTCACCAAGCACCGCGAAGCGCTCCACGATTGATTTCTGCTCCGCTATTGGCGGGATGGTCAGGACGGCCTTTTTCACAAGATCTCCGCTGATGTTCTTGACCACGGCGCCTGCTGCAAGGGAGGCAAACTGGTTCTGGACGAACTGCGACGAAAGCAGGTAGTAGAAATAGTCTGCGTCCAACTCGTCGCTCAGTCTCAGCGCGAACCACCCGTCGTGGATGTACCCGCTGGTCTTCATGATGTACGGACGGCCGAAGGACATTGAATTCGTCAGGATGAAGTCGCCTTCCTTGACATACCTAGACTGCTTCGCCCCTTCCGGGGTAATCCTTTGGGCTGTCGAGTAGACGTACTTTCCGCCTTCCTCGGTGTCACCGATCTTGATCCAGTTCACGCCGTCGGGTGCGGTGCTGAAGAAGCTCTTGATCGGTCGGGGGGAGCTTCCCCGTTCGACCTTGCAAACCTGACCCAGTGTTCGGTCGGCCCATCCTTCACCCCGTCGGGTGAAGACCTCCCGCAAGTAGTCGTCGAACAACTCCCGCGCATTCCGCAGGTTCTTCTCGGCGTTGGCCTTGGCGGTGGCGATGCCCTCAAAGGCTTCGTCGAGGATGGAGACGATGCGGCGCTGCTCCAGTAGCGGCGGAACAGGCATCGTTACCTCTTTGAGTTTGCCGCCCGAGAGCTCTTTGAAAGTTGCACCCGTACCCAGATCGTTGAGTAGATCAACGATGCTGCCAAGGTAGTAGTACAAAAACTTGTGGTCGATACGGCCGCGGGGGACCAGCCCTTTGCAGCCTTGATTGGTTGCCATCGGCTCTGTGTTGATAACCAGGTGGCCGATGGGCGCACGCGACGACAAGATGACCGAGTAAGGTGGCAATGGCCTCGCCGAGCTGTTCTGCAAGCCTTGGTCGGTAATGGTTCGCTCGGTTTGGGCAATGTACGGGGTGGGCCGCTTCCCCATCTCGGCTGGCGTAATCCAGCGGTGAGGTCCTCCCCAGTATTCGGGAATTCCGGTTTTCGGTGTGCCGCCGTTGACGACATCGCAAAGGTCGCCGAGGGCTACTGATTCCCAGCCAACCGTCACGCCACCAACCCCCGAATCACCGCCAGCACGTCCACGCTCTCCGCATCCAGCGCCTCGATCTCGTCGAGGATCTCCTGCGGCGTGCGCAGCGTGACCTCGTCGCCGCCGTTCGGGTTCTTGACGGACAGGTCGAAGGTGGCGGTGTCGATGCCGGCCGCGTCCACCGACCAGCTGCGCGCTGAGTCGGCAAAGGTCTTTTGCTGCTCGATGAAGTCGACCAGATCGGCGTCGTTGAGCGGATTGGTCTTGCCCATGTTGCGGCCCACGTCGAGCTGGTAGAACCAGACACGGCGCGTGGGCTCGCCCTTGTTGAAGAACAGCACCACGGTCTTGACGCCGGCGCCTTGAAAGGTGCCGCCGGGGCAGTCGAGCACGGTGTGCAGGTTGCAGCTCTCGAGCAGAAGCTGGCGGATGCTGATGCTGGCGTTGTCGGTATTACTCAGAAAGGTGTTCTTGATGACGATGGCTGCGCGCCCGCCGGCCTTGAGCGTCTTGATGAAGTGCTGCAAGAACAAGAAGGCCGTCTCGCCGGTCTTGATGGGGAAGTTCTGCTGAACCTCTTTGCGTTCCTTGCCGCCGAAGGGCGGGTTGGCCAGGATCACATCGAAGCGGTCGCGGTCCTGGATGTCGCTGAGGTTGTCGGCCAGCGTGTTGGCGTGCACGACGTTGGGCGCTTCGATGCCGTGCAGGATCATGTTCATGATCGCAATCACGTAGGCAAGGCTCTTTTTCTCTTTGCCATAGAAGGTGCGCGTTTGCAGCGTGGCCAGGTCGTCGGCCTTGGTGGCCTGGGGCAGCAGGTGGTCGAAGGCTTCGCACAGGAAGCCGGCTGAGCCACAGGCGCCGTCGTAGATGCGCTCGCCGATCTGGGGAGCGACCACCTTGATCATGGCGCGGATGAGCGGGCGCGGCGTGTAGTACTCGCCGCCGTTGCGCCCGGCGTTGCCCATGTTCTTGATCTTGGCTTCGTACAGGTGCGACAGCTCGTGCTTTTCGGTCTGCGAGCCAAAGCGCAGCTCGTCCACGCGCTCGATCACGTCGCGCAGGTTGTAGCCGCTCTGGATCTTGTTCTTGATCTCGCTGAAGACCTCGCCGATCTTGTATTCGATGGTGTTGGGACCGCTGGCGCGCTGCTTGAAGCCGGCCAGGTAGGGGATCAACCGCCAGTTGACGAAGTCGCGCAGGTCGTCGCCGGTGAGTGCGGCGTTGTGGTCGAGCCGGCCATCGGACGTGCGCGGCGCGGCCCACGCCTCCCAGCGGTGGTCGGCGTCGATGATGGGTTGGTAGCGCTTGCCTTCGAGTTCGGCTTCGAGCGCCTTGTCGCGCTCGAGCGCGTCGAGGTACTTCAGGAACAGCAACCACGACGACTGCTCGGTGTAGTCGAGCTCACTGGTGCACCCGGCATCCTTGTGCAGGATGTCGTCGATGTTCTTGAAGGTTTGTTCAAACATGGGGCCAGGCGCCGGGCAGTGGGGTGGGCGCATTCTCCATGCGGCTGGCGCAGCGCCTCAGGCGTATCGAAGCTCCGTCGCCTTGCCCCAGAACACCCGATACGAGAACACCGTGTAGGCGGCGATGGCCGGCACCGAGATGCACACGCCGATCAGGATGACCTTGAGCGCTGCCGGGCTGCTGGCGGCTTGCCAGATGGTCAGCCGGTCGATCACCACGAACGGGTAGATGCTGTAGGCCAACCCAATGAAGCCGAGCACGAACACTGCGATCAGCGCCACGAACGGCACCCAGCACAAGGTGGTGCGCACGATGGCCTTGTCGAGCAGCAACCGGGCGGCGAGCAGCGCGATGCCGGTGGCCAGCGGAATGACCATCAGCGCGATGAACGCGGGCAGCGTGAACCAGCGCTCGCGCACGGTGGCGCTGATCCACGGCGTGGCCAGCGAGATCAGCACCATGCCCACCACCACCGGCAACCACGCCAGCTTGGCCCATTCAATGGCCTTGGCCTGTAGTTCGCCCTCGGTCTTCATGATCAGCCACGCCGCGCCCAGCAGCGCATAGGCCGCAGGCAGCGCCAACGCGATGGCCGCGGCAAACACGGGGTAGTTCCAGCCCTCGCCAAAGCCGCTGATGTAGCGCCCGAGCATCCAGCCTTGCGACAGCGAAGCGAGCATCGAGCCGGCAAAGAACAGCCGGTCCCACAGCGGTTTGTCGCTGGCCTTGGCCTTGACCCGGAAGTCGAACGCCACGCCGCGCAGCGTCAGGCCCACCAGCATCAGCGTGACCGGGAGGTACAGCTGCGACAGCACCACGCCGTGCGCCTTCGGGAAGGCCACCAGCAAGATGCCGATGCCCAGCACCAGCCAGGTTTCGTTGGCGTCCCAGAACGGGCCGATCGAGGCGATGAGCACGTCTTTTTCCTCGGCGGTGGCGCGCGGCATGAGCAGGCCCACGCCGAGGTCGTAGCCATCGCTGATCACGTAGATCAGCATGGCCACGCCCATCAGGCCCATGAAGATCAGCGGCAGTGCGTGGTCGAAGCTCATGCGAGGCCGCCTTCGCTCAGGGCCGCGCCGGTGCGGTCATCGGCCGGGGCAGGGGCGTCTTTTTCGGCGGTGTCTTCGGGCTTTTCCGCCATGTACTTCAGCACGCCCACGTAGGCCAGGATGAGCCCCAGGTAGAGCGCCAGGTACATCGCCAGGCTGGTGCCGATCATGGGCGAGGTGACGTTGGTGGCCGCCACATCGGCGGTGCGCAGCAAGCCGTAGACGATGAAGGGCTGACGCCCGATCTCGGTCACGTACCAGCCGGCCACGGTGGCCACCCAGCCCGAAAACGTCATGCCGGCCAGCACCCACAGCAGCCGCTGCGGGATGCGATCGGCCGACCAGCCGGCGCGGCGCGCCAGCCACCAGCCCGCCCAGCTGACGGTGAGCATCAGCACGCCCATGCCGACCATCACGCGAAAGCCCCAGAACAACGGGGCCACCGGCGGATGCGCGTCACCGAAGGCGTCGATGCCCTGAATCTCGCCGTGCAGGTCGTGGCGCAGGATCAGGCTGGCCATGTTGGGGATGGCCACTTCGAAGTGGTTGCTCTGGGTGGCCGCGTCAGGCCACGCAAACAGCAGCAGCGGGGCGTCGCGTTCGGTGTGCCAGATGCCTTCCATGGCGGCGATCTTTTGCGGCTGGTGCTCGAGCGTGTTGAGCCCGTGCATGTCGCCCACCATGATTTGCACCGGAATCAGCAGCGCCGCCACCGTCAGGCCCACGCGCATGACCTTGGGAGATGACGCGCGCGCCACGCCCTTGAGCATTTGCCATGCGCTCAGCCCGGCCATCAGGAACGAACACGTCAGCGCCGAGGCCAGCAGCATGTGGGTGAAGCGGTACGGAAACGACGGGTTGAAGATCACCTCGGCCCAGTTGACCACCTCGAACACGCCGTCGACGACCTGGTGGCCGGCGGGTGTTTGCATCCACGAGTTGAGCGCCAGGATCCAGAACGCGCTGACGGTGGTGCCGAAGGCAACGAAGAAGCTCGCCATCATGTGGATGCGCTCGCTCACGCGGCCGTGGCCGAACAGCATCACACCCAGAAAGCCCGCCTCCAAAAAGAACGCGGTGAGCACTTCGTAGCCCAGCAACGGGCCGGCGACGTTGCCGGCTTTTTCCATGAAGCCCGGCCAGTTGGTGCCGAACTGAAAGCTCATCGTGATGCCGCTGACCACGCCCAGCGCGAAGCTCAGCGCAAACACCTTGGTCCAGAAGCGGTAA
>CANGBT010000149.1 GCA_947452135.1 Burkholderiales bacterium
GGTCTGTACTACGCCACCCGTGAGCGCATCAATGCCAAGGGCGAAGGGTTGATCTTTTCCGACGTGGTCGAGGTGCAGCGTGCGCTCGACAACGACGTGGTCGAGATCACCAGCAAGATCGCCGTGCGCCTGACCGAGTTCACGAAGGATAAGCTCACCGGCGAGTTCACCGAAGCCACGACGCTGGTCGACACCACCGTCGGGCGAGCACTGCTCAGCGAGATCTTGCCGAAGGGTCTGCCCTTCAGCAACATCAACAAGGCGCTCAAGAAGAAGGAAATCTCGCGCCTCATCAACGTGTCCTTCCGCAAGTGCGGATTGAAGGAAACCGTCGTGTTCGCCGACAGGCTGCTGCAGGCTGGTTTCCGGCTTGCCACACGTGCGGGCATCTCCATTTGCATCGACGACATGTTGGTGCCGAAGGAAAAGCCGGGCTTGATCGAGCGTGCCGAAAAGGAAGTCAAGGAAATCGAGCAGCAGTACGTCTCGGGTCTGGTGACTGCTGGCGAGCGCTACAACAAGGTGGTCGACATCTGGGGCAAGACCGGCGACGAAGTCGGCAAGGTCATGATGAGTCAGCTGTCAAAGCAAAAGACCATTGACCGCCATGGCAAGGAGGTCGATCAGGAGTCCTTCAATTCCATCTACATGATGGCCGACTCCGGTGCCCGTGGTTCTGCAGCGCAGATTCGGCAGCTCGCCGGAATGCGCGGCCTGATGGCCAAGCCGGATGGCTCGATCATCGAGACGCCGATCACGGCGAACTTCCGCGAGGGCCTGAACGTTCTCCAGTACTTCATTTCCACCCACGGCGCTCGCAAGGGCCTGGCGGATACGGCCTTGAAGACGGCGAACTCTGGCTACCTGACGCGTCGTCTGGTGGACGTGACGCAGGACTTGGTCGTCATTGAGGACGACTGCGGCACGCACAACGGGATGAACATGCGCGCGCTGGTCGAAGGCGGCGAAGTCATCGAAAGCCTGCGCGACCGCGTGCTGGGCCGCGTCACGGCCATCGAGGTGTATCACCCAGAAAACCAGGCGCTTTTGCTCGGTGCTGGCGAAATGATGGACGAAGACGTCCTCGATATGCTGGAAGCAGCAGGCGTCGACGAGGTCAAGGTTCGCACAGCACTGACTTGCGATACGCGCTTTGGTATTTGCGGCAAGTGCTACGGACGAGACCTCGGCCGTGGCGGCACCGTGAACCAGGGCGAAGCGATCGGCGTGATCGCTGCACAGTCGATCGGCGAGCCAGGCACGCAGCTGACCATGCGCACCTTCCACATCGGTGGTGCCGCGTCGCGGGCTGCGGTGGCGTCAAGCGTTGACGCGAAGTCGGACGGTTTGATCGGCTTTAACCCGACGATGCGCTACGTGACCAACAGCAAGGGCGAGTTGGTGGTCATTTCTCGTTCCGGCGAGATCATCGTTTCGGACCAGCACGGCCGCGAGCGTGAGCGTCACAAGGTGCCCTACGGCGCGCTGCTGTCGATCAAGCCGGATCAGCAACTCAAGGCCGGCACCGTGCTGGCCAACTGGGATCCGCTGACCCGCCCGATCATCACCGAGTTCGCCGGCAAGGCGAAGTTCGAGAACGTCGAAGAGGGTCTGACAGTTGCCAAGCAGCTTGATGAGGTGACCGGCTTGTCGACCCTGGTGGTCATCGACTCAAAGCGCCGTGGTGCGTTGAAAGTGGTGCGCCCGCAGGTCAAGCTCCTTGATGCGAACGGCAACGAGGTCAAGATCCCTGGCACCGACCACTCGGTGACCATCGGCTTCCCCGTGGGCTCGCTGATCCAGATTCGTGATGGTCAGGATCTGGCACCAGGCGAAGTTCTGGCGCGTATTCCGGTCGAAGGTCAGAAGACGCGGGACATCACCGGCGGCTTGCCGCGGGTGGCAGAGCTGTTCGAGGCGCGTACGCCAAAGGACAAGGGCACGCTGGCCGAGATGACCGGTACCGTGTCGTTCGGCAAGGAGACCAAGGGCAAGGTTCGCCTGCAGATCACCGACCCCGAGGGCAAGGTCTACGAAGAGCTTGTGCTCAAGGAAAAGAACATCCTGGTGCACGAAGGCCAAGTGGTCAACAAGGGCGAATCCATCGTCGACGGCCCTGCCGACCCGCAGGACATCTTGCGCTTGCTGGGCATCGAGGAGTTGGCGCGCTACATCGTCGACGAAGTGCAAGACGTGTATCGCCTCCAGGGCGTGAAGATCAACGACAAGCACATTGAGGTGATCGTTCGCCAGATGCTGCGGCGCGTTCAGATCGTCAACCCTGGCGACACGACGTACATCGCCGGCGAACAGGTCGAACGCTCGGAGTTGCTCGACACCAACGACCGCATGGCCTCGGAGGGCAAGCTGCCCGCCACCCACGCGGACATCTTGTTGGGCATCACCAAGGCTTCGCTGTCTACTGATAGCTTCATCTCGGCAGCGTCATTCCAGGAAACCACTCGCGTGCTCACCGAGGCTGCCATCATGGGCAAGCGCGATGAGTTGCGGGGCCTGAAGGAAAACGTCATCGTCGGTCGCTTGATCCCAGCCGGTACCGGCATGGCATTCCACCAGGCCCGCAAGGCGAAGGAGGAAATGGACGACGCTGAGCGTCGTGCTATTGCCATGCAGGAGGCCGATGAACTGGCCGAGTCGCAAGGCCAGGAAGCTGAAGCTGGTGCGGAGTCGGCCGAGTGAGTTGCGGCGACTAAGCCATCAAAAGGGGCGGCTACAGCCGCCCCTTTTGAGCCGCGACGGGCCAAGCCAAGTTGGCGCGGCAAGTCAGAAGGCGAGGTTTTCCCCCGAACAGGGAACTAGTCTCGGTGCCGCGATGTTGTGTTGCAGGCCCCCAAAGGTAGGCGGATCAAAGCGGTGCTTGCGAGACAGCTCAGGGGGTAATACACTCATGGGCTTTTCGGCGCACGTTGCGGGACCTGTCGTCAGGTCGCGCATCGAGACCGGCGGTTAGCCAACGGTCTTCACGGCATCACCCTTGATGGCCCAAGCCCCTCTCTCTGAGAGTAAGTGATTTCAAACGGGAAACAGTTAGCCATGCCAACCATCAATCAACTCGTGCGTCACGGTCGAGAAACCGAGGTCACGAAGTCCAAGTCACCTGCAATGCAGGGCAGCCCCCAGCGCCGTGGCGTTTGTACCCGCGTGTACACCACGACCCCGAAGAAGCCGAACTCGGCGCTGCGCAAGGTCGCCAAGGTGCGCTTGACCAACGGGTTCGAGATCATCTCTTACATCGGCGGTGAGGGTCACAACCTGCAAGAGCACAGCGTCGTGCTCGTGCGTGGCGGTCGCGTCAAGGACTTGCCTGGTGTGCGTTACCACATCGTGCGTGGTTCGCTTGACCTTCAGGGCGTAAAGGACCGCAAGCAGTCGCGCTCAAAGTACGGCGCGAAGCGTCCGAAGAAGGCCTGATTGATTGTGGGAATCTGCTCCCCCGCGATGGGCGTGGGGCGGGCGTTGAATGCGGTGCGCTATCCGGCGCATCGAGTAAGTGGGGCACCTTGCGTTGCCCTCGGCTGCGATACCCAGGGTGTCGCCGTCCACTGAAGCTTGAAAGGAAGTAGAAATGCCTCGTCGTCGCGAAGTCCCCAAACGGGAAATCCTGCCTGATCCGAAATTCGGATCTATCGATCTTTCCAAGTTCATGAACGTGATCATGGAGTCGGGCAAAAAGGCCATTGCTGAGCGCATCATTTATGGCGCCTTGGAGCAGGTCGAGAAGAAGTCTGGCAAGGATCCTCTCGAGATCTTTGTTACCGCACTGAACAACATCAAGCCAATGGTTGAGGTGAAGTCCCGTCGAGTCGGTGGTGCGAACTATCAGGTTCCTGTCGAAGTCCGGCCGGTGCGTCGCGTGGCGTTGGCCATGCGCTGGCTCAAGGAGTCAGCCCGCAAGCGTGGTGAAAAGTCGATGGCCCAGCGCCTTGCCAATGAGCTGCTTGAGGCGGTTGAAGGCCGAGGCGGCGCCATGAAGAAGCGTGATGAGGTTCACCGCATGGCGGAAGCGAACAAGGCGTTCTCTCACTTCCGCTTCTGATCCCCTTCGCCCATTGGCCGCCTATCGGGTTTCTACCAACCCGCGGGCGGCCCGCGTATTTGGCTTGTTTATTGGAGTGACACCATGGCCCGCAAGACCCCCATCGAGCGCTACCGCAATATCGGCATTTCGGCGCACATTGACGCCGGCAAGACCACCACCACCGAACGCATCCTTTTCTACACGGGGGTGAACCACAAGATCGGCGAGGTGCACGATGGTGCGGCGACCATGGACTGGATGGAGCAAGAGCAAGAGCGTGGCATCACGATCACGTCCGCGGCTACCACCTGTTTCTGGAAGGGCATGGACCTGTCCTTGCCTGAGCACCGGATCAACATCATCGATACCCCTGGGCACGTTGACTTCACGATTGAAGTCGAGCGCTCGATGCGCGTGCTTGACGGTGCTTGCATGGTCTATTGCGCTGTGGGTGGTGTGCAGCCCCAGTCGGAAACGGTGTGGCGTCAGGCCAACAAGTACAAAGTGCCTCGACTGGCCTTCGTCAATAAGATGGACCGCACCGGTGCCAACTTCTTCAAGGTCTATGACCAGATGAAGACGCGTCTGCGCGCCAATCCGGTGCCGGTGGTTATTCCAATCGGCGCCGAGGACAAGTTCACGGGTGTGATTGACCTGATCAAGATGAAGGCCATCATCTGGGACGAGGCTTCCCAGGGGATGAAGTTCAACTACGAGGACATTCCTGCGGACCTGCAGGCCGATGCCGAAAAATGGCGCGAAAACCTGGTTGAGGCTGCTGCCGAGTCCAACGAAACGTTAATGAATAAGTATTTGGAGTCCGGTGAATTGACGGAGGCGGAGATTGTTTCCGGCATCCGTACGCGGACGTTGAATGCCGAGATCCAGCCTATGTTCTGTGGTTCAGCGTTCAAGAACAAGGGCGTTCAGCGCATGTTGGACGGGGTCATCGACTTCATGCCGTCGCCGATTGACATCCCTCCGGTGCCTGGCACTGACGACGATGAGAAGGACGTGGTTCGCCGTGCTGCTGATGATGAGAAGTTTGCCGCGCTTGCGTTCAAACTCATGACTGACCCGTATGTCGGTCAGTTGACATTTGTGCGTGTTTACTCGGGGGTATTGAAGTCAGGCGATTCGGTTTTCAACCCGATTCGGGGCAAGAAGGAGCGGATCGGCCGCATCTTGCAGATGCACGCCAATCAGCGTGAGGAAATCAAGGAAATTCTGGCCGGTGATATCGCTGCGTGCGTCGGGTTGAAGGACGTTACGACGGGTGAAACCCTGTGCGATCCGGAATCGATCATCACGCTTGAGAAGATGATCTTCCCTGAGCCCGTGATCTCCCAGGCGGTAGAGCCAAAGACCAAGGCCGACCAGGAAAAAATGGGTATTGCCTTGGGGCGTCTGGCCCAAGAGGATCCGTCGTTCCGTGTTCGTACCGATGAGGAGTCGGGGCAGACCATCATCTCCGGGATGGGCGAGTTGCACCTCGAGATCATCGTCGACCGCATGAAGCGTGAGTTCGGAGTCGAGGCCAACGTTGGCAAGCCTCAGGTGGCGTACCGAGAAACCATTCGTAAGTCCGTCAGCGATGTCGAGGGCAAGTTCGTACGCCAGTCCGGCGGCAAGGGGCAGTATGGCCACGTCGTGCTCACCGTTGAGCCGCAGGAGCCAGGCAAGGGTTTTGAGTTTGTAGATGCGATCAAGGGCGGCGTTGTGCCGCGCGAGTTCATCCCCGCGGTGAAGAAGGGGGTTGAAGACTCATTGCCCGCAGGCGTGCTTGCTGGATTCCCTGTGGTTGATGTCAAGGTGACGTTGACGTTCGGCTCGTACCACGAGGTGGACTCGAACGAAAATGCATTCAAGATGGCTGCCTCGCTGGGATTCAAGGACGGTTGCCGCAAAGCAAGCCCCGTGATCCTCGAGCCAATGATGGCTGTCGAGGTGGAGACCCCGGAAGATTACGCGGGAAATGTGATGGGCGATCTGTCTTCGCGCCGTGGAATGGTGCAGGGTATGGACGACATGCCTGGCGGCGGGAAGGCTATCAAGGCCGAGGTTCCTCTTTCCGAGATGTTTGGCTACTCAACCACCCTGCGCTCGATGTCGCAAGGCCGTGCGACATACACCATGGAGTTCAAGCATTACAGCGAAGCTCCAAAGAATGTTGCGGATGCCATCATCACGGCGCGCGGCAAGTAAGAAGTTTCAAAAGATACAAGCCGGTCTTCTGCGGTTTGCCGCCTACTGCCAGTGGTAGTCGGAAAAACCTACCGCAGGAAACCTTAAACAAAACACTGGCGCTGCTCTTTATTCGGAGAAACTGAAATGGCAAAAGGCAAATTTGAGCGTACCAAGCCGCACGTGAATGTGGGGACTATTGGTCACGTGGACCATGGCAAGACGACGCTGACGGCGGCGATTACCACGGTGCTGAGCAAGTTGTTTGGTGGTGA
>CANGBT010000150.1 GCA_947452135.1 Burkholderiales bacterium
ACTTGATGATCTTGTTCTGGTTGATGTTGATGAAGCCGACCGTGGCGTTCATCAGGAAGTTGATCTTGTCGAACAGGAAGGTCGTGTGGCTGTCGAGCGAATCGATGTCGCGCATGATCTGGCGCGCTTCCTCGAACTGCTCGGCGTTGAGCAGCCGGCTGCGCATCATGAAGCTGATGGCGCGGCGCGTGTCCATCACGTTGCGGCGAATGCGGCCGTTGAGGTCTTCCTCCTTGGCGATCGCCGACAGCGCCTCCGCTGCCACAGCGTCATTCACGTCTTCCTTGAGCACGCGCTGCCCGACGACTTCCAGTGCGTCGTAGATGCCCTCGAGCGCATCGGCGCTGTACTCGGCATCAGCCGCATAGAGCTTGAGCAGCACGTCCTTCGCATCCTCGATGAGCGCAGGAATGCGGCGCGCGCGCAGGCGCAGCAGGCGAAAAACAGGCAACTCTTCGTCGTGCATCGAGAACAGCACGTTGCGAAACAGGATGAACGCCACGCGCACGTTGCGCGGGTTCTCGTCGTCGTCGATCAGGAAGTCGCTTCGGATGTGCAACTCGCCGTTGTCTTCCTCGTAGAACCGCGCCGACTCTTCCAGGTCATCGTCGACCGCGTCATCGGGGATCGTCACGCCGAAGTGCTGCGCGATCCAGCCTTTTTCCTCCGGGGTCGGCGCATCGAGGTCGACCCACACCGGCTGCACATGGGCCAGAGCATCGAGACTTTCGATTTCCTCCTGCACCAGCCGGCCGAGGGCCAACGAGAAGACATTGAGCATGCGAACTCCAGCAAAACCGGTGCGCCGGGCGCGCCATGGCGGGGGATGTCTATCGAGAAATCGGCCGGTCGAAACCCAAAAATTATCGCACCGGGGTTTGTAAGCCACCACCTTGGTCGCCGTCTGACAGGGCCAACTTGCACGCGCCGGAGTTCAGGAGCAAGATGGACCCGCGGGTGGTCGGAAACGTCACTTCTGTGGTGGCAGACCGATCATGCGCAGAGCTCTCTGTCTTTCATCTGTGCGAAAGGAGTTCCCATGAACTTGACTATCAGCGGCCACCATCTGGACATCACCGCAGCCTTGCGGGAGTACGTGCTCACCAAGCTCGAGCGGGTCACCCGCCACTTCGATCAGGTGGTCGACATCAACGTGCTGCTGTCGGTGGAAAAGCCGCGGGAAAAGGCGTTGCGGCAAAAGGCAGAGGTCACGCTCCACGTGAAGGGCAAGGACATCTTCGTGGAGCATTCGGCCGAGGACATGTACGCGGCCGTGGATCAGTTGATGGACAAGCTCGATCGGCAGGTTTGCCGCCACAAGGCCAAGGTTCAGGACTACCACCACGTCGCTGCGAAGCGCATGGAGGCGCCAGCTCCTTGATCATTTGCCGACTGTCTGGCAAGAACGTAGCGGCCTTCGGGCCGCTTTTTTGTTGCCCGCGCAACAGCGTGCTGACTCGCATGATCGGTGGCGTTGCTGCAATGCAGCACCCTGTGCACAATCGAATCGCACCCGTGCCATCATCCACTCCGTTGTTCCCTGCCCGTTTCATCATTCATTGCATCGGCATCTCGCGGTCGGCCAAGGCCGCTGATGTCGGAGCCATCGCCTTGACTTCACGATGAATCGTCTCGCCGCCATCCTTCCTGCCAGCAACGTGCTGGTCGATGTGGACGCCACCAGCAAGAAGCGGGTGTTCGAACACGCAGGTCTGTTGTTCGAGAACCAGCATGCGATCGCCCGCGCAACGGTGACGGACAACCTGTTCGCCCGCGAGCGGCTCGGCTCGACCGGCCTGGGCCATGGCGTGGCCATTCCGCACGGGCGCATCAAGGGCCTGAAGAACCCCCTGGCTGCGGTGGCCCGTGTCGTTCAGCCCATCCCGTTTGATGCGCCTGACGAAGAAGCCGTGTCGCTGCTGATTTTTCTGCTCGTGCCCGAAGCTGCCACGCAAAGGCATCTGGAAATACTTTCGGAGATCGCCGAAATGCTCAGCGACCGTGAGCTGCGCGAACGGCTGAAGTCCGAACCGGATGCCGCAAAGTTGCATGAGCTGATCGCCAACTGGGAACCGTTGAAGTCGGTCGCATGAGGCGATATCACGCCTTGATCCACAGCTCGACGTTGCCTTCAGAGCAACGGATGCGGATCGAATGAAGCCCAGCTTCATCAGCGCCGAAGCGCTCTTCGAGCACCACCGCGTTGCCTTGCGCTGGGAGTGGATCGCCGGTCATGCGCACCCGGAGCGCCGCTTTGACGAGGCTGCTGTGCGCAACGCACAGTCGGCGGCAGATCTGGTCGGATACCTCAACTACATCCACCCGTACCGCGTGCAGCTCGTGGGGCGCCGTGAGGTCGCCTACCTGCAGGATTCGCAACCAGAAGATCAGGAGCGTCGCATCCAGCGCATCGTGACGCTCGAGCCGCCGGTGGTGATCGTCGCCGACGGCGAGGCCCCTCCGGACCGCTTGGTGGCGATGTGCGAACGTGCGTCGATTCCGCTTTTCGTCACGGCCGAATCGGCCGGGCAGGTGATTGACGTCGTGCGCGGCTACCTCGGGCAGCTGTTTGCGGAGCGCACCACCCGCCACGGCGTGTTCATGGACATCCTTGGGCTGGGCGTGCTGCTCACCGGCGAATCGGGCCTGGGCAAGAGCGAACTGGGTCTGGAGCTGATTTCACGCGGCCACGGTCTGGTGGCCGATGACGCCGTGGACATCTACCGAATGTCTCAAACGGCCCTCGAGGGCCGCTGCCCCGAGCTGCTGCTCAACCTGCTCGAGGTTCGCGGCATCGGTCTGCTCGACATCAAGGCGATCTTCGGAGAGACCGCTGTGCGGCGAAAGATGCGCGTCAAGCTGATCGTGCATCTGGTGCGCAAGGAAACGCTCGAGCGCGAGTTCGAACGGCTGCCCTACGAGCCACTCTACGAGCGCATCCTTGACGTGCCCGTTCGCAAGGCCGTGATCGCGGTGGATGCCGGACGCAACCTGGCCGTGCTGGTCGAGGCCGCTGTGCGCAACACGATCTTGCAATTGCGCGGCATCGACACCTACAAGGAATTCATCGAGCGCCACCAGCGCGCCCTAGAGCGCGGCCCGGACTGAGATCGCGGGCTGCAAACGGTCAATTTGACCGGTGCGGGCAAGCCTGCTTGGTGCACACGGCGTAGAGCGACAGGGCGTGGTCCTGAAGCTCGAAGCCGCGGATCAGGGCCGCCGACTTTTGGCGCGCTTCGATCTCGGCATCAAAGAACTCTTCCACCCGACCGCAGTCCAGGCAGACGATGTGATCGTGATGCGATCCCTCGTTGAGCTCGAACACCGCCTTGCCGGCCTCGAAGTGATTGCGCGACAGGATGCCTGCCTGCTCGAACTGCATCAACACCCGATACACGGTGGCCAGACCGACGTCGGAGCCTTCGGCCAACAGCAACCTGAACACGTCCTCAGCGGCCATGTGACGCTGGTCGGTCTTCTGGAACATCTCGAGGATCTTGATGCGCGGAAGCGTGGCTTTCAGTCCGCTGCTCTTGAGTTCATCTGCTTGTGTCATGGGGGCTCCGTCCCGCAGCTCAGGTGCCGCACCCTGCCGGTAGAATCGTTCGATCATATCGAGTCAGGGCGTCCGTCATGCGGCGCTCTGCAAGCCCCCATGACCCTGCCATCCTCCGTCCGTTCGGGCCTCGTTTTCTTGTGCGTTGGGTGGGCGTTGGCAGGCTGCGAGTCAGCCCCGTCCATGCCAGACATGCCCAACATCGACGTGATCTCCGCGCTGGTCACCCCTTATAAGGTGGAGGTGGTCCAGGGCAACGTCGTGACTCAGGAGCAAGTGGCCCAGATCAAGACGGGCATGTCGCGCAACCAGGTCCGTGACATCCTCGGCTCCCCCCTGCTTACCGACGTGTTCCATGCTGATCGTTGGGACTACGTGTTCACGATCCGCCGGCAGGGCACGGAGCCGCAACGCCGCAGCGTTGTGGCGCTCTTTGATGGCGAACGCCTGAAGAGCCTCGACACGGGCGGCGAGTTGCCCACCGAAGTGGCCTTCGTCGCCTCGATCGACGCGACCAAGCAAGAAGGCAAGGTGCCGAAGCTCGCGCTCACGGAAGATCAACTCAAGGCCTTGAAGGTCCCGCCCAAGCCAGTGGCAGCGGTCGAAGCGTCACCTGCGCCGGCACCCGCGGTTGCAGTGTCGGCTCGCACGTACCCCCCTCTCGAGCCGAACTGATGAGCTCGCCGGTGCGTTCGGACGCGTTGCGTGTGGCCATCGCCGGCGCCTCGGGGCGCATGGGGCGTGTGCTTATCGAGGCGGTGGTCGCGGCTGATGACATGGTGCTGAGCGGCGCGGTGGACGTCGAGGGCAGCCCAGCTCTCGGGCAGGACGCCTCTCTTTTCCTCGGTCTCGCCAGTGGTGTAGCCATCACCAGCGACCTGCGTGCCGGACTGGCTCAAGCACAGGTACTGATCGACTTCACCCGGCCGGCAGGCACCTTGGCGCATCTGGCAGTTTGCCGTGAGCTCGGCGTCAAGGCCGTCATCGGTACCACCGGATTCACCGAAGACCAAAAAGCCGTCATTGCGGACCATGCGCAGCACATCGCCATCACGATGGCGCCCAACATGAGCGTGGGCGTGAACGTGGTGCTCAAGCTGCTCGACACCGCGGCACGCCTGCTCAACGAAGGCTACGACATCGAGGTCATCGAGACGCACCACCGGCACAAGGTCGATGCCCCGAGTGGTACCGCCTTGAAGATGGGCGAAGTGGTGGCCGCCGCGCTCGGGCGCGATCTGAAGCAATGCGCGGTTTACGGCCGCGAAGGCGTCACCGGCGAACGCGACCCGTCAACGATCGGATTTGCCACCATCCGCGGAGGCGACGTGGTGGGCGACCACACGGTGCTGTTTGCGGGTACCGGGGAGCGCATCGAGATCACGCACAAAAGCTCAAGCCGCGCCACCTATGCGCAAGGCAGCCTTCGTGCCGCGCGCTTCATGGCGTACCAGCCCCATGGGCTGTTCGACATGAGCGACGTGCTCGGCATGACCTGACCGCCCGCGGCGCCTGAGAAGCATGACCGGCCTGCAACAGTTCTGGGATCAAGGCGACGCCATCACGCGAAGTGTGGCCGTGCTGCTGCTGGCCATGTCTGTCAGCGCCTGGGTGCTCATCTTCTGGAAGGGCTGGCTGCTGCGCAGGGTTCGCTCGGACATGGCGCGTGCCGTACCGGCCTTCTGGGCAGCCGGCAATCTGGAAGCCGCGCGCGATCAATTGCTGGCATTCGACCGCGAGCGGGCACTGCTGCCCTTGCTTTCGGCGGCGACAGCACAGCCCGAAGCCCTGACCCTGGAAGCACAGGGGCGCCGCGAGTCACAGCTCACCCGTCGCCTGCGCGACTCGCTCAATGCGGTGCTCACGCAACTGCGATTCGGTCAGGTGCTGCTGGCCTCGATCGGCAGCACGGCACCGTTCATCGGCCTGTTCGGCACCGTCTGGGGTATCTATCACGCGCTGGTGAGCATCTCGACGGCAGGCTCGATCACCATCGAGCGGGTGTCTGGCCCGGTGGGGGAGGCGCTGGTCATGACCGCAGCGGGGCTGGCCGTCGCCATCCCGGCCGTGCTGGCCTACAACATCTTCGGCAAGCTGGTGGCCGCCTGCGAAGCCGAACTCGAGGGCTTTGCCCACGATCTGCGCGAGATGCTGTCCGACCATGCGCCTGCCACTGTGGGCGCCGCGCCTACACCGCCGCAAGACTGAGCCCAATGGCCTTCGGACGTCTCGAGCGCAACACCGGCCCGCAGCCGATGAGCGACATCAACATGACGCCCCTGATCGACGTGATGCTCGTGCTGCTGGTGATCTTCATCATCACGGCGCCGCTGATGAGCAGCAGCCTGAAGCTCGATCTGCCCAAGACCGATGCCGCCCGCCCGAGTGAAACACCCGATTTCATCGCGGTGTCGATCGATCCGGCCGGGCGATTCTTTCTGGCCGACAAGGAGCTCGATGCCGCGGCACTGGGCGAGCGCATGGCCGAGGCTGCTCGCCGCAATGCGCAGACCGAAGTCCGGCTGAGCGCCGACCAGACGGTGCCCTACGGCCGCGTGGCCGAGTTGATCGGCATCGTGCAAAAGGGCGGCCTGTCGCGCATCGGCTTTGTCGCGCAGACTCCTGCGTCGCGTTGAGTTCTTGCCGGTCTGTGCACGCCGATGTCTGCGGCGGCTCGACGGCATGCGCACCAGGACTCGTCGGGCAGGTCGCTTCCTATAATCCCGCTCCAAGTTCCCGAGCGCACCGCGCCCCCTCATGAATCCCGAATTCAAGCCGACCGAGGTTGAACGCGCGGCCCAAGCCGCCTGGAGCGCACGCGACGCTTATCGCGTCAGTGAAAAC
>CANGBT010000151.1 GCA_947452135.1 Burkholderiales bacterium
ACCTTCAGCGACTACTGCCGCAACGCGCTGCGCATGGCCGCGCTGATGAAGCTGCGCGTGGTGCACGTGTTCACGCACGACAGCATCGGCCTGGGCGAAGACGGCCCGACCCACCAGTCGGTGGAGCACACCGCGTCGCTGCGGCTGATTCCGGGTCTCGATGTCTGGCGTCCAGCCGACACCGCCGAAACCGCGATCGCCTGGGCTTGCGCGCTCGAAAACCGCCAGCGCCCGACCGCGCTGATCCTGTCGCGCCACAACCTGCCCTACGCGCCCAAGAGCGGCCTCGACGACATCTCCAAGGGCGGCTACGTGCTGGCCGAGCCGAGCGAAGTCGGGCTGAAGAAAAAGCCGCAGGCCGTGATCATCGCCACCGGCTCCGAGGTCAGCCTGGCGCTGCACGCCCAGCAGCTGCTGGCCGCCAAGAAGGTGGCCGTGCGCGTGGTCTCGATGCCGTCCACATCGGTCTTCGACCGCCAGAGCCGTGCCTATCAGTCCAGCGTCATGCTGTGCGACGCCAAGGGACGCGGCGTGCCGCGCATCGCTGTCGAGATGGGTGTGACCGACGGCTGGTGGAAGTACGGCTGCGCTGCGGTCGTGGGCATCGACACCTACGGCGAGTCGGCGCCCGCGCCGGTGCTGTTCAAGCACTTCGGCTTCACCGCCGAGAACGTGGCGGCCACGGTGCTGCGCGCGCTGCGCGGCTGATGTTGCGCACCCCAAGAATTCAAAACTGAGGAAACCCCCATGACCATCAAGGTAGGCATCAACGGCTTCGGCCGCATCGGACGCATGGTGTTCCGCGCTGCGGTTCAAAACTTCCCCGGCATCGAGATCGTCGGCATCAACGACCTGCTCGAGCCCGAGTACCTCGCCTACATGCTGAAGTACGACAGCGTGCACGGCCGCTTCAAGGGCGACGTCGCCGTCGACGGCACCACGCTGATCGTCAACGGCAATCGCATCCGCCTGACCGCGGTGAAGGACCCCTCCGAGCTCAAGTGGAACGAGATCGGCGCTGACGTCGTGGTCGAGGCCACCGGTTTGTTCCTGACCAAGGACACCTGCCAGAAGCACATCGACGCCGGCGCCAAGAAGGTCATCCAGAGCGCGCCCAGCAAGGACGACACGCCGATGTTCGTCTACGGCGTCAACGACAAGACCTACGCCGGCCAGACCATCATCAGCAACGCCAGCTGCACCACCAACTGCCTGGCTCCGGTGGCCAAGGTGCTCAACGACACCTTCGGCATCAAGCGCGGCCTGATGACCACGGTGCACGCGGCCACCGCCACGCAAAAGACGGTGGACGGCCCGAGCAACAAGGACTGGCGCGGCGGGCGCGGCATCCTCGAGAACATCATCCCGAGCAGCACCGGCGCGGCCAAGGCGGTGGGCGTGGTGATTCCCGAGCTCAACAAGAAGATCACCGGCATGGCGTTTCGCGTGCCGACCAGCGACGTGTCGGTGGTCGATCTGACCGTCGAGCTCGACAAGCCGGCCTCTTACGCCGACATCTGCGCAGCCATGAAGGCCGCCAGCCAGGGCGCCATGAAGGGCGTGCTGGGCTACACCGAGGACAAGGTGGTCTCCACCGATTTCCGAGGCGAACCCATGACCAGCGTGTTCGATGCCGATGCCGGCATCGCGCTGGACTCGACCTTCGTGAAGGTGGTGGCCTGGTATGACAACGAGTGGGGCTACTCGAACAAGGTGCTCGAGATGGTGCAGGTGCTCGCCCGCTGAGCATCAGGCGTTGCGGCGCCGTCCGGCGTCGTGGCGCCACCCCTTCGGTGCCTTTGGACGGGCGTTGAGTGCCGTCACCGGCACCGCGCCGGGGCGGCTCCTAAACTCATCTCATGAGCCGCATGCGCACAGGATGGGTGGGGTTGCTGGTGGCCTGCGCCGCTGCCGGTGCCGCATGTCAGGGCACGGCGCCTGCCGTGCAGGGTCTGCGCGTGCTGGTGCGTCTGGCGAGTGACTCCGGGGCCCGCGCCGACACGCCATCCGCCACCATCGAGCAGCGAGCCAGCGAAAGCGCCGGCGTGCCGGTGAGGTACGTGGCCGGTAGCGGTGCCCAGTGGCACGCCCTGATCCTGCAGTGCGCGGCCCCCGATTGCGCCGCAGCGCTGCAGCGGCTGGCGTCCGACAGCGCCCATTTCTCGGCGGTTCAGCGCGACGAGCGTCGCCGACACTGAGCGCTGCCCCCTCATGGCCTTGCCGGAACCCACGATGCGACTTCTGATGCCTGTCTTGCGCCATGCCGCGGCGCTGTGTGGTTTGGCGCTTTGTTTGGCCAGCGGCGCCTCCTTGGCGCAGATCAGCCCGGAGTCGGCGCGCGTGATCGTCAAGCTCAAGTCGCAGCCTGCCGCCACCGATTCGACGGGCGCTGTCGCGCCGCAGTCTCCCGTGCAAGGTCTGGCGCACCGGCTGGGCGTGACCATGCGCGAGCGCGCCGGCCCCACCGAGCGCACGCACGTGGTCACGGCGCACGGACTTGATTCGCGACAGCTGGCAGCGCGGCTCGCGCGCGACAGCGAGGTCGAATACGCGGTGCCCGACGAGCGTCGCCACCGCTTGTCGGCGCCCAATGACCCACGCTACGCCGCCGGTCTGGCCACGCCGGGTGGCCCCGCGTCAGGTCAGTGGTACCTGCGTGCCCCGCTCGATGATGCGCAGTCGTCGATCAACGTCGAGGGCGCCTGGGCTGTGTTGGGTGGTCAGTCGCGGCGCATCGTGGTCGCGGTGCTCGACACCGGAGTGCGCTTCGATCATCCCGACCTCGGGCGCTTCGGCGAGGGCGGCAACCTGCTGCCCGGCTACGACTTCGTCACCGACCCGTTCCTCGACAACGACGGCACGCCCGGGCGCGACAGCGATGCATCGGACCCCGGCGACTGGGTCAGCGATGCCGATGTCCTGGGCGATGCCAACACCGTCGGTTGCACGCTGCTTGACGTGGCTGACAGCTCGTGGCACGGCACTCAAACCGCCGGCCTGATCGGCGCGGTCACCCACAACGCGCGCGGCATGGCCGGCCTGACGGGCCCGGGCGGCAACGTGCTCGTGTTGCCGGTGCGCGTGCTGGGCAAGTGCGGCGGGTTCGACTCGGACATCATTCCCGCGATGCGCTGGGCCGCCGGGCTGAACGTGCCGGGCGTGCCGTCCAACCCCAATCCGGCGCGTGTCATCAACCTGAGCCTGGGCGGCGCCGGGGCCTGCGGCCCCGCATACCGGGATGCCATCCGCGAGATCAATCGGGCCGGCGTGGTGGTGGTGGCTGCCGCCGGCAACACCAACGGCGGCGCGGTCAACGCCCCGGCCAACTGTCCCGGCGTGATTGGCGTGGCCGGGTTGCGCCAGCTGGGTTCCAAGGTCGGCTACTCCGATCTGGGCCCGGAGATCGCGCTGAGTGCGCCGGCCGGCAACTGCGTCAACCTGGATGGCGAGTGTCTGTACCCGCTGCTGACCACCACCAACATCGGCAGGACCACTCCGGTGGCCGTGGATGACGCGTACACCGATGGCATCAACGCCACGGCCGGCACCAGCTTTTCGGCCCCGCTGGTGGCCGGCACCGCCGCGCTGATGCTGGCGGTGCAGCCATCGTTCAATCCCGACGAGGTCCGTCAGTTGCTGCGCAATTCGGCGCGGCCGTTTCCCACCGCCGGCGACGCGCCCGAGGTGGGCCAGTGCCAGGCGCCCACGGTCGACGCCAACGGCTTTGCGGTCGATCAGTTCGAGTGCTACTGCACCACCTCGACGTGCGGTGCGGGCATGCTCGACGCCAGCGCGGCCGTGGCGCTGGCCAAGACCACGGAGCCGGCCAGCGTGAGCGGTGGCGGTGCCTTGGGCGGTGTCTGGCTGTTGGCGCTGGGTCTGGCCGTGTGCTGGGTGTCGCGCACCCGACGCGACGTCTGAGATGCCCACCGCGAAGGGAGACCCCGGCGCGGGCGCTTCAGCCGGTCAGGGCTGAGCGCAGGCCGTGAAGGCCTTGCCCGGGGTGTTCAGGCTCAGGGATTCGAGCGTGGCCGCCTCTGGCGGTGTGGCTGCATCGAAGCGCAGGCGGTGCGACGTGGCCGGTGGTGTGACCTCGACGATGTGGCCGGTGTGGATGCCGCGCGCCGTAAAGCGTGTGAGTGCCTCCTGGGCTGCGGCCAGCGAGTCGAACTGTCCCAGAGACAAGTTTTCATCGGCGCTGCTGGCGGCCTTCACCGCCTCGAAGGCGATGCCCAGGCGGTTGAGTTCGGTGATCTTCTTGAGTTGCGCCTCATGGGGCGCCGAGCGCCCGACCGCGATCATCCACACGCCGGGCGTTTCGGTGCTGAGACGGCTCCAGCGGGTGGCCACCGCACTGGCTGCCGGGCTGGCGGCCAGTGCGGCCTCCGCTGTAGCCACCTCGGTGGCATCGAAAGGTCCGGCCTCGAGGCAGCGCGTGGCTGGCGGGGCCGACGCGGCCACCGCCACCTGTGCCGGCAGCAGCCGTACGGCTTCGGGGCGCACCTGCTGGCCGAGCCGCTGCGGCTCGCGCTCGGTGTGGGCTGGCGCGCCAACCACCGCATCGAGCCAGCCTTGCGTCCAGGCCAGGAAGGCCGCGTTGGCCAGCAGCAAGGCGATCACCAGAGTTCTCAACATGAGCCTTCCTTGCCGCCGGGAGACACCCGCACGCTGACTTCGCCCGAGATCACTTCGTGCACGCCATCGGGCGTGCGCACGCGCAATGCGCCGTTGCCGGCCACGCCTTCGGCAGTCCCCGTCAGGCCGCTGTTCCCGGCGGGGCCGCCTTGCGTTTCGGCGTGCAGGCCGACACCGGCTTGCACCGTGCAGCCGCGCAGCACGTCGCGCCTGGCAAATCGTTCGGCAAAGGAGGCGAAGCCGCCGCGCGAGAACTGCTGCAAGGCTTCGACCAGCGGCAAGGCCACGCGGTGCAACACGCCAGGGGCCGAGGCCTCGGTGTCCAGTTCATGCAGGCAGCCAAAGCCGCTGGCGGCCTGAGAGGCGTCGAGCGCCATCGGTAGCACATTGAGGCCCACACCCACCACTGCCAACCGCAGCGCGCCCGCGGGCACGGTCTCGATCAGCAATCCGCCGAGCTTGCGCCCGGCGCCGGGCTCGCCATGAGCAGGCATGAGCCACAGGTCATTGGGCCACTTGATGCCGATCCAGGGGCGCCCTGTGGCGGCTCCGCTGGCATCGCGGCCGGCGTGGGGGTCGAGCGCCTCGGCCAGCGCCACGCCCACGGCCAGCGAAAAGCCCGACCAGTCGGTGGGCCCCAGCGCCATGGCCAGAGAGAACGTCAGCGACGCGCCTGGCGCGGCCTGCCAACTGCGGCCTTGCCGTCCGCGGCCGCGGGTCTGGTGTTCGGCCACCAGCAGGCAGGGCTGGTAGTCGGCGTCGCGGCGGCCGAACGACACGCCCTCGGGGCGACGGCGCAGCGCCTCGAGATCAACCTCGCCCGACAGCCGGTTGGCCACGCGAGCGCGCTCGAGCAGCGCGGTGTTGGTCGAGCCGATCTGTGAAACCACCTCGACACCCAGATTCGGGACGCATTGCGACAACTGGTGGTACAGCCGCTCGGCGTTCCACTCCAGCGCGTGCTCGGCTGCAGCGCTCATCGCTTCTTGCGCCCGAGCATCGTGCCGCGGCAGCTCGCGGCGCCGCAGCGGCAGGCGTACTGCTTTTTCAGCTTGGCGGTGATGCGCTCGTCGAGCACCAGGCCGTAGTCGTAGAACAGCTCGTCGCCGGGGTTCAGCGGATGCAGCGCACGGATGAACACCCGCCCATCGGTCTCGTCGGCGATGCAGTTGGGCTCGCACGCGTGGTTGATCCAGCGCGAACTGTTGCCACCGTGATTGGCATCAATCACCCGTCCGCCCTCAAGGCTGAAATAGAAGGTGTGGTTCGGGTCGCTCGGGTCGTGCGGATGGCGGCGCAGCGCCTCGGGCCAGTCGATGACCTCGCCGGTGTATTCGATGATCAGCTCACCCGCGGCGATCTCGGTCAACGCGAACACACCACGGCCGTGCACCGTGCTGCGCCTGACCTGAACGCGACGACGCGGCGAAGGGCGGGGGGTCTTGAGCGCGACCACTTGCTTCATCGGCGTCTTTGGGTACATTGAATTGGTGGGTGCGCGCGTGTGTGTGCGTGCCTGGGCGTGCGTGTGTGCGCGCGAGTCGACAGATTGTAGAGACGCGTGTGGCCTGCGATGGGCCACACGATCCTGTAGCGGTAGAGCCTTTCCCTGCGAAAAGAAACATGACCAAGACCTTGATCATTGCCGAGAAGCCCAGCGTGGCCCAGGACATCGTGCGTGCGCTCACGCCGGTGGCCGGCAAGTTCGACAAGCAAGCCGATCACTTCGAAAACGACCGCTATGTCGTCAC
>CANGBT010000152.1 GCA_947452135.1 Burkholderiales bacterium
CACGGCGCCGACGATCACTCCGGGCAGGTGGCCCATGCCGCCGACCACCACCATCGCGACGATCATCACCGACTCCTGCAGCGCGAACGACTCGGGCGACACGAAGCCCTGGAAGCCCGCAAACAGCACACCCGAAGCACCGCCGAAGGTGGCTCCCAGGCCAAACGCCAGCAACTTGAGGTTGCGCGTGTTGATGCCCATGGCGCGCGCGGCAACCTCGTCTTCGCGAATGGCCATCCAGGCACGGCCGATGCGGCTGCGCTCCAACCGGTGGCACATCAGCACCGCGAACAGCACCACCGCAAGGAACAGGTAGTAGTGACTGGTCACTGAGGGGATCTCGAGGCCCAGCAGATTCCAGCGCTTGCCCAGGTCCCAGCCGAACAGCTGGATCGAGTCGATCTGGCCGATGCCGCGCGGACCATTGGTGAGGTTGAGCGGCTGCTCGAGGTTGTTGAGGAACACGCGGATGATTTCGCCAAAGCCCAGCGTCACGATGGCCAGATAGTCGCCGCGCAGCTTGAGCGTGGGCGAGCCCAGCAGCACGCCGGTCAGCCCGGCAGCGGCCGCACCCAGCGGCAGCGCCACCCAGATCGACAGGTGCAGCCCGTCGGGAAACATGGCCGCGATGGCCGGGAAGTTGTCGGTGAGCTGCGGGCTGGCCAGCAGCGCGAACAGGTAGGCGCCCACGGCATAAAAGGCCACGTAGCCCAGATCAAGCAAGCCGGCGCAGCCCACCACAATGTTCAAGCCCAGTGCCAGCAGCACGTAGAGCAGCGAGGTGTCGATGATGCGCACCCACGCGTTGCCGAACTGCTGCGCCACCAGCGGCAGCACCAGCAGCGCCAGACCTGCCAGCAGCATCCCACCGAGCGAGCCGGGATGGAGCTTCATGCGCGGTCCGCCACCCGCTCACCGAGCAGGCCTTGCGGGCGCAGCGTGAGCACCAGGATCAGCACCACGAAGGCGAACACGTCCTGGTACTGGCTGCCGAGAAAGCCGCCGGTCAGATCGCCGATGTAGCCCGCGCCCAGCGACTCGATCAGCCCGAGCAGCACCCCGCCCAGCATCGCGCCGCCCAGGTTGCCGATGCCACCGAACACCGCCGCGGTGAAGGCCTTGAGGCCCGGCAGAAAACCCATGCTGTGCTGCACCGAACCGTAGTTGGCGGCGTACATCACGCCGGCCAGCGCGGCCAGTGCTGCACCGATCACGAAGGTGGCTGAGATCACCGTGTCAGGGCGCACGCCCATCAGCGCAGCCACCTGCGGGTTCTCGGCGGTGGCGCGCATGGCGCGCCCGAGACGGGTGCGGTTGACCAGATATGCCAGCGACGCCAGCGTGAGCGCCGTGATCACCACGATGAGGATCTGCGTGGTGTTGATGACCGCGCCACCGATGGCGTGGGGCTCGCTGGGCAACAAGATGGGGTACGGCTTGGGGTTGGGCTTCCAGATGATCATGGCCATCGTTTGCAGCAGCAAGCTCATGCCCATGGCGGTGATCAAGGGCGCCAGGCGCGGCGCGTTGCGCAGCGGCCGGTAGGCCAGCTTCTCGATGGCGAAGTTGAGCACCGAGCACACCACCATGGCCGCCAGCAGCGAGATCAACATCAGCACCCAGCCGGGCCAGCCGGTGTCGGCCAGTGCCGTGACCACCGTCCAGCTGACCATCGCACCGACCATCAGCACCTCGCCATGGGCGAAGTTGATGAGGTTGATGATCCCGTAGACCATCGTGTAGCCCAGCGCCACCAGCGCATACACGCTGCCCAGCACCAGCCCGTTGATGATTTGCTGAAGGAAGATGTCCATCAGCGCGCCTTGCGGGCAGCCGCATCGAGGCGGCGCAGTTCGGCGAGCTTTTCGCCGATGCGAAGCTCGAGGCCGCGTGCCACCGGCTCGTAAAAGCGCGGGCCGGCCACGTCGTCGGGCCAGTAGCGTTCGCCAGCCGCGAAGCCGCCTTCCTCGTCGTGCGCGTAGCGGTAGCCGCTGCCGTAGTCGAGGTCTTTCATCAGCCGCGTGGGCGCGTTGCGCAAGCGCAGCGGCACGGCACGGGTGCCGTCTTGCGCGATGAACGCGCGCGCCGCCTTGTAGGCGCGGTAGACCGCATTCGACTTGGGCGCCATCGCCAGGTAGACCACAGCCTGAGCCAGCGCCAGTTCGCCTTCGGGTGAGCCGAGCCGCTCGTAGGTTTCGGCCGCATCGAGCGCCAGGCGCAGCGCGCGCGGATCGGCCAGACCGATGTCTTCGCTGGCGATGCGCACCAGCCGGCGCGCCGCGTAGCGCGGATCGACGCCGCCATCGAGCATGCGCACGAACCAGTACAGCGAGGCGTCGGGATCGCTGCCGCGCACCGCCTTGTGCAGCGCCGAAATGGTGTCGTAGAACTGTTCGCCGCCCTTGTCGTAGCGGCGCAGTTGCTCGCCGAGCGACTTTTCGAGCTGCGCCTCGTCGATCCCGGCCAGGCCGGCCTGAGTGGCCATCTCGACCAGGTTCTCGTAGGCGTTGAGCAGCCGGCGCGCGTCGCCGTCGGCGTAGGCCACGAGGCGATCGCGCGCGGCGTCTGACAACGGTGGCGCGGCGAGCAGCGCCTGGGCGCGGCCGAGCAACTCGATGAGGTCGGCCGCATCGAGGCTCTTGAGCACATGAACCGTGGCACGCGACAGCAACGCCGAATTGACCTCGAATGACGGGTTCTCGGTGGTCGCGCCGATAAAGGTGAACAGGCCCGACTCCACGTGCGGCAAGAAGGCATCTTGCTGCGCCTTGTTGAAGCGGTGCACCTCGTCGACGAACACCACCGTGCGCCGGCCCGAAGGCTGCATCACCTGCGCGCGCTCGACCGCCTCGCGGATGTCCTTGACGCCGCCGAGCACCGCCGACATGGCGATGAACTGCGCATCAAAGGCATGGGCCATGAGCCGCGCCAGCGTGGTCTTGCCCACACCCGGCGGGCCCCACAGGATCATCGAATGAAGCCGCCCCGAATCGAACGCCGAGCGCAGCGGCTTGCCCGGCCCGAGCAGGTGCTTCTGGCCGATGACCTCATCCAGCGTGTGCGGGCGCAGACGCTCGGCCAGCGGCTGAGCGCTCGGGGTGGCGGCCGGCGGGCTCACGGCTCGAGCACCTCGACGCCAGGCGGCACCACGAACTTGAAGCCCTGCGGCGCAAGCTCGACATTGGCGGCGAACTGGGTGAACTGCAGCAGCGAGCGCTGCGAAAAGCTGTCGGTGATCTCCACGGCCATCAGCTGCCGACCACGAAAGCCGATGCGCATCGACTGGAACGCGCCGTCGCGCGCCTTCGGCGTGGCCTGCGCCCAGTCGAGGCCGTCTTTCGAAGGCAAGGCGGTCAGGTCGAAGTCACGCGTGAGATCGGCACCGGCCAGCAACGCGGCAGGCGTGGCGCCCAGCGCGTCGGTGTAGTTGCGGCGGCTGGCCTGGTTGAGGTCGGCGTCAAAGATCCAAACGCTTTGGCCATCGCACACGATCAACTGCTCGAACGGCTTGACGTAGTCGAAGCGGAAGCGGTCCGGGCGCGCGAACTCGAAGCGCCCGCTGGAGGTCTTTTTCTTGACGCCATCGGGCGAGGTGACGGTTTGCGTGAAGGCGGCGCGGCCGGTCTTGACATCACGCACGAAAGCCTTGAGCGTGTCGATCGCATCGGCGCGGGCGAGCGCCGGCAGGCACAGCACCAGCGCGATCAACAAGCCGACGAATCGCCTCATTCGCTGCGTGCCGGAACGATGATTTCGCGGTTGCCGTTGTTGCCCATGGCCGACACCAGACCCGACTTTTCCATCTGCTCGAGCAACCGCGCGGCGCGGTTGTAGCCAATGCGCAAGTGCCGCTGCACCAGCGAGATCGACGCGCGGCGATGCTGCAGAACGATGCCCACGGCCTGGTCGTACATCGGGTCGGTCTCGTTACCGGAGCCGCCACCATCGTTGACAGCGATGTCACCCGACTCGCCATCGATCGTGCCGCCTTCGAGGATGCCTTCGATGTAGTTGGGCTCGCCCTGGGTCTTGAGATACGCCACCACACGGTGCACCTCTTCGTCGCTGACAAACGCGCCGTGCACGCGAATCGGCAAGCCGGTACCCGACGGCATGTAGAGCATGTCGCCCATGCCCAGCAGCGCCTCGGCGCCCATCTGGTCGAGGATGGTTCGGCTGTCGATCTTGCTGCTGACCTGGAAGCTCAGGCGCGTGGGGATGTTGGCCTTGATCAGGCCCGTGATCACGTCGACGCTCGGACGCTGCGTGGCCAGGATCAGGTGGATGCCGGCGGCACGCGCCTTTTGCGCCAGGCGCGCGATCAGCTCCTCGATCTTCTTGCCCACCACCATCATCAAGTCGGCCAGCTCGTCGATGACGATGACCACGTGCGGCAGCCGCTCGAGCGGCTCGGGCGCTTCAGGCGTCAGGCTGAACGGGTTGCCGAGCAGCTCTCCGCGCTCGGTGGCCTCGTCGATCTTCTTGTTGTAGCCCATGAGGTTGCGCACCCCGAGCTTGCTCATCAACTTGTAGCGGCGCTCCATCTCGCCCACGCCCCAGTTGAGCGCGCTGGCGGCTTGCTTCATGTCCGTGACCACCGGACACAGCAGATGCGGGATGCCTTCGTAGACGCTCATCTCGAGCATCTTGGGGTCGATCAGGATCAGCCGCACATCGCGCGCCTCTGCCTTGTACAGCAGGCTGAGGATCATCGCGTTGATGCCCACCGACTTGCCCGAACCGGTGGTGCCGGCGACCAGACAGTGCGGCATCTTGGCCAGATCGGCCACCACCGGCGCGCCGATGATGTCCTTGCCCAGACCCATCGTGAGCAGCGAGGCCGCACCGTTGTAGACCTGCGAGCCGAGGATCTCCGACAGGTGGATGGTCTGGCGGCGCGCGTTGGGCAGCTCGAGCGCCATCGTGGTTTTGCCGGGTATGGTCTCGACCACGCGGATGCTGACCAGGCTCAGGCTGCGCGCCAGGTCCTTGGCCAGGTTGAGCACCTGCGAGCCCTTCACGCCGGTCGCCGGCTCGATCTCGTAGCGGGTGATCACCGGGCCCGGCGAAGCGGCCACCACGCGCACCTCGACGCCGAAATCCTTGAGCTTCTTTTCGATCAACCTCGAGGTCATCTCGAGGGTCTCGGGCGACACCGACTCCATGCGGCCGGGCGCCGCATCGAGCAGGTCGACCTGCGGCAGCTTGGTGTCGGCCAACTCGGTGAACAAGGGTTTTTGGCGCTCCTTGACCACCCGCTCGCTCTTGGGCACATCGACCAGCGGTGTTTCGATGACGATGGGCTCGTGGTCTTCGTGCAACTGGTGCTCGACTTCGACCACGTCCTCGCGCTCGCGCAGCGCTTGCTCCCCCAGACGCAGGTCCTCGGCGATCTCGATGCGCTCGGCGCGGCGGTCGCGCCAGGCGTCGAGCCGCTCGCCGATCGCATCGGCCACATTCAGCCACGAGAACTGGAAGGCCAGCGACAAGCCGGCCAGCAGCAGCGCGATCCACAGCACGCCCGAGCCGGCAAAGCCCAGCAGCTTCATGCTCGCCGGCCCCAGCAGGTAGCCCAGCACGCCACCGGAATGCGCCCCCGGCAGCAGCGACTCCCAGCGGTACAGGCGGGTCCATTCCAGCGCAGCACTCGCCGCCAGCAGCATGGCGAGCCCCGCAGCCACGCTCCACTCAGGCCACAGAAGCCTCACCTCGGGCAGCGCAGCCGGGCTGTCTTCCGCGCGGAGCAACTGAGCCAGCGCGCGCAGCCAGCGGTGCAGGGCGATCGCCATCGCCCACCACACCGAAAACCCGAACACGAAAAGCGCCAGATCGGACAACCACGCACCGACCACGCCCGCCCGGTTGTGCACCGGTTCGCCAGACCCCGAGGTGGAAAACGCCGCATCCGATGCGCTGTGGGTGAGCAGCGCGATCAGCACGAGCAGCCAGGCCACGCCACCGGCAAATACCAGCGACTGACGCTGCCAATCGGATGGCCGTTGCGAAGGATCGGGCTCGGGTTCGTCGACGAGGCGGCGGCGCGAGTTGGCGGACTTGCTGTCGCGCGTGGGAAGAGACGAATCTGCCCCTGCGGGACGCAGCGAGCCAAGCGGAAATGTCATCCGGTCATTGTGGCTGAAGCCCGTGGGCCGGACTTCAGCCCGTGGCTCAATTGAGGTGCTGCTTGAGGATC
>CANGBT010000153.1 GCA_947452135.1 Burkholderiales bacterium
GCAGGCGGTCAGGGCGAAAGCAGCAACCAGGGTAGCCAGCACGAGCGATTTATTCATGTTCATCCTCAAAAATGGTTTGTTAACGCGGTGAGTGATCATCGACCCACCGCGTTGGCAGCAGGCCAAAAACACAGTTGCCAAGGGGCTATACCCTACCCAGCAAGCGTGAAAGTATAAACGCTGAAACGACTATTTCACAGTCCAAGCGTACTTGCGGGGAAGGCCTCGACGGATCGTTGACAAAGCGCATCGAGCTCTTCGCGCATCCGCACCGCATCGTCCATGTCGGTGGAAATTCGGCCTCGGTAGTGAACCCGGTCCACCAGCCTCACGCTCACCACCCCCGGTGCGAACAGCAGACCCGGCAAACGGCCATTGCCGGACTCATCAGGCGTCCTGCAAGTCACCACATGGTCCCAGTGGCGGCGCCACTGAACCCATCGTGGATGACGCCTTGGCACCAGGTCGTAGTGCAGCGCCAGCACATGGCAGCGACGGTGTGGCACGGACCATCGCGTCAACTGCTCAACCACCTGCGGCTCGTTGAGTGGCCAGTCGGCAAAGTCGGCGTCACACATCCAGATTTCGCTGGCGCTCGATTCGGCGATCAGGGCGAACGCCTGCAGCAAGGCCGCCTGATAGTCGCCGCGCGATTCGATCAACCCGCCGTTCAAGTCATCCATGGAGAGTCCGCCCCTTGCTTTGTTGGCGACCAGTCTTCTCGAGCATGCAATCGCCCGTCAAGCCTCTTCAGTTGACGGATGCAGCCAGCCTTGATCGGCCCACGACTGCACCAGCTCCCAAGCGGGCGAGCTGAGCCTCAAGACCGCCGCTGCATCGAGCGCTCGCCGATCGGCCAGCGTGCGCATCAGCGTGGCGTCGCGGCCCGAAGCCATGAACGACTCGCCGTTGATGAACACATGGCGGTCGTCGTAGAGCATGCGGCTGCGGCGATCGAGCACGATGGCAGCACGCTGCTCCAGCTCGCCGCGCGCATCGAACCAGACCTGTGGCTTGAGCTCGCTCAGCCACTCGCCAAGCGCGCAGTCGAGCGAACGCGGCTCCTCGACGAGGCGCCGCACCGCGTCTGCCGCAAATGCGGCCAGCGCCGGCGGGATGCGCCCCGGCTCTTCGGTGGCCGGCTGATCGGGATCGCGGTAGAGCGGGCTTTCGCAGGCGTCGTCCACGCCATCGAGCATGCGCTGCAGCACCGCGGCGCCGACCTCGTCGCGAGAAGCGGCACGAAAGCCGATCGACGCGGTGATGCATTCGCCCCTGGCCACGCCGTCGTGCGCCCAGCGCGGCGGCAGGTACAGCATGTCGCCCGGCTCCAGTGTCCAGGTGTGTTCGGGTTCGAAGTGCTCGAGGATCTTGAGCGGCATGTCGGGCACGATGGCCATGTTCTTCGTGCGGCCGATGCGCCATTCGCGTTTTCCGGCCAGTTGCAGCAAGAAAACGTCGTACGAATCGAAGTGCGGCCCGACGCCGCCGCCATCGGTGGCAAACGACACCATCACGTCGTCGAGCCGCACATCCGGCGCGAAGCGAAAGCGCGACAGCAGCTCATGCACCTCGGGCGCATGCAGATCGACGCCTTGCACGAGCAGCGTCCAGTCGGCACGTGAGAGCGGCGGCAGCTGCCGGCGGCTGAAGGGGCCGTGGCGCAGCTTCCAGTCGGCGCCGCGGCGCTCGACCAGGCGCGACTCGACGCCCTCGCGCGAGGCCAGCGCAAACAAGCCGGAGCGGTCCACGGCCAGATCGGCCGCGGAGATCGCCTGACGGATCAGCAGCGGTTTTTTCTGCCAATGACGGCGCATGAAAACACGCGGGCTGAGCCCGCCGAGCAGGGCGATGGGGGTGTCGATGGTCATGCCGGGATTGTCCATGGGCGATGCCGCTCACCAGCCCGATGTCGCCGCCGACCGCGGCGCGCCCTGTGCGATCATTTCCCGATGCAAATCCAATCCCCCTGCGTCGTCTCACTCACGTGGCGACTTGAAGACGCCCAAGGCGAGCTGATCGACGAGCTCGCCGAGCCGGTCGAATTTTTCTTTGGCGGTGCCGACCTGCTCGAAAAGGTCGAAGCCGCGCTGCTCGATCAGAGTGAGGGCTTCGAAGCGTCGTTGCACCTCGAGCCCGAGCAAGCCTTTGGCGAATACCAGGCCGACCTGGTGTGCTTCGAGGAGCGCTCGGTGTTCCCGGAGCACATCGAAGTCGGCATGCAGTTCGACGGCCTGCCCGAAGGTGCCGTCACGCCGGACATGCCCGCCGACGCGGTCTACACCGTCACCGAGGTGTACGACTCACACGTCGTGCTCGACGGCAACCACCCGCTGGCCGGTCTGGCCCTGCGGCTGCACCTGACGGTGTGCGACGTGCGCGAAGCCACGCTCGACGAGACCGAGGCCGCCACCGTCGGCCAGCCTGCGTTCACCGTGCTCAACGCGATGCAGCCCGGGCCGCACCTGCACTGAATCGGCGGCGGCTCAGGCCGCCCCGGTCGACCCGAAGCCGCCGGTGCCGCGCTGCGATGCGGCGAAGTCGTCGACGCGCCGGAAACTCGCCTGCACCACCGGCACGATGACGAGTTGCGCGATGCGCTCGAGCGGCTGCACGGTGTAGGCCGTGTCGCCGCGGTTCCAGCAGCTCACCATCAGCGGACCCTGGTAGTCCGAGTCGATCAGCCCGACCAGATTGCCCAGCACGATGCCGTGCTTGTGGCCCAACCCTGAGCGCGGCAGGATCATCGCGGCCAGCCCAGGGTCACCGATGTGCACCGACAAGCCTGTGGGGATCAGGCGCGTTTGGCCCGGCTCGATGAGCAGCGGCTCATCCACGCAAGCACGCAGATCAAGCCCGGCACTGCCGGGAGTGGCGTAGGCCGGCAGCGAGTCGGCGATGCGTGCATCGAGCACCTTGAGATCGATCGTGGTCATGGCGTGGCCGTGTAGTGAAGGTTGGACGAAACGGGCCCATCAGCGCACAGCAGGCTCAAGCCGCAACGCCACATCGGCGATCAGCGAGCGCGCCAGCGTGAGCTTGTCGGCCTGTGGCAGTTCGTGGTGTCCGTGAGCGTCGACCAGCACCAGCGAGTTGTCGTCGCGCCCGAAGGTCGCCGGCCCGAGGTTGCCCACGATCAGCGGCACGCGCTTGCGTTCGAGCTTCTCGCGCGAATGCTTGAGCAGATCATGGCTTTCAGCCGCAAAGCCCACGCAAAACGGCCGGCCGCCCGCACAGCGCTGCGCCACGGCGGCCAGGATGTCGGGGTTTTCGGTCAGCTCGAACAGCGGCGCGATCTTGCGGCCGTCTTTCTTGATCTTCTGGCCGGACAGGTGCGCGGGGCGCCAATCGGCCACCGCCGCGGTGGCGATGAACACGTGATGTTCGGGCGCGAGCGGCATCACCGCATCGAACATCTGCTGCGCCGTCTGCACGTCGATGCGGCGCACGCCGCGCGGCGTGGCCAGGTGCACCGGGCCAGCCACCAGCGTGACTTCGGCACCAGCTTCGACAGCAGCGCGGGCGATGGCAAATCCCATCTTGCCGCTCGACAAATTGGTGATGCCGCGCACCGGGTCGATGGGCTCGAACGTCGGGCCGGCGGTGATCAGCACGCGGCGTCCGGCCAGCGGCTTGGGGCGAAAGAAGCCGATCAGCGCTTCGAGCAGATCGTCGGGTTCGAGCATGCGGCCTTCACCGACTTCGCCGCACGCCTGCTCGCCGCTGTCGGGGCCAAAGAAGTGGGCGCCGTCGGCACGCAACTGCGCCACGTTGCGCTGGGTGGCCGGATGCGCCCACATCTCGCGGTTCATGGCCGGCGCGATGATCAGCGGGCAGGTGTCGATCGGGCGCGCCAGGCACAACAAGCTGAGCAGGTCATCGGCTCGACCGTGCAGCAAGCGGGCCATGAAGTCGGCGCTGGCCGGCGCCACCAGCACCGCATCGGCGCCGCGGGTCAGGTTGATGTGCGCCATGTTGTTGGCGTGGCCGTCGACCTCGCGCGCATCCCAGGTGCTGCCAAACACCGGCCGCCCCGACAACGCCTGCAGCGTGAGCGGGGTGATGAACTGCTCGGCCGATGCCGTCATCACCACTTGCACCGTGGCGCCCGCTTTCACCAGCGCTCGGGTCAGTTCGGCCGCCTTGTAGCAGGCGATGCCGCCGCTCAGGCCCAGCACGATGTGCCTGCCGTCGAGGTCGCCGCGCGGTTGGGTTTGATCGGTCATGGTGTGTGGCGTTTCGCGTTCTCGAAGACAGGCCGCTCCAGGCGCCGCGAATTATGGGCGTCGCTCAGCCGACACAATGGTCGCCACGGTCGAGGCCTCTCGCCACGACCCATTCCCCGGAAAACCGTTGTGACCCCATCCCCCACCAGCGGTTCAGTCGATGCCCGCCGCGAGTTGATCAACGGCCTGCTCGCTGCGCAAGCTCACACCTCGCCAAAGTACCTCTACGACCGCTTGGGCTCGCGCCTGTTCGAGGCCATCACCGAGCTGCCCGAGTACTACCCCACGCGCACCGAAGCATCCATCTTCGACGCCCATGCGGCTGACATGGCGCGGGCCATCGGCCCCATCGACACGCTGGTCGATCTGGGCGCGGGCAACTGCGCCAAGGCGCTGCGGCTGATCCCCGCACTGTGCCCGGCGCGCTACGTGGCGGTCGACATCTCGGCCGACTTTCTGGCCGACGCCATCGCGCAGGTGCAGCGGCGGTTCCCGACGCTCGAGGTGAGCGGCCTCGGCCTCGACTTCTCGGCCTCGCCCGAAATGCCCGGCGGCAGCCTGTGCGGACGGCCGGTGTTTTTCTATCCCGGCTCGAGCATCGGCAATTTCACGCCCGCCGAGGCGCATCACTTTCTGGCCGGCGTGCGGCGCCAGGCCGTGGGGGGCGGCTTGCTGATCGGCGTCGATCTCGTCAAGCCGCTCGACGTGCTCGAGCCCGCCTACGACGACGCGCTGGGTGTGACCGCAGCATTCAACCTGAACCTGCTGCGCCACCTCAACCACCTCATCGGCAGCGACTTCAACCCGCGCGAGTGGCGCCATGTGGCGTTTTTCAACCGCACCGACTCGCGCATCGAAATGCACCTCGAGGCCCGCCACGCGCTCAGCGTGAGCTGGCCGAGCGGCGAGCGGCGCTTCGCGGCGGGCGAGCGGCTGCACACCGAGAACTCGTACAAGTACAGCGTCGAGAGTTTTTCGGCGCTGCTGCATGACGCCGGTTTTGCGCGCAGCGAGCACTGGACGGACGAGCGCGGCTGGTTCGCGGTGTTCTGGGCTCAGGGTTGATTGCGAGGCCCCAACGCCGACAACACGGGCATCAAGACCTACCGAAGTTTCAGTAATTTCTGAAATATGATTCGGAATGCCAGCACTTTCACCGCTCGTTCGCAGCTTCGTCAGCCACTTTGGCGAGATGGGCAGTCGCTGGGGCATCAACCGCACAGTCGGTCAGATGTACGCGCTGATCTTTGTGTCGCCACGGCCGCTCAATGCAGACGAAATCGCCGAGGCGCTGGAGTTCTCGCGGTCCAACGTCAGCATGGGACTCAAGGAGTTGCAGGCCTGGCGCCTGGTGCACCTTCTTCACGTGCCGGGCGACCGGCGCGAGTATTTCGAGGCCCCTTCCGACGCCTGGGAGATCTTTCGCACACTGGCTGAAGAGCGCCGCCGCCGCGAGATCGAACCCACCCTTTCGATGCTGCGCAGCGCGCTGCTCGAAGCACCCACCACCGAAGAAGACCGCATCGCCCAGCAGCGCATGAAGGGCATGCACGACCTGATCGAACTGATGTCCACCTGGTTCGATGACGTTCAGCGCATGGACCACAAGACCCTCGCGCAGTTGATGAAGATGGGCTCCAAGGTCCAGCGCGTGCTGGAATTTGCCGGCAAGATGAAACTCGTACCCGGTGGCAAGGCATCGGCTTGAACACATAGGCGACAACATGGACGCACTCATCCTCGCTCGCATGCAGTTCGCTGCGAACATGACCTTCCACATCCTGTTCCCGACGATCACGATCGCGCTGGGCTGGTTGCTGCTGTTCTTTCGGTGGCGCTGGCTTTCCACGCGCGCCACCGCGTGGCTCGCGGCCTA
>CANGBT010000154.1 GCA_947452135.1 Burkholderiales bacterium
GTCAGTTCGCGCACCAGCACGAAGGCGTCGCGCAAGCCCAGGTTCAGGCCCTGGCCGGCCACCGGATGCAGCGTCTGTGCGGCGTTGCCGATGCGCACCGTGCGCCCCGGCACGCGGCGTCCGTTGACCTCAAGGCTGTCGATCAGCGAGCGCTCGGCGTTCAGCCCCAGCGGGAAACGCTTCAGTGGCGAGACCGAAGTGATGCGCCCGACCTCGGCCGGAAAGATGGTGTTGAGCACCGTGCAGCGCTGTGCGTCATCGAGCGGCGCCACCGGATCGTCGCGGACATCGACGCACCACACCAGCGCGGCGCGACCTGGCCCCAGCGGCAGCAGCGCGGCCGGACCGTGGCGCGTGAAGCGCTCGTAGGCCGCGCCGTTGCGCGCGCCGTCGAGCGTGACGCGACCCACCCAGGCCACCTGTCCGTAGTCGCGGTTGATCGCCTTGCGCGCCTGGTCGGCGAACACCCCGCCTTCGGCGATCACCGCCAGATCGAAGCCCTCGGCGATGTCGGCATCGACCTCCACGCCGTGTGCGCCTGAGCCTTCGAGCGGCTTGAGCGAGCGCACCGGCGTCGAATAACGGTTGATCAGTCGTTCGGGTTCCGCCGCGCTCATGCGCAGCCAGGCCTGCTGCAGCGCGCTGGTGACCGCGCCATAAGACAGCACCGCGCCGAGCATCGGCACGCCGACGGCGCCAGCCTCGATGCGCACATGCGGCTCGCCCAGCCAAGCGCCCAGACGCTCGCCGAGCAGGCCATCGAGCGACGGCCCCTGCTGCGACACGTGCACCTCGGTGATGGGCTGCGCCAGATCGCCGGGCCACGCGCCCAGCCGCTGCAGCAGTTGCACGCTGCCCAGCGACATCGCCAGCGTGCGCGGATCGCCCGACACGTCGGCATCGATGGCCCGCGTGTCGAACACGCTGATCTGCAGCTGCGGCAGGCTGCGCGCGGCGTGCAACGCCAGCGACAGCCCCACCGGCCCGGCGCCGACCACCGCCAGCCGCGGGGCGCGGCGTGCGGTCAGGTCGTCAGTCGCGAGGGACATCGGCTTCAAGGGGTTACTCGGTGGCTGGGCCGAGGACTCAGCCGCGCATCCAGGCTTCGATCTCATCGGCGGCGACCGGCACACCACGGCTGATCAGCTCGCAGCCGCTGTCGGTGACCACCGCGTCGTCCTCGATGCGGATGCCGATGTTCCAGAACGCTTCAGGCACGCCGGCGGCCGGGCGCACGTACAACCCCGGCTCGAGCGTCACCACCATGCCGGGGCGCAGCACGTGCGATGGCCGCTTGACCACGGTGCCGCCCAGGCCATCGGGCTGCTCGACGGGCGCCTCGTCGAGCGCCATGTAGTCGCCCACGTCGTGCACGTCGCGCCCCAGCCAGTGGCCGGTGCCGTGCATGTAGAACTGGCGGTAGGCCGCGCTGTCGATCACCGCATCGACATCGCCGTGCGCCTCGCGCGACAGCAGGCCCACATCGAGCATGCCTTGCGCCAGCACACGCACCGCCGCGTGGTGCGCGTCGCGCTGGCGCAGGCCGGGGCGCGTGGCCTCGATGGCCGCTTGCTGCGCGGCCAGCACCAGCTCGTACAGCGTGCGCTGCGGTGCGCTGAAGCGGCCGTTGGCGGGAAAGCAGCGCGTGACGTCGCTGGCGTAGCCGTCGAGTTCGCAGCCGGCGTCGATCAGGCACAGCTCGCCGCTGCGCAACTCGGTGTGGCCCGCCGCGTGGTGCAGCACGCAGGCATTGGCGCCGGCCGCCACGATGCTCGGGTAGGCCGGACTTTGCGAGCCCAGTCGGCGGAATTCATGCAGCAGCTCGGCCTCGATCTCGTACTCGGCCACCGCCGTGGCGCCATCGCGAAAGCGCTGCGCGCAATAGCGCATCGCGCGCAGGTGCGCGCCGGCAGAAATGGTGGCGGCGCGGCGCATGGTTGCGAGCTCGCTCGCGTCCTTGTGCAGCCGCATTTCGGCCACCAGCGGGTGCAGGTCGTGCAGCTCGGTCGGGCATTCGATGCCACTGCGTTCGCGCGAGCGCACGCGGGCCACCCAGCCCGCCACGCGGGTGTGCAGCTCAGGCCCGCGGGCGAACGGAAACCAGATCGCGCGCTGTCCCGCCAGCAGCGAGACCATCGTTTCGTCGAGGGCGTCTACCGGCAGCGCGGCGTCCACACCCAGCGCCGCCGGCGCGGCGTCGACGCCGAGACGACGGCCGTCCCAGATTTCGCGCTCGGGGTGGCTGGGGCGGCAAAACAGCGTGCTGTGGCCGTCGCTGCGCAGCAGCAGCCACGCCTCGGGCTCGTTGAAGCCGCTCAGGTAGTGGAAATGGCTGTCGTGGCGGTACGGGTGGTCGGTGTCCGAGTTGCGCTGCCGCTCGGGCGCGGTGGGCAGCAAGGCCACGCCGCCGCCTTGCGCTTGCAGCAGCTGCGCCAGATGGGCACGCCGTGCGATGAAGCTGGAGGTCGTCATGAATCGACTATAGCCACGCATGCCGCATAGGATTCACGACGGAGGGCATGCGCTGCGCCCACCGGCACTCCGACAAACCGGCGCAAGCCGGATGTGAGGACACCGAATGACAGCAGCCACAAGGACACGGCCATGACGCCTGCAGAACACGACCTCAGCACCTGGCTCCACGACCACGCCTTCGACAGCGGCAATCGCAGCGGTGAGGCACGCACGCGCGTGGTGCTGGCGGTCACGCTGATCACGATGGTCGCCGAGATCGCGGGCGGATGGTGGACCGGCTCGATGGCGCTGCTGGCCGACGGCTGGCACATGGGCACGCATTCGCTGGCGCTGGGCGTGGCCGCGGCGGCCTACGCGCTGGCGCGGCGTCATGCGGGCGACCCTCGCTATGCCTTCGGCACCTGGAAGATCGAGGTGCTGGGCGGCTTTGCCAGCGCGCTGGTGCTGGCGCTGGTGGCCGTGGCGATCACGTTCGAGTCGGCGCTGCGGCTGTGGCGCGCCGAGCCGATCGCCGCCGGCACCGCGCTGTGGGTGGCGGTGATCGGGCTGGTGGTCAACCTGCTGTCGGCGTGGCTGCTGCACGGCGCCGACGGGCATGGCGGCGAGGGCGACGACGGCCACGGCCATTCGCATGGTCACCACGCCAAGTCGGACGGCAAACACCAGCCGCACTCGCGTGCTCAGGGGCATGGACACGGCCATTCACACGGGCACGACCACGCCCATCACCACGCCCACGGTGACGCTGCGGCCTCGGCGAAGGCGGCCCCGGGACAAGACCTGAACCTGCGCGCGGCCTATGTGCACGTGCTGGCCGACGCGCTGACCTCGGTGCTGGCGATTGCAGCGCTGTGTGCGGCGCTGTGGCTGGGCTGGTGGTGGCTCGATCCGCTGGTGGGCGTGCTCGGCGCGGTGGTGATCGGCGTGTGGGCGTTCGGGCTGCTGCGCGAGACCGGCGCGGTGCTGCTCGACCGCGAGATGGACCACCCGCTCACCGTGCAGATCCGCGAGGCGATCGAGTCCGATGCCGATGCGCGGGTGGCCGATCTGCACCTGTGGCGCGTGGGCCGGCAGCACCACGCGGTCATCGTGTGCGTGGTCGCGGCGGTGCCGCTGTCACCGGCCGACTACCGCGCGCGGCTGGCCGGCTACCCCTCGCTGGTGCACGTGTCGGTCGAGGTCAACCGCAGCCCGGGCGCCGCCGACACGCCCCCCTGAGGCGCCTCAGGCGCCCGCGTTCAGCGCGTCGAGTTGTGCCGGCGTGCCGACGTTCTCCCAAGCCCCGCGCCACACCTCGGCGCTGATGCGCCGATCGAGCATGGCCGCGTGCAGCAGCGGGCCGAGCGCGGCGCGGCTGCCGCTGGCCACCGGCGCCAGCAGGCCGGCGCGGCACAAGGCGATGTTGGCGTAGGTCCAGCGCTCTCCCCGAGCGGCGGCCTCGCCGCTCAGCGCCAATCCTTGGCCGTCGAGCCCGAAGTCGCCCGCCGGGTGGTACGGCGGGTTGTCCACCAGCCACAGGTGCGCGAGCCGGTCCCCCGCCGCAAAGCGACGCGCCAACGCCGCGTCGAAGCGAAAGCCCGGGACGTAGATGTCGCCCGAAACCACCCAGAACGCATCGTCTGCGGTGGCGCTCGCTGACCCGCACAGCAGGGGAAGTGCCTTGGCGATGCCGCCCGCGGTTTCGAGTGCCCCGCCGTGGTCGCGCCCTTCCAGCGAATAGGCGATCGACAGGCCGAAGCGCGAGCCATCGCCCAGCGTGTCGACGAGTTGCTGTTCCAGCCAGGCGCCATTGACCACGACGTCGCGCACGCCATCGCGCGCCAGCGCTTCAAGGTGCCACTCGATGAGCGGCTTGCCATGGACCTTCAGCAGGGGCTTGGGCGTGGTGTCGGTCAGCGGGCGCATCCGCTCGCCACGGCCGGCGGCCAGCACGATGGCTTTGAGGGGGCGAATTTCGGCGCTTGCCGGTGGTGTCGACATCCCGCGGATTATCGAGCGCGGCCTAAAATCAGGGGTTTTCCACACTCGTCAACTCAGGGATCCGCATGGCTGCCAACGCGTCAGAAACAAACACTTCCCTGATGGCCAATGCCATTCGTGCGCTGACCATGGACGCCGTGCAGCAGGCCAACTCGGGTCACCCGGGCGCGCCCATGGGCATGGCCGAAATGGCGGTGGCGTTGTGGGGCCGGCACCTCAAGCACAACCCGGGCAATCCGGGCTGGTCCGACCGCGACCGCTTCGTGCTGAGCAACGGTCATGCGTCGATGCTGCTGTATTCGCTGCTGCACCTCACCGGCTACGACCTGCCGATGAGCGAGCTGCGCAACTTCCGTCAGATGCACAGCAAGACGCCGGGACACCCCGAAGTCGGCGTGACGCCGGGCGTCGAGACCACCACCGGCCCGCTCGGCCAGGGCTTCGCCAACGCGGTGGGCATGGCGCTGGCTGAAAAGCAGCTGGCTGCCGAATTCAACCGCCCCGGTCACACCATCGTTGACCACCACATCTACGTGTTCCTGGGCGACGGCTGCCTGATGGAAGGCATCAGCCACGAAGCCTGCGCGCTGGCCGGCGCCTGGCGGCTCAACAAGCTCATCGCGCTGTACGACGACAACGGCATCAGCATCGACGGTGCGGTGGCGCCGTGGTTCATCGACGACACGCCCAAGCGCTTTGCCGCTTGCGGCTGGAACGTGATCGCCAACGTCAACGGCCACGATGCCGATGCGGTCGATGCCGCCATTGCCAAGGCCCGCCAGGCCGACAAGCCCACGCTGATCTGCTGCAAGACGGCCATCGGCAAGGGCTCGCCCAACCGCGCCGGAACCGCCAAGGCGCACGGCGAGGCGCTGGGCGCCGAAGAAATCAAGCTCACCCGCGAAGCACTCGGCTGGGGCCATGAGCCGTTCGTGATTCCCGAAGACGCCTACGAGCAGTGGGACGCTCGCCACACCGGATTGGCCGCCGAGACGAAGTGGGTCGATGCCTTCGAGGCCTACGGAAAGGCGCACCCCGAGCTCGCGCTCGAGTACGTGCGGCGCGTCGCCGGTGACTTGCCGAAGAACTTCGCCCAGGTGGCGGTCGACGCCGCGCTGGCTGCGCACACGCAGTGCGCCACGGTGGCCAGCCGCAAGGCCAGCCAGATGGCGCTCGAGCCATTCACCCAGGCGCTGCCCGAGCTGCTCGGCGGCAGCGCCGACCTGACCGGCTCGGTGTTCACCAACACCAGCCACACCCCGGCGCTGCGCTTTGGCACCGATGGCGCGAGCAACGGCGGGCGCCACATCAACTACGGCGTGCGCGAATTCGGCATGGCCGCGGTGATGAACGGCGTGGCGCTGCACGGTGGTTTCATCCCCTACGGCGGCACCTTCCTGACCTTCAGCGACTACAGCCGCAACGCGCTGCGCATGGCCGCGCTGATGAAGCTGCGCGTGGTGCA
>CANGBT010000155.1 GCA_947452135.1 Burkholderiales bacterium
CGATAACGTGAGCATCACGGTCAAGCTGATCAATCCGATTGCGATGGAAGAGGGTTTGCGCTTTGCGATCCGTGAGGGTGGTCGCACTGTGGGCGCCGGCGTCGTGGCGAAAATCATCGAGTGATGAGGTTTTGAGGGTGTTGGCTGCAGGGGCGTAGCTCAATTGGCAGAGCGCTGGTCTCCAAAACCAGAGGTTGGGGGTTCGAGGCCCTCCGCCCCTGCCATCGGTCAGCATTGAAGCGAGAGTCAGTCGCTCTGCGGCTCTCGGTGCGTGACCCGTTAGCGCCTTCGGGTGCTTTCGGGTCTTGTTGTTGGTGCTGGCGCTGAGTGTGCCCGGCTGGTCTTGCAAGGTGAATTGATCGTCATGGCAAATCCTCCCGTGGAAACGGTTTCGACTGGCGCTGACAAGGCGAAACTCGCCGCAGCCGCCCTGTTGGTGGTGTCTGCCGTGGTGGCCTTCTACGTGCTTGGCGCGCAGGATCTTTGGCTTCGAGTCGCAGCCTTGCTGGCCATCATGGTCGTTGCGGGTGCGGTCTTTTTCACCTCCGAGTCCGGTAAGCAACTGATTGCATACGGGAAAGACTCTGTTAGGGAGGTCCGCAAGGTGGTCTGGCCCACTCGCCAGGAGGCCATGCAGATGACGGGGTATGTGTTCGCGTTCATGGTTGTGATGGCCTTGTTCTTGTGGGTGACCGACAAGACTCTTGAATGGGTTTTGTACGATTTGCTGTTGGGTTGGAAGCGTTAGGGATCGGGCCATGAGCGAAGAAACTGTCAATACCGAAACGGGTATTCCCGTCGAGCCAGAGCTTCTGGTGCCTGTGGCCGAGGCCGCCGCTTCAGCTCCTGCTGTGCCGTCGAACAAGCGCTGGTATGTGGTGCACGCTTACTCCGGCATGGAAAAAGCCGTTGAGCGCAACCTGCGCGAGCGCATCGACCGTTCTGAATTGCAGGAAAAGTTTGGGCGCATCCTCGTTCCGATGGAAGAGGTGGTCGAACTCAAGAACGGGAAGAAGTCAGTCACCGAGCGGCGATTCTTCCCGGGCTACGTGCTCGTCGAGATGGAGATGGCTGACGACAGCTGGCACCTCGTCAAGCACACCAACAAGGTGACCGGTTTCGTCGGGGGAGCCAAGAACAGGCCCTCGCCGATCTCCGAAGCCGAGGTGATGAAGATCGTCAACCAGATGCAAGAAGGCATCGAAAAGCCGAAGCCGAAAACGCTTTGGTCGGTTGGCGAACTGGTGCGCATCAAGGACGGCCCGTTCACAGACTTCAATGGCGCTATCGAAGACGTGAACTACGACAAGTCCAAGGTCCGCGTCGGCGTCACGATTTTCGGGCGATCCACGCCTGTCGAACTCGACTTCGCTCAGGTTGAGAAGGTTTGATTCTGATTTAAGGGCGTGGCGGGGGCTCTCCTGCACCTGATGGTGCAGGTTCATCCCGCTCGTTGCTGCCGGTGGCGAGACATCGGCTTGAGGAGCCAGGGTAACCAGTCCCTGGCGTTCGTACTCGAGGGGCCCTGACGACTTGGGCCTCTGTTTCAAGGATAGACATGGCAAAGAAGATCATCGGCTTTATCAAGCTGCAAATTCCTGCAGGTAAAGCCAACCCCTCCCCTCCAATTGGCCCGGCACTCGGCCAGCGCGGCCTCAACATCATGGAGTTCTGCAAGGCGTTCAACGCCCAGACTCAAGGTGTTGAACCCGGCCTGATGCTTCCGGTGGTCATCACCGCGTTTGCTGACAAGTCCTTCACCTTCATTCTCAAGACGCCGCCAGCGACCGTCCTGATCAAGAAGGCCCTGAAGCTCGAAAAGGGTTCACCGAAGGCGAACTCGCAGAAGGTCGGTAAATTGACCCGCGCTCAGGTTGAGGAAATCGCCAATACCAAGATGAAGGACCTGACGGCTGCCAATCTGGATGCCGCGGTTCGCACGATCGCTGGTTCGGCCCGTTCGATGGGCATTCTGGTGGAGGGTCTCTGATCATGGCAAAACTGACAAAACGGCAAAAAGCCACAGCCGGCAAGGTCGAGACGACCAAGCTGTACGCCGTAGACAGCGCATTGGCGATCGTCAAGGAGTGCGCGACGGCGAAGTTCGATGAGTCCATCGACGTTGCTGTGCAACTCGGCATCGACGCCAAGAAGTCCGACCAAGTGGTTCGTGGCGCCGTCGTGTTGCCCAATGGCACCGGCAAGACCAAGCGCGTGGCGGTGTTTGCGCAAGGCACAAAAGCCGACGAAGCGCGCGCCGCTGGCGCAGACGTGGTTGGCATGGAAGACCTCGCCGAACAGGTCAAGGCAGGCAACCTGAACTTTGACGTGGTCATCGCGTCTCCCGACACGATGCGCATCGTAGGCACGCTGGGTCAGATCCTCGGCCCGCGCGGCCTGATGCCGAACCCGAAGGTCGGTACGGTCACGCCTGACGTGGCGCAGGCTGTACGCAACGCCAAGGCGGGTCAGGTGCAGTTCCGAGTCGACAAGGGCGGCATCGTGCACTCGACCATCGGGCGTCGCTCGTTCGACTCCGACAAGTTGGTCGGCAACTTGCGCGCACTGATCGAAGCGCTGAACAAGGCCAAGCCGGCGACCAGCAAGGGCGTGTACCTGCGCAAGGTGGCGATTTCTTCCACGATGGGCGTGGGCGCCCGGGTGGACGTGGCATCGATCAACGCTGCAGCAACCGGATCCTGAAGATCTTTGGCCGATGCCCCTGTGGCGCCGGCCCGATGAGTTTGGTGGGCTGGGAAGCGGAGTGATCCGAGTCCCAGGTCATCCAAGACCGCTGGTGTGACCCTTGTGGTCGCTTAATGGACGGCCCGTCCGGCGTGAGCCGGGCAGGCAACAAGCCAGCGCAGATGGCGGTCCCGCTGTAAAGGATTGACTCCTGTGCAGATGGTCGCTGAACCTAGTTGCATCCAGATGCCTTGAGGGGCGGAGGGTGCGTGATGTGAGGAGCAGACCTTGAGTCTCAATCGCAACGAGAAAGCAGCCGTGGTCACGGATGTGGCGGCCCAAGTGGCCCGCTCGCAGACGCTGGCGCTGGCCGAATACCGTGGCCTCACCGTGGAACACTTGAACAATTTGCGCCGTCAGGCGCGCGACAAGGGCGTTTACCTTCATGTACTGAAGAACACGCTTGCCCGTCGCGCGGTGGCCGGCACGCCGTTCGAAGTGGCCTCGGAGAGCATGGTCGGTCCGCTGATCTACGGCTTTTCAGAAGACGCTGTTGCCGCAGCCAAAGTCATTTCGGACTTCGCCAAAGGCAACGACAAACTGGTCGTCAAGGGTGGTGCCTATGCAGGTAGGGTCCTGAGCGCTGACGGGGTTAAGTCCCTGGCCGCTATCCCGAGCAAGGAAGTGCTGCTGGCGCAATTGTTGGGTTTGATGCAATCGCCAGTTTCTCGCATGGCCCGCGTACTCGCAGCCATCGCCGAGAAGCGCGGCGGTCCTGCGCCAGACGAAGCACCTGCTGCCGAGGCACCCGCTGTCGAGTCGCAAGCCCCTGAGGCATCTGCGGCCGAGGCGGCTCCGGCTGCCTGAACGATCTCTACAAGCAACTCATTTTTCAAATTCTGGAGTTCTCCATGTCATTCGATAAAGACGCATTTCTGACGGCACTCGACAACATGTCGGTGATGGACCTCAACGATCTGGTGAAAGCCATCGAAGAGAAGTTTGGCGTGTCTGCTGCTGCGATGTCCGCACCAGCCGGCGCTGGTGGTGGTGCTGCTGCTGCCGTTGTTGAAGAGAAGACCGAATTCAACGTTGTGCTGCTGGAAGCCGGCGCCAATAAGGTGTCGGTCATCAAGGCTGTTCGTGAACTGACGGGCCTAGGCCTGAAGGAAGCGAAGGATCTGGTTGACGGCGCACCGAAGCCAGTCAAGGAGGCCGTGCCCAAGGCTGACGCCGAAGCCGCACTGAAGAAACTGGTCGAGGCTGGTGCCAAGGCCGAGTTGAAGTAATTCGACTCTCCGCTCAGGGCTGGGTGCCGATCAGGCTCCCAGCCCTTTGCGCTTAGGGAATAGGGCTTCGAGGTTGTCGTTCGAAAGCACTCGAGAAGATCTAGCGCTAACGCGTCGGGTCTTCCCAAGTGGTTTTAATTAGTTCTCTGATCCGACTGCAGAGAACGGGTTTGGTCGGGCCTCGGTGCAATGCCGGGGTTGTCCGCCAGCGGTTGGTAGTGGCCAACCACCAAGCTTCGGGCGCAAGGCCCGAAAGACAGTCGCCGATGGGGTTGCCGGTCTTGGCCAAGATCGCAATCCCTGAGACGGAGTGTTTATGGCGCAGCATGCAACCCCCTACAGCTACACCGAGCGCAAGCGAATTCGCAAGAGCTTCGGCAAACGCGAGAGCGTTCTCAAGGTACCTTACCTCCTGACGATGCAGCAGGAGTCGTACATCGCCTTCTTGCAAAAGGATGTACCGCCACTCAAGCGCAAGCCCGAAGGGCTGCAGGCCGCTTTCTTGTCCGCGTTCCCGATCGTGTCGCACAACGGGTTCGTCGAGATGAAGTTCATCGAATTCAACATGGCCAAGCCCGCGTTCGACACGCGCGAATGCCAGGTGCGGGGCCTGACGTATGCAGCTGCCGTGCGTGCCAAGTTGCAGATGATCATTTACGACCGCGAATCGCCCCAGGCGAAGACGGTCAAGGAAATCAAGGAGCAAGAGGTCTACATGGGCGAAGTACCGCTCATGACGGACTACGGCTCGTTCATCGTCAACGGTACCGAGCGCGTGATCGTTTCGCAGCTGCACCGTTCGCCAGGCGTGTTTTTCGAGCACGACAAGGGCAAGACCCACTCCAGCGGCAAGCTGCTGTTCTCGGCGCGGATCATTCCGTACCGTGGTTCGTGGCTCGACTTCGAGTTCGACCCGAAGGACATCCTGTACTTCCGCGTCGACCGCCGCCGCAAGATGCCGGTGACCATCCTGCTCAAGGCCATCGGCCTGAATCCGGAATCGATCCTGGCTCACTTCTTCGTGTTCGACAACTTCCGCTTGCTGGAGTCGGGCGCGCAGATGGAGTTCGTGGCTGATCGTCTGCGCGGCGAAATCGCCCGCTTCGACATCACCGACAAGAACGGCAACGTGGTGGTCGAAAAGGACAAGCGCATCACTGCTCGTCACACCCGGGCGATCGAGACGTCCGAGACGAAGTACATCACCGTGCCCGAGGACTACCTCGCCGGCCGAATGCTCGCTCGCAATGTGGTTGACGCTGATACGGGAGAAATCCTGGCCAAGGCCAACGACGAGTTGACCGAAACCTTGCTGAAGAAGTTGCGCGTGGCGGGCGTGGCGGAAATTCCGTGCCTGTATACCAACGAGCTCGACGAAGGCAACTACATCTCGCAAACGCTGACTGCAGACGAGACACCGGATCAGTTGTCGGCTCGAGTGGCGATCTACCGCATGATGCGTCCCGGCGAGCCGCCGACCGAAGATGCTGTTGAAGCGCTCTTCCACAGGCTGTTCTACAACGCCGACACGTACGACCTGTCACGCGTGGGCCGCATGAAGTTCAACGCCCGTGTCGGTCGCGACTCGGCCGAAGGCGCGATGACCCTGAACAACGACGACATCCTCGACGTTGTGAAGATCCTGGTCGAACTGCGCAACGGGCGCGGTGAAGTCGACGACATCGATCACCTCGGCAATCGCCGTGTGCGTTGCGTGGGTGAACTGGCCGAAAACCAGTACCGCTCGGGCCTCGCCCGCATTGAGAAAGCCGTGAAAGAACGCTTGGGTCAGGCCGAGACCGAGGCCTTGATGCCTCACGACCTGATCAATTCCAAGCCGATCTCTGCAGCGCTGAAGGAGTTCTTCGGCGCATCGCAGCTGTCGCAGTTCATGGACCAGACCAACCC
>CANGBT010000156.1 GCA_947452135.1 Burkholderiales bacterium
CACATCATCACCATCGAAGACCCGGTCGAGTTCGTGCACCCGCACAAGAACTGCATCGTCACGCAACGCGAAGTGGGCATCGACACCGACGGCTGGGGCATCGCGCTCAAGAACACGCTGCGCCAGGCGCCCGACGTGATCCTGATGGGCGAAATCCGCGACCGCGAGACCATGGAACACGCCGTGGCCTTTGCCGAGACGGGCCACCTGTGCATGGCCACGCTGCACGCCAGCAGCGCCAACCAGGCGCTCGACCGCATCATCAACTTCTTCCCCGAAGAGCGACGCTCGCAGCTGCTGATGGACTTGTCGCTCAACCTCAAGGGGCTGGTGTCGCAGCGACTCATGCCGCGCCAGGAAGGCACCGGCCGCGTGGCCGCCATCGAGATCATGCTCAATTCACCGCTGATCTCCGACCTGATCTTCAAGGGCGAGGTGGCCGAGATCAAGGAAGTGATGAAGCGCTCGCGCGAGCAGGGCATGCAGACCTTCGACCAAAGCCTGTTCGACCTGTACGAAAGCCACTCGATCACTTACCAGGACGCCATCCGCAACGCCGATTCGGTCAACGACCTGCGGCTGCAGATCAAGCTCAACAGCCAGCGCGCCCAAAGCACCGACCTGGCCGCCGGCACCGAACACTTCCGGATCGTCTGAGGACGTGAGCACCCACTGCGTGGGCGTGCGCCCGTACGACTTGATCGAACCCCACAGCGTGGCCTTCATCGGCCTGGGCGTGATGGGCCACCCGATGGCCGCCCACCTCGCGCGCGCCGGCCACCGCGTCACCGTTCACAACCGCAGCCGCGCCAAGGCCGAAGCCTGGGTTGCCGAGCATGGTGGCGCGCTGGCGGCCACCCCGCGCGAGGCGGCCGCGGGCGCGGCCTTCGTGTTTGCCTGCGTGGGCAACGACGACGACCTGCACGAAGTGACCGTGGGTGCTGATGGCGCGTTCGCCAGCATGGCCAGCGGTGCGGTGTTCGTCGACCACACCACGGCGTCGGCGGCGCTGGCGCGCGAACTGAGCGCGGCGGCTGCAGCACGCGGGCTGCACTTCATCGACGCGCCAGTGTCCGGCGGCAACCTCGGGGCGCTCAACGGCTCACTCACCGTCATGTGCGGCGGCGACGCCGAAGCGTTCGAGCGGGCTCGGCCGATCGCGCTGGCCTACGCCAAAGCGATGACGCTGCTGGGCGCAAGCGGCTGCGGCCAGCTGGCCAAGATGGTCAACCAGATCGCCATTGCCGGGCTGCTGCAAGGCCTGTCAGAAGCCATCGCCTTTGGCGACCGGGCCGGGCTCGACATGAAGGCCGTGCTCGGGGTTCTGGGCAAGGGCGCCGCACAAAGCTGGCAGATGGACCAGCGCGGCCCCACCATGGTCGACGGCGCCTTCGACTTCGGGTTTGCCGTCGACTGGATGCGCAAGGACCTGGGTCTGGTGCTGCAAGAAGCGCAACTCAACGGCGCGCAACTGCCGGTGACCGAGCTGGTCGACCGGTTCTACGCCGACGTGCAGGCCGCCGGCGGCGGGCGCTGCGACACCTCGAGCCTCATCACGCGGCTGCGCTGAGCTGCGTCCGGGTCACTTCGGGGTGGACCCCGACTTCAGCGCAGCGAGATCGGCCTCGCTGATGATCTCGAACACGCGCACCACCTTTTGCACGCCGCTCACGCCGCGCACCGATTCGACAGCGGCGAGCGCCTCGCGCTCCGTCACACGCCCCATCAGGTAGACGGTGCCACGCTCGGAGACCACCTTCACGACGTTGGCCAGCGGGTCCTTCGAGTCGACCAGCGCCGCCTTCACGCGGCTGGTCAGCAGCGTTTCGGATCCCAGGGTCGACGACTGCAGCGAGGCCACCACCGCCACCTCGTTGACGATCGAGCGCACCTTCTCGACGCGCGAGACGGTCTGCTCGACCAGTTGCCGATCGGCATCGCTGATCACCTCACCGGTCACGAGCACCAGCTGGTTGTAGCTGGTCACGCTGATGCGGCCGCGGGCCGGTGCCAGCACGTCATGCAGGCGGTTGGAGGCCTTGAGCTCGATGCCCTCGTCCTCGACCTGGGAGCCGGTGGTGCGCCGGTCGGTCAACACCACGGTGCCACCCACCACGGCCCCGCCGAGCATCAGCGGAAGGCATGCGGTGAGCGAACCCGCCGCAGCCAAAGACAACAGCAGCACGCTGCAAAGCCGGGTCAATCGATGGGTCTGGGTGGTCATTCTTGGTCTCCGAGGAGCTGGAAATCGACCGCATCGCAAAGGCAATGCAGCGCCAGCAAGTGAACTTCCTGGATGCGCGCGGTGCGATCGTGGGGCACCGCAATGTGCACATCGGTGTCGGTGAGCAACTCACCGAGGCGCCCGCCCGTGCGGCCCGTGAGCGCCACGACGGTCATGTCCTTGGCGTGCGCCGCCTCGGCTGCGGCCAACACGTTGGCCGAGTTGCCGCTGGTGCTGATGGCGATCAGCACATCGCCGGGCTGGCCGAGAGCCTGCACCTGCTTTGAGTAGATCGAGGCAAAGTCGTAGTCATTGCCGATCGCCGTGAGGATGGAGGTGTCGGTGGTCAGCGCGATGGCCGCCAGACCCGGCCGCTCGCGCTCGAAGCGGCCCACCAGTTCGGCGGCGAAATGCTGCGCGTCGGCAGCCGATCCGCCATTGCCGCAGGCCAGCACCTTGCCACCGGCCGTGATGCTGCCCAGCACCGCCTCGACCGCCTCGGCGATCGACTTGCTCAGGGGCTCGGCGGCGGCGTACTTGAGGTCGGCGCTGTCAAAAAACTGTTGCTGGATTCGTTGTTCAAGCATGGTCAAGCATCATAGGCCAAGGGTTTGCCCCAGCAGGCCATTCAGGCCGCATCGAAAGCACCGCGCAGCCACTCGATGCGCTCGCCCTCGATGGCCACCACATCGAAGCGGCACGCCGGCGGTGACGCAAACGCCCGAAGGTAGCAACGCGCGGCAAAGATCACGCTGCGCTGCTTGGCCACACTGACGCTGGCCGCCGCGCCACCGAAGCGGCTGGTCTTGCGCGATTTGACCTCGACGAAAACCAGCGTGCCGTCGCGCTCGCGCACGATCAGGTCGATTTCGCCGCCGCGCGCGTGCGGCCCGGCCGCAACCCGATAATTGCGCTGCACGAGCGTGAGCCCCTGGCCCAGAAGGTGCGCCAACGCACGGGACTCGCCGTCCTCCCCCACCGCCTTCGTCGTGACCACCACTCCCTCCTCCGCCTTGCTCCTGGCCGCCGCTTCGGCAGCCGGTCATCAGCAGTATCCCGCCAGCGCGCTGTACGTGGTGGCCACGCCGATCGGCAACCTCGCCGACCTGACGCTGCGTGCCATTCACGTGCTGTCGCTGGTGGACGCGGTGGCCTGCGAGGACACCCGCCACACCGCGCCACTGCTGCGCCACCTCGGCCTCGACAAGCCCCTGATGGCCGTGCACCAGCACAACGAGCAGTCGTCGGCGGGCGACGTCATTGCGCGGCTGATCCGTGGCGAGCGCGTGGCCTACGTCAGCGACGCCGGCACCCCGGCCGTCAGCGACCCCGGAGCAGCACTCGTCGCCGCAGTAAGCGCCGCCGGCCACCGGGTGGTGGCGGTGCCCGGTGCGAGCAGCGCGATCACCGCTGTCAGCGTGGCCGGAGACACGGTGGGCTCGGGCTTTCGTTTCATCGGATTTTTGCCCGCCAAGGGCGGCGAACGCACGCTGGCGTTGCAATCGCTGGCGGCCAGCCTGGACACCCAGGTGCTGTTCGAGGCGCCGCACCGCATCGAGTCGCTGCTGCGCTCGCTGGGCGAGTGCTGCGGCACGCGCGCCGTCACGGTGTGTCGTGAGCTGACCAAGCAGTTCGAAAGCGTCGTCACGCGGCCCGCGGCCGAGCTGGCCGGCTGGGCCGCCGAAGACGCCAACCGCCTGCGCGGCGAGTTCGTGCTGGTGGTGCACGCCGTGGCGCCGTCCACCTCAGCCGACGAATCGGCGCAGCACGACAGCGTGTTGCGCACGCTGCTGGGCGAATTGCCGCTCAAGCAGGCGGTGTCGCTGGCGGCCACGCTCACCGGCGCGCCGCGCAATGCGCTGTACGCCCGCGCGCTCGAACTCAAGGACGCCGACGCCGCGCCTTGAGGCCGTTGCGCGTGGCATCGCGAGCCCGCCGCAAGCGGGGTTGGCCGAGGGTGGCCCACTCCTACAATGAAATTCGAGTCTTGAAGGATTGCCCATGATCTCCCGCGAACCCACCATCGAGCGCCTGGCTGTGGCGCAGCAGCTGCTGCTCGAGCCGTTCGGGCTCACCGAAGCGTCGCTCGCGCAGGCCCTGCAGGCGATCGCCACGCACCGCATCGACGACGCCGATCTGTACTTTCAGTACACCCGCAGCGAAGGCTGGAGCCTGGAAGAAGGCATCGTCAAGAGCGGCAGCTTCGGCATCGACCAGGGCGTGGGCGTGCGCGCGGTGGCCGGCGAGAAAACCGCCTTCGCGTATTCAGACGACATCTCTGCGGCAGCCCTGATGGACGCCGCCCACACGGTGCGCACGATCGCCGCGGCCGGCCAGAGCCGCCGCGTCAAGGTCAACACGCCGCGCAAGGTGGCCACCAGCCGCGCGCTGTACCTGCCGATGGATCCGATCGCCTCGCTCGACAGCACGTCCAAGGTGGCACTGCTCGAGCGCATCGAAAAGATGGCCCGCGCCAAGGACCCGCGCGTCAAGCAGGTCATGGCCAGTCTGTCCGGTGAATACGACGTGGTGCTGATCGCCCGCGCCGACGGCACCCGTGCCGCCGACGTGCGCCCGCTGGTGCGCATGGGCGTGACGGTGATCGCCGAGCAGACGGTCAACGGCGAAGTGCGCCGCGAAACCGGCAGCGGCGGCGGCGGCGGACGCTTCGGCTACGCGCACTTCGACGACAGCGTGATCGAGGGCTATGTGAACGACGCGGTGAACGCGGCGCTCACCAACCTCGAGTCGCGTGCGGCCAAGGCCGGCGAGATGAGCGTGGTGCTCGGTTCGGGCTGGCCCGGCGTGCTGCTGCACGAGGCCATCGGCCACGGGCTGGAGGGCGACTTCAACCGCAAGGGCTCAAGCGCGTTCAGCGGGCGCATCGGCCAGCGCGTGGCGGCCCCGGGCGTGACGGTGCTCGACGACGGCACGCTGCCCGACCGGCGCGGCTCGATCAACGTCGACGACGAAGGCCACGCCAGCCAGCGCAACGTGCTGATCGAAGACGGCATCCTCAAGGGCTACTTGCAGGACTCGATGAACGCACGCCTGATGGGCGTGAAGCCCACCGGCAACGGCCGGCGCGAGAGCTACGCCGCCGTGCCGATGCCGCGCATGACCAACACCTACATGCTCGCCGGCGACAAGACCAAAGAAGAAATCATCGCCGGCCTCAAGCGCGGCCTGTACGCGAGCAACTTCGGCGGCGGTCAGGTCGACATCACCAGCGGCAAGTTCGTGTTCTCGGCGAGCGAGGCGTTCTGGGTCGAAAACGGCAAGATCCAATACCCGGTCAAGGGCGCCACCATCATCGGCAACGGCCCCGACGCGCTCACCCGCGTGAGCATGATCGGCAACGACCTCAAGCTCGACCCCGGCGTGGGCACCTGCGGCAAGGAAGGCCAGAGCGTGCCCGTCGGCGTGGGCCAGCCCACCTTGCGCATCGACCGCCTGACCGTGGGCGGCACCGCCTGAGCGGCATCCACACATCAAACCCCACTCATTCATTTCCCTCCGGAGCCTGACATGTCCGAGCCCCTCAGCGGCCGCTACGCCCTCAGCGAAAAAACCAGCCAGACCGA
>CANGBT010000157.1 GCA_947452135.1 Burkholderiales bacterium
CAGAAAAAGAGGAGACCACACCATGGGCACTGGAGCCATCACCGGCTATATCGACGTCGCACAGATCGTTCTGTACATCTTCTGGGTTTTCTTCTTCGGTCTGGTGTACTACCTCCAGATGGAGAGCAAGCGCGAGGGCTTCCCGCTGGAAACGGTGCACCCCTGCGGCGCCACCGAGTACAGCCCGGGCTTCGTGATGAAGCCCACGCCGAAGACTTTCAAGCTTGAGCACGGCGACGAGGTCTCGTTCCCGAACGACAAGGTGTCGCCTCAAACCCTGCACGCCCAGCCTCTGCACCGCTACGCGGGTGCGCCGCTGGTGCCCACGGGCAACCCGATGCTCGATGGCGTGGGGCCGGGTGCCTATGCCGACCGTGCCGATGTGCCCGATGCCATGTGGCACGGCGAGGCCAAGATCGTTCCGCTGCGCGTGGCTGAAGGATTCGGCGTGGCCCCCAACGACACCGACCCGCGCGGGCTCGAGGTCTTCGGCGCCGATGACGAAGTCGGTGGCACGGTGGTCGATCTGTGGATCGACAAGATGGAAATGATGTTCCGCTACCTCGAGGTGGCCGTGAACGTCGACGGCACGCAGCGCACCGTGCTGCTACCCGTCAACTTCTGCCGCATCCGTCCGACTGGCGTCAAGGTCCGCTCGATCATGAGCCACCAGTTCGCTCGTGTGCCAGCCACCCGCAGCCCGGTGCAGATCACGATGCTCGAAGAAGAAAAGGTCATGGCCTACTACGGTGCCGGCACGCTGTACGCCGAGCCCTCACGGCAGGAGCCGCTGGTATGAAGGTCAACTACGACGGTCACGAGCACGAGCACGAGCTTGAGCCGGCGTACGGCCTTCCTGAGGTTTTGCCTGCCCACGAGAAGGTGCTGTGGCAAGGCTCGCCCGACTGGCGCGCTCTGTCGCGCCAGGTATTTTTCGTTCGCAAGCTGACGCTGTACTTCGTGGCCATCCTCGCGATCCGCGCCGCCTTGGTGCTGCTCGATGGCGGCACGGCCACCGCTGCGTTGAAGGCGGTGCTGATGGTCAGTCCGCTGGCTGCGCTGGCGATCGGCACGGCGCTGGGCCTGGCCGTGATGTCGGCGAACACAACCGTGTACACCATCACCGACAAGCGCGTGGTCATGCGCATCGGCATCGTGCTCGGCGTGACCTTCAACCTGCCGTTCGGCCGCATTGCCAACGCCGGGTTCCGGGACGCCGGCAACGGCATCGGCGACATCACGCTGGCACTCGCCGGCAGCGACCGGATCGCCTACGTCCATCTGTGGCCACACGCCCGGCCTTGGCGGCTGGCCCGACCCGAGCCCATGCTGCGCGGCGTGCCTGACGTGCAGGCCGTCGGGCAACTGCTGGCGCGAGCCTGGAGCGCATCCACCGGCCTGGCCGTCGCAACCGCGCCCAGCCCTGAAGCCGCGAGGCCGACGGCAGTGACCCGTCCTGCCGCCGCCGACGCGACCTCGGCATCCGGCCGCTGGAGCGGCCGTACGGCGGACGCCGGCCTGACGCAAAGCGCCTGACCATGGAAGCCACCTTGGTCGAACCTGTCCTTCCGCGCCGCGCGCTGATCGCCATCGGCGGCGTGTTGCTGGCCACGGTATTGAGCGTGGCCGCCGTGCGCCTGTCGGGCACCGACATCCGCACACCAGACGCCCCGGTACTGCAAATGCGCGAGCTGCGCTTTGAAGACCGCGCCGACGGCAGCGTCGACGTGATCGACGCCACCACCCGCAGCGTGATCCACAACATGAGCGGCGAGAGCGGTTTCTTTCGCGGATCGCTGCGCGGTCTGGCCCGCGAGCGCAAGCGCAACGGCCTGGGCTCGGAGCAGCCCTTCCAGCTGCTTGGCCACGCGGACGGCCGCCTCACACTGCTTGATCCGACCACCGGTGCGCGCGTGGATCTGGGCTCGTTCGGGCCAACCAACGCCGCCGTGTTCGTGCGCTTCCTGAACGACAGCCCGGCAAGGCGCTGACACACAACTCCTTATTCGACACGGAGCCATCCATGACCACGATCGCCCAACGCGCACCGAACGAAGCAACCACCACCGCGTTGCAGAACACGATGCTCACGCCGCGCTTTTACACAACCGACTACGACGCGATGGACCGCATTGACGTCACGCCGGTGCGCGCCCAGTGGGACACGCTGATGGCCGAGTTCCGCTCCGACTCCAACGTCGATCACTTCCAGCGCCCGGCCGACATGATGGCCAACTACTCGCAACTGCCGCCTGCGCTGCACAAGGAATTCACCGAATTCATGATCAGCTCGGTGACCTCCGAGTTCTCGGGCTGCGTGCTCTACACCGAGATGAAAAAGCGCGTGACCAACCCAGACGTCAAGGAGCTGATGTCGCTGATGGCGCGTGACGAGAGCCGCCACGCCGGCTTCATCAACCAATGGCTCAAGGACTTCGGCATCGGCGTCGACCTGGGCTTTCTGGTCAAGGCCAAGAAGTACACCTACTTCCGTCCGAAGTTCATCTTCTACGCGACCTACCTGTCCGAGAAGATCGGCTACGCGCGCTACATCGCGATCTACCGCCAGGTCGAGCGGCACCCCGAGCTGTGCTTCCACCCCATCTTCAAGTGGTTCGAGCGCTGGTGCAACGACGAATTCCGCCACGGCGAGGCGTTTGCCTTGCTGATGCGCGCCGACCCCAAGCTGCTGACCGGTGTGAACAAGCTGTGGATCCGCTTTTTCTTGCTGGCGGTCTACGCCACCATGTACGTGCGCGACCACCAGCGCCCCGAAATGCACGCGGCCATGGGCCTGAACCCGACCGAATACGACTACCAGGTGTTTCGCATCACCTCCGAGATCACCAAGCAGGTGTTCCCGCTGACGCTCAACACCGATGACCCGCGCTTTCGCGCCGGGCTGGAGCGGCTGCGCAAGATCTCGGATGCGATGGACGCAGCCACCGCGCAAGGTGGCCTGGTCAATGGCATCAAGAAGCTCGGCCTTCGGCTGGCCGCCGGCGCCACCTTCGCGCGTCTGTTCTGTCTGCCTGCGCAGGCCAACGCACTGCCGGTCGACATCCGGGTGGCGCCTGCCTGGTGAGGTAAAACCACCGGCTTCGTCCACCGCAGGAAAATCATGGCCCAGTACGCGTTGCCGCTGCTCTACACGCTGTTTGTGTGGTGGTTCAGCACGGGGGTCATCCTGTTTCTCAACGGCATGCCGCGCCGCACCTTCAAGTGGACGATGCTGGGCACGACCGTCGTGCTGCTGGCTGCGCTGATCGGCCTGGCCGTCACGCGCGATGACACGCGCATCACCGGTGCCTATCTGGCGTTCACCTGCGGGGTGCTGGTGTGGGCATGGCAAGAGGTGGCGTTCTTGCTGGGCTACGTGACCGGACCACGCCGCACGCCGTGTCCTGCGGCGTCATCGGGCTGGGACAGGGCGGGTCATGCCCTGATGGCCGTGCTGCACCATGAACTGGCGCTGGTGGTGCTGGGCGGTGCGGTGCTGGCAGTCACCTGGGGCGGCAACAACCCGACGGGCCTGTGGACCTTCATGATCCTGTGGGTCATGCGGCAAAGCGCCAAGCTCAACGTATTTCTGGGCGTGCGCAACCTGAACGAGGGCTTCCTGCCCGCGCACCTGAAGTATTTGCAGACCTACTTCACCCGGCGGGCGATGAACGGACTGTTCCCGGTGTCGGTGATCGCCTCGACCATCGTGGCCGTGCTGGTCTGGCAGGCTGCAGGGGCGATCGACAGCAGTGCGTTCGACACCACCGCCCTCACCTTCGCCGCCACGCTGCTGACACTGGCGGTGCTGGAGCATTGGTTTCTGGTGTTGCCACTGCCCTTCGAGGCCCTGTGGAGCTGGGGCCTCAAATCACGCCAGATGGCAGCCACCGATGGTGTGGCGATCCCGGCCGAGTAGGCCGCTCACACCACACCGCGGCTGACGGATCAGCCGTTGTCGCGCGACGCCTTCTTGCGGTCGCTTTCACGCAGGTGGCGCTTGCGCACGCGAACCGACTTCGGGGTGATCTCGACCAGTTCGTCGTCATCGATGAACTCGACACCGTACTCGAGCGTGAGGTCGATCGGTGGCGTGATCTTGATCGCGTCTTCCTTGCCGCTGACGCGGAAGTTGGTCAGCTGCTTGGTGCGCGTGGCATTGACCACCAGGTCGTTGTCGCGGCTGTGGATGCCCACGATCATGCCCTCGTACACCGGATCGTTGGGCTTGACGAACATGCGACCGCGGTCATCAAGCTTGCCCAACGCGTAGGTGAAGATCTCACCGGCGTCCATGCTGATCAGCACACCGTTCTTGCGACCGGCGATGTCGCCCTTGTGGGCCTCGTAGCCATCAAAGATGTTGCTGATCAGGCCCGAGCCGCGCGTGAGGTTCAGGAACTCGTTGGTGAAGCCAATCAGGCCACGCGCCGGGATGCGGTACTCCAGACGAACGCGACCGCGGCCATCAGGTTCCATGTTCACCAGCTCGCCCTTGCGCTCGCCGAGGGCTTGCATCACGCCGCCCTGATGAATCTCCTCCACGTCGGCCGTGACCAGCTCGATAGGCTCGTGCTTCTCGCCATTCACGTCGCGGAACACCACGCGCGGCTTGCTCACGGCCAGCTCGTAGCCTTCGCGGCGCATGTTCTCCAGCAAGATGGTCAGGTGCAGTTCACCGCGGCCCATCACCTCAAAGATGCCGTCCTCATCGGTCTCGCTCACGCGCAGCGCGACGTTGGATTGGAGTTCTTTTTGCAGCCGGTCCCAGATCTGGCGGCTGGTGACGTACTTGCCTTCACGGCCAGCCAGCGGGCTGGTGTTGACGCAGAAGTTCATGGTCAGCGTGGGCTCGTCCACCTTGAGCATCGGCAGCGGCGCAGGGTTGGACGGGTCGGTGACAGTGACCCCGATCCCGATCTCGTCGATGCCATTGATCAGCACGATGTTGCCCGGGCCGGCTTCGGTAACCTGCACACGGTCCAAGCCTTGAAAGGTCAGCACCTGGTTGACACGGCCGTTGATGGACTTGCCGCCTGGACCTTCCATCACCGCCACGTTCATGCCGGGCTTGATCGTGCCCTGGCTGATGCGGCCCACGCCGATGCGACCGACGAAGGTGGAGTAATCGAGCGCCGAGATTTGCAACTGCAGCGGCGCAGAAGCGTCTCCGCTTTGCGCCGGCACGCAGCGCAAGATGGTGTCGAACAGCGCCGACATGTCAGGGCCCCACTGCTCGCCCGGAGCACCTTCTTCCAGCGATGACCAGCCGTTGATGCCCGAGGCGTAGACGACCGGGAAGTCGAGCTGCTCATCGTTGGCACCCAGCTTGTCGAACAGGTCGAACGCGGCGTTGATCACGGCATCGGGCTTGGCACCCGGCTTGTCGACCTTGTTGACCACGACGATGGGCTTGAGGCCCAGCGCCAGCGCCTTCTTGGTCACGAAGCGCGTTTGCGGCATCGGGCCTTCCTGGGCGTCGATGAGCAGCACCACACCGTCGACCATCGACAACGCGCGTTCCACTTCGCCGCCGAAGTCAGCGTGGCCCGGGGTGTCAACGATGTTGATGTGGGTTTCTTTCCAGCTGACGGCACAGTTCTTGGCCAGGATGGTGATGCCGCGCTCGCGCTCGATCGCATTGCTGTCCATCACGGTGTCAACCACCTTCTCGTGCTCGGCGAAGGTGCCGCTTTGGCGCAGCAGTTGGTCGACCATCGTGGTCTTGCCATGGTCCACGTGGGCAATGATGGCGATGTTGCGGATTTGTAAGCTCATGCTGTTTCTGCTTTCACTGATG
>CANGBT010000158.1 GCA_947452135.1 Burkholderiales bacterium
CGCAGCTGGGGCAGCGCATTGACGCGGATGGTGGCCACGCTGTTGCGCGCCATGTCGCCGTCGATGCGGATCGAGCGCAGCGCGAACACCGGAAGGCGCGTCAACCACAGCAGCGCCATCGCCACCAGCAGCACGCCGGCCAGCGCGAACAGCAGGTTCGAGGTGTTGTGCATCCAGCGCACGTCATCGGGCAGCACCGGCTCGGCCACGGCCTGGCGGGCGGCGTGCGAGCGGATGAAGGTGGTGCCGGTGGTCATGGGGCGTGGCGGTGGTTCAGGCAGCCGACGGTTGGCGGCCGGGCACGGCGTCGAGCCGCGCCTGGCTGGCGATCAGCCCACACAGCTGGTCATAGGGCAGCCCTGCAGCGCGCGCCGACATCGGCACCAGCGAGTGCGAGGTCATGCCCGGCGAGGTGTTCATCTCGAGCAGGAAGGGCTTGCGGTCGCTCGCGCGGATCATCAGATCGGCACGGCCCCAGCCGCGGCAGCCCAGCGCGCGGTAAGCCGCCACGGCCAGGCGCTGGATCTCGCGCTCTTCGGCCTCGGGCAACCCGCTCGGGCAGTGGTAGGTGACCGAGTCGGTGAAGTACTTGTTCTGGTAGTCGTAGGCGCCTTCGGGGGCACGGATGCGCACCACCGGCAGCGCGCGGGCGCTGGCACCTTCGCCGAGCACCGGGCAGGTGACTTCCTCGCCGGCGATGAACTCCTCGCACAGCACGTCGGCGTCGTAGCGCGCGGCCAGCGTCACCGCATCAAGCAGGTGCTGGTCGATGTCGCCGTGACTGACGACCTTGGTCACGCCGATCGAAGAGCCCTCGCGCGGCGGCTTCACGATCAGCGGCAGGCCCAGTTCGGCGGCCACGCAGCGCAGCCGGTTCACCACCGATTCGTCTTGCAGCGCGCCGGGCTCGAGCCACACGTGGCGCGGCGTGGGCAGGCCTTCGGCGAGCCACAACCGCTTGGTCATGACCTTGTCCATCGCCACCGCCGAGGCCATCACGCCCGAGCCGGTGTAGGCGATGCCCAGCATCTCGAGCGCGCCTTGCACCGTGCCGTCTTCGCCGTGGCGGCCGTGCAGCGCGATGAAGCAGCGGGCCACGCCTTCGCGCTTCAACTCCGACAGATCGCGCTCGGCCGGATCGAAGCCGATGGCATCGACCCCCAGCGATTGCAGCGCGGCCAGCACGCCGCCACCGGACATCAGCGAGATCTCGCGCTCGGCCGACGTGCCGCCCAGCAGCACGGCAACTTTGCCCAGATCAGACACAGCGACCTGGCCCACGGTGGACAGATCCAGATTCATCGTGCGGCCTCCGCGTGTTTCAACTCAAGCACTTGAGCGCTCACCTGGCCGATCGACCCCGCGCCCATCGACACCACCACATCGCCCGCCCTGACGTGGTCGGCGATGGCTTGCGGCAACTCGGCGACGTCGTCGACGAACACCGGGTCGACCTTGCCGGCCACGCGCAGCGCGCGGGCCAGGGCGCGGCCGTCGGCGGCGACGATGGGCGACTCGCCGGCGGCGTAGACCTCGGTGAGCAGCACGGCGTCGGCGCTGCCGATGACCTTGACGAAATCCTCGAAGCAGTCGCGGGTGCGGGAGAACCGGTGCGGCTGGAAGGCCAGCACCAGACGGCGCCCCGGGAAGGCCCCGCGCGCGGCGGCCAGCGTGGCAGCCATCTCGACCGGGTGGTGACCGTAGTCGTCGATCAGCGTGAACTGGCCGGCCGACGCATCCGCCGGGTTGATCGCCACCTCGCCGTAGCGCTGGAAGCGCCGGCCGACGCCGCGGAATTCGGCCAGACCCTTGACCATCGCTTCGTCGCTCAGCTCGAGCTCGGTGGCCACGGCGATGGCGGCCAGCGCGTTGAGCACGTTGTGGTCGCCCGGCAGGTTGAGCGTGATGTCAAGGTCGGGCATCACGACGCCGTTGCGCCGCTGCACCGTGAAGTGCATGCGTCCGGCGTCCGCCTGCACGTGGACCGCGCGCACCATGGCGTCTTCACCGAACCCGTAAGTGACCACCGGGCGCGACAGCATCGGCATGATCGAGCGCACGCCGGCGTCGTCGCTGCACACGATGGCCGCGCCGTAGAACGGCATGCGGTGCACGAACTCGACGAACGCCTGCTTGAGCCGCGCGAAGTCATGGCCGTAGGTGTCCATGTGATCGGCGTCGATGTTGGTCACCACCGCCATCACCGGCAGCAGGTTGAGGAACGACGCATCCGACTCGTCGGCCTCGACCACGATGTGATCGCCCGAACCCAGGCGCGAGTTGGCACCGGCCGCATTGAGCCGCCCGCCGATCACGAAGGTCGGGTCGAGGCCGGCTTCGGCCAGCACGCTGGTGACCAGGCTGGTGGTGGTGGTCTTGCCGTGGGTGCCGGCGATCGCGATGCCCTTTTTCAGACGCATCAGCTCGGCCAGCATCACCGCGCGCGGCACCACCGGAATGCGCTTCGCACGCGCGGCAATCACCTCGGGGTTGTCGGCGCGCACCGCCGTGGACGTGACCACCGCTTCGGCGCCGGCGATGTGGTCGGCGTTGTGCCCCACGTGCACCGTGATGCCCAGCGAGGCCAGCCGGCGCACCGTGGCGCTGTCGCTCGAGTCCGAGCCCGACACGGTGTAGCCCAGGTTGTGCAGGATCTCGGCGATGCCGCTCATGCCGGAACCCCCGACGCCAACGAAGTGAATGTGTTTCACGGCGTGCGTCATGCCAGCACCAGCCTTTCGAGTTCATCGGCCACGCGCTCGGCCGCCTTGGGCCGCGCCAGCGCGCGCGCTTGCATGGCCATGGCGAGCAGCGCGTCGCGCGTGAAACCGGCCACCACATCGGCGAGGTGGCGCGGGTTGAGTTCGGTTTGCGGCAGGTGCAGCGCAGCGCCGTGCGAGGCCATCCACTGCGCGTTGTCGCGCTGGTGCGAGGTGGTGCTGGCCACCAGCGGCACCAGCACGCTGGCCACGCCGGCCGCGCACAGCTCGCTCACGGTGATGGCACCGGCGCGGCACACGATCACGTCGCACGCGGCCAGCCGCTCGGCCATGTTGTCGATGAACGGCAGCACCTCGGCCTCGACACCCGCCTCGACGTAGCCCGCGCGCACCGCATCGATCTGCGCCGCGCCGGTCTGGTGGGTCACCTGCGGGCGCTGGCCGGCCGGCAGCAGCGCCAGCGCCTGCGGCACGCAGCGGTTGAGCGCCTGCGCGCCCAGGCTGCCGCCGACCACCAGCAGCCGCAGCGGCCCCGCGCGATCGGCAAAGCGCTGCGCTGGCACCGGCAGCGATTCGATCGCCGCGCGCACCGGGTTGCCGGTGACCACGCTGCGCCGCGTGTCGTGTGCCGCCGGGCCATCGAAGCCAAAGGCAATGCGATCGGCCACGGGCAGCAGCGCGCGGTTGCTCAGCAGCAGCGCCGCGTCGGCATTGACCAGCATCAGCGGCTTGCGCAGCAGCGCGGCCATCAGGCCGGCCGGAAAACACAGGTAGCCGCCCATCCCCAGCACCACTTGCGCACGACGGCGCCGGATGACCTGTGCGCAACGGCCCAGCGCCGCGAACAGCCGCACCACGCCACCCAGCGTGTGCGCCAGCCCCTTGCCGCGCAAGCCGGTGAAGGCGATGCGGTCCATCTCGATACCGCTGGGCGGCACCAGCTTGTTTTCCATGCCGGTGGTGGTGCCCAGCCAGCTCACCGTCCAGCCACGACGCTGCACTTCGGCGGCAACCGCCAGTCCGGGGATGACGTGGCCGCCGGTGCCGGCAGCGACGATGAGAAGGTGTCGGGTGCTCATGGGGGGCTCCCCTTGAGATAGCCCGCTGGGTTTCTCGCTTCCCGCTTCGGGTTTTGCACTGCGTTGCAGCCCGCCGGGTTTCGGCCCGGCTGCCGAGTGACTTTCATTTGTGGGCCCAAATGAAAGTCACCAAAGCAAAGGGCCCGAACACCAGCCCATTTGGCCTGCCCGCTACGGCTACAGGCGGACTGCATCGGACGCTGCACGAGAAGCGGCACTGAGAACCCGAGAGGTTGGGCGGCGACAGGCTTTGCCTTGGCCGCGGCACGGCCTGTAGCGACTGGCTCTGACCTTTGCACGCCACCACGCCGTGGACCCGCAGGGTCGAGGCGCAACGAAATTGAGCGGCTGAACATGAGCGAGGTAGCCGCCAAAGTGGTTCGCTGAATGTTCTCGAGCCAGAGCCTCTGAAGTAGGCGTGTAGCCGAAGCGAGCCACTCAAATGGGCTGGTGTTCGGGCCCTCTTCTTTGGTGACTTTCTTCTGGGCCAGCAGAAGAAAGTCACTCGGCAGCCGGGCCGAAACCCGGCGGGCTCTCGCGAACAGAGACGCCCACTCGCGGGGAGCGAGAAAGAGCCCCCCACGCGGGCAGCGAGAAGACAGCATCGTCATGCCCTGCCCCCTCTCATCAACTGCCGGCTCTCAATGTCCACCCTCGCCACGATGGCCAGCGCCACCATGTTCATCAGGATGGCCGAGCCGCCGTAACTCATCAGCGGCAGCGTCAGCCCCTTGGTGGGCAGCACGCCAAGGTTCACGCCCATGTTGATGAAGGCCTGGCCACTGATCCAGATGCCCACGCCTTGCGCGTACAGACCGGCGAACACGCGGTCGAGGGCGATGGCCTGGCGGCCGATGTGGAAGGCGCGGCGCGCCAGCCAGAAGAACGCGGCGATGACGCACACCACGCCGACCAGGCCGAGCTCCTCGCCGATCACCGCCAGCAGGAAGTCGGTGTGCGCCTCGGGCAGGTAGTGCAGCTTTTCGACGCTCGAGCCCAGCCCCTGACCGAACCAGCCGCCGCGGCCGAAAGCGATCAGCGAGTGCGAGAGCTGGTACGCCTTGCCCAGCGTGTACTTCTCGTCCCACGGGTTGAGGTACGCAAAGATGCGCTCGCGGCGCCATTCGCTCAGGGTGATCATCAGCACGAACGCGCCGATCAGCACCGCGGTGATCAGCAAGAACATGCGCCCGTTCACGCCGCCCAGGAACAAGATGCCCATGGCGATCATGGCGATCACCATGAACGCACCCATGTCGGGCTCGGCCAGCAGCAGCACACCGACAACGCCCACGGCGATCGCCATCGGGATCACGGCTTGCCAGAACTTCTCGCGGGCGTCCATCTTGCGCACCATGTAGCCTGCGGCGTACATCGCCATGGCCACTTTGGCCAGCTCGGACGGCTGGAAGTTGAGGATGCCCAGCGGGATCCAGCGGCGCGCGCCGTTGACGCGGTGCACGCCGGGAATCGGGATCAGCACCAGCAGCAGCATCGCCAGCGCCAGGCCGAACAGCCACGGGTTGGCCTTTTCCCAGAACGCGATCGGGATCTGCACCGCCACCAGCGCGGCCAGACAGGCGATGCCCAGCGACATCACGTGGCGCACCAGAAAGTAGGTCGGCGTGTAGTTGGTGAACTTGGGGTTGTCGGGCATGGCGATCGAGGCGCTGAACACCATCACCACGCCCAGCGCCAGAAGCGCGAAGACCACGCCCACCAGACCCTGATCGAAGCCGAGCAGGCGCGCCGGCGCGCTGGTGGACGTCTGGATCCAGTCGCGCACGGGGATGGCCGGGTTCGCCTCGGCATCGTCACTGCGGCGCCAGAAGGCCAGCCGCGCCATCAGCGAGGGCACAGCGAACGAGGCCAGCGCCTTCATGCCGGCACCCCCGCGTCGGCGGCGATCGCCTGCACCTCGGCCACGAACACCTCGGCGCGGTGGGCGTAGTTGCGAAACATGTCGAGGCTGGCGCACGCCGGGCTGAGCAGCACCGC
>CANGBT010000159.1 GCA_947452135.1 Burkholderiales bacterium
GCGCCCGCCATCACGAACAGCCCCACCCACACATCATGACGAGATTTTTGCACCGTCAGTCCCCTTGTCGACACATGGTCATCAGATCGAAAACATCATGGCCGTGAGCACGAAATCGAGTGCCAGCACCGCCAGAGACGACACCACGACCGTGCGCGTGGTGGCTTGAGAAACGCCCTCGGGCGTCGGCTTGCAGGTGTAGCCCTGCCACAGCGACACGAAAGTCACGGTCAGGCCGAACACGGCGCTCTTGATCACGCCGTTGCCCACGTCCGACCAGGCGCTGACCCCGCCTTGCATCTGCGACCAGAACGCCCCGCCGTCGATGCCGATCAGCGGCACCGCCACCAGCCAGCCACCCAGCACGCCCACAGCGCTGAACACGCCCGCGAGCAACGGCATGGAAATCAGGCCCGCCACGAAGCGTGGCGCGAGCACCCGCTGCACGGGGTCGACGGCCATCATCTCCATCGCGTCGAGTTGCTCGCCGGCCTTCATGAGACCGATCTCCGCCGTCAACGACGTGCCCGCCCGACCGGCAAACAGCAACGCCGACACGACCGGCCCGAGTTCGCGCACCAGCGACAACGCCACCAGCAAGCCCACCGCCTCGGCCGACCCATAGCGCTGCAGCGTGTAGTAGCCCTGCAAGGCCAGCACGAAGCCGACGAACAGACCCGACACGCCAATGATCGACAGCGAGCGATTGCCCACGAAGAAGGTCTGCTCGACCACCAGTGAGAAGCGCCGCAGCGCCGCCGGGATCAGCGAGATCAGCCGCACCAGCAGCCGCGCGGCCATGCCCAGCACGGCCAGCTTGGTCAGCACGAGACGGCCGACCCAGGCCGGATTGAGCCAGTTCATGCCCGGCCCTCCGCGCCAAAATCTTCAGCCACCGACACGGCCGGGTAATGGAACTGCACCGGACCGTCGGGCGATGCGGTGAAGAACTGGTGCACCAGAGGGTCGGTGCTGGCGCGGATCTCATCGGGCGTGCCCTGGGCGGCGACCCGTCCGTTGGCGAGAAACACAATGTGGTCGGCGATCGCAAAGGTCTCTTCCACGTCATGCGAGACCACCACGCTGGTGACACCGAGGGCGTGGTTGAGGTCGCGGATCAGCCGCGAGGCGCTGCCCAGCGAGATCGGATCCAACCCGGCAAAAGGCTCGTCGTACATGATGAGATCGGGGTCGAGCACGATCGCGCGGGCCAGCGCCACCCGACGCGCCATGCCGCCGGACACCTCGGAAGGCATCAGGTGGCGCGCGCCACGCAGGCCCACCGCATCGAGCTTCATCAGCACCATGTCGCGGATCATCGATTCGCTGAGGTTGGTGTGCTCGCGCAAAGGAAAGGCCACGTTGTCGAACACCGACAAGTCGGTGAACAGCGCGCCGAACTGGAACAGCATGCCCATGCGCCGGCGCATGGCGTAAAGCCCTTGGCGATCGAGCCCGGCGAGGTCGATTCCGTCAAACAGCACCTGCCCGCTCAAAGGCGAGAGCTGGCGCCCGATCAGACGCAGCAGCGTGGTCTTGCCGCCACCGGAGGTGCCCATCACGCCGATGACCTTGCCTCGCGGCAGGCTGATATCGACATCCTTGAGGATGATGCGATCGCCATAGCCGCACGTCACCCCACGCATTTCAATCAATGCTTCGGGGTGTGGGGATGGGTGTGGTTGTTGCTGACTCATGGGCCGTGGCCGCCCACGGAAACTGCTTGCGTTGGCGGCGGTGGATCATAGGCGAACCCACCCGGGCGACGCCCCGCTCCCCTTTGTCGTACCGATGCCGCAAAGGCACGGTGCGCGGCCGGGCGCAACCCGGCCGCTTCAGCCTCAGCGAGGCAGATCGCTGCGGCCCATCAGGTGCAGGTCAATGGCTCGTGCGGCCTGACGTCCCTCGCGGATGGCCCACACCACCAAAGACTGACCACGGCGCACGTCGCCCGCAGCAAACACCTGGGGCACGTTGGTGGCGTAGCCGGCGACCTCATCCGTACCAGCACGCGCGTTGCCGCGCATGTCCTTGTCGATGCCGAACGCGTCAAGCATCCCGGCGACCGGGCTGGTGAAGCCCATGGCCAACAGCACCAGATCGGCCGGCAGGATCTGCTCGCTGCCCGGCACTTCGACCATCTTGCCGCCGCGCCACTCGACACGCACCGTGCGCACCGCCTTGACCTTGCCCTTGGCCTTGCCTTCGCCGCCGATGAACTCCTTGGTGGCGATGGCGAACTCGCGGTCGCAGCCCTCTTCGTGGCTCGACGAAGTGCGCAGCTTGGTGGGCCAGTACGGCCACACCAGCGGCTTGTCCTCATGCTCGGGAGGCATCGGCATCAGCTCGAACTGCGTCACGCTGGCCGCACCGTGGCGATTGCTGGTACCCACGCAGTCGCTGCCGGTGTCACCGCCGCCGATCACGACCACATGCTTGCCGTCGGCGCGCAACTGGCCCTTGACCTTGTCGCCGGCATTGACCTTGTTTTGCAGCGGCAGAAATTCCATGGCGAAGTGAATGCCCTCGAGGTCGCGCCCGGGCACCGGCAGGTCGCGCGACAGCTCGGCGCCACCGGCCAGCAGCACCACATCGAACTGCGCCTTGAGCTGCTCAGGGGTGATGACCTCGGTGGCCCAGTTGGTGACCTTGGTGGACTCGGGGATCACGCCCACCAGCACACCGGTGCGGAAGGTCACGCCTTCGGCGCGCATCTGCTCGACGCGACGATCGATGTGCGACTTTTCCATCTTGAAGTCGGGAATGCCGTAGCGCAGCAAGCCGCCGACACGGTCGTTCTTTTCGAACACGGTCACGTCGTGGCCCACACGCGCCAGTTGCTGGGCAGCGGCCAGGCCCGCGGGGCCCGAACCCACGATGGCCACGGTCTTGCCCGTCTTGGCCTTGGGCACGCGCGGCGCCACCCAGCCTTCGGCCCAGGCACGGTCGATGATCGCGTGCTCGATGCTCTTGATGCCCACCGCATCGTCGTTGACGTTCAGGGTGCAGGCGGCCTCGCAAGGCGCAGGGCAGATGCGGCCGGTGAACTCGGGAAAGTTGTTGGTCGAGTGCAGCACATCGATCGCGTTCTTCCAATCGCCGCGAAACACCAGCTCATTGAAGTCCGGAATGATGTTGTTGACCGGGCAGCCGCTGTTGCAAAACGGCGTGCCGCAATCCATGCAGCGCGCGCTCTGGATCTTGGCCTCATCGTCCTTCAGGCCGATCACAAATTCCTTATGGCTCTTGAGGCGCAACTCGACGGGCTGGTAGCCCTCCTCAAGGCGCTCGAACTCCATGAATCCGGTGATTTTTCCCATGATGAATTTGCTTCCTGCTGATTCGCTGATGGATGTGGTCTGTGCTGCTGTGGACGTGCGCTACGGCATCACTTCGCCGCAGGCGCCTTGGCCTTGCCGGCCTTGGCGGTGGTGGGCGCCGCGTCTGGTGCAGCCGCAACTGGCGCCGCGACAGCCGCCTTGGCCGCCATCTCGCCAAGTGCGCGCTTGTACTCGTTGGGGAACACCTTCACGAACTTGGTCCGCGAGACTTCCCACTGGTCGAGCAAATGGCGCGCTTGCAGCGAGCCGGTCCACTTGTGGTGGTCCTCGATCAGACGCTTGAGGATGGCGTCGTCGGTCTGACCCTTGTGCCAGGCTGCCTTGTTGGTGGTGGCGGTCTGCTCGGCCGGCGGCAGCACGCGCTCCAGGCTCACCATCGAGGTGTTGCAGCGCGAGGCAAACTGACCCTTCGGGTCGTAGACGTAGGCCATGCCGCCGCTCATGCCGGCAGCGAAGTTGCGGCCGGTTTCACCCAGCACGACCACGGTGCCGCCAGTCATGTACTCGCAACCGTGATCGCCGGTGCCTTCGACCACCGCCGTGGCCCCCGACAGGCGCACCGCAAAGCGCTCGCCGGCCACGCCGCGGAAGAACGCCTCGCCGCTGGTCGCGCCGTACAGCACCGTGTTGCCCACGATGATGTTTTGCGTGGCGTCACCACGGAACTCGAGGCTCGGACGGATCGCAATGCGCCCGCCGCTCATGCCCTTGCCGGTGTAGTCGTTGGCATCACCGATCAGATAGAACGTGATGCCCTGCGCGAGGAACGCGCCGAAGCTCTGGCCGCCAGTACCTTCCATCTGGATGAAGATGGTCTGGTCAGGCAGGCCTTGCGGATGCCGCCGGACCAACTCGCCCGACAGCATGGCGCCGACGGTGCGGTTGACGTTTCGCACCGCGTGCATGAACTGCACCTTCTCGCCCCGCTCGAGTGCGGGCTTGCACTTTTCGATCAGCGCCACGTCAAGCGCGCAGGTCAGGCCGTGGTCTTGCTCTTCGACCTGGCGACGCGGCACCTCGGCCGGTGCTGCCGGCAGGTGAAAGATGCGCGAGAAGTCCAGCCCCTTGGCCTTCCAGTGATCGAGCCCCTTGCGGGTGTCGAGCAAATCAGCGCGGCCGACCAGGTCGTCGAACTTGCGCACGCCCAGCTGGGCCATGATCTGACGCGCTTCTTCGGCGACGAAGAAGAAGTAGTTCACCACGTGCTCGGGCTTGCCCTGGAACTTGGCGCGCAGCGTCGGGTCTTGGGTGGCCACGCCCACCGGGCAGGTATTGAGGTGGCACTTGCGCATCATGATGCAGCCCTCGACCACCAGCGGCGCGGTGGCAAAGCCGAACTCATCGGCTCCGAGCAGCGCGCCGATGACCACGTCACGGCCGGTCTTCATCTGGCCGTCGGTCTGCACGCGGATGCGGCTGCGCAGGCGGTTGAGCACCAGCGTTTGCTGCGTCTCGGCCAGGCCCAGTTCCCACGGCGATCCGGCGTGCTTGATCGAACTCCAGGGCGATGCCCCCGTGCCGCCATCGTGACCGGCGATCACCACGTGGTCGGCCTTGGCCTTGGCCACGCCGGCGGCAATCGTGCCCACGCCCACTTCGCTGACCAGCTTGACGCTGATGCTCGCGCGGTGATTCACGTTCTTCAGGTCGTGGATCAGCTGAGCCAGATCCTCGATCGAATAAATGTCGTGGTGCGGTGGCGGCGAGATCAAACCGACGCCCGGCACCGAGTAGCGCAAAAAGCCGATGTACTCGCTGACCTTGCCGCCGGGAAGTTGCCCGCCTTCGCCGGGCTTGGCGCCCTGGGCCATCTTGATCTGGATCTGATCGGCGCTGCTGAGGTACTCGGTGGTCACGCCAAAGCGGCCTGAGGCCACCTGCTTGATCTTGCTGCGCAGCGAATCGCCCTCTTGCATCTCGTAGTCGGTGACCACGACCTGGTTGCCCACCACGTCGCTGACCTTGGTGCCTGCGGTGATCGGGATGCCCTTGAGTTCGTTGCGGTAGCGCGCCGGATCCTCGCCGCCTTCGCCGGTGTTGCTCTTGCCGCCGATGCGGTTCATCGCGATGGCCAGCGTGCTGTGCGCCTCGGTCGAAATGGAACCCAGCGACATCGCACCCGTGGCAAAGCGCTTGACGATCTCGGCGGCGGACTCGACCTCATCGAGCGCAATGGCCTTGGCCGGATCAAGCTTGAACTCGAACAGCCCGCGCAGCGTCATGTGACGGCGCGACTGGTCGTTGATCAGTTGGGCGTATTCCTTGTAGGTCTCGAACTGGTTGGCGCGCGTGCTGTGCTGCAGCTTGGCGATGGCGTCGGGCGTCCACATGTGCTCTTCGCCACGGGCGCGCCA
>CANGBT010000160.1 GCA_947452135.1 Burkholderiales bacterium
AACAGCTCGATGCGGATCGCCAGCTCGGAGTGCTCGGCCGGAAAGATGTCGATCATGTCGCCTCGCACGCGGAAGGTGCCACGCGAGAAGTCGGTCTCGTTGCGCTGGTACTGCATGCGCACCAGCTGGGCGATGAGCTCGCGCTGGTTTTGCTTGCCGCCCGCGCGCAAGATGAGCCGCATGTCGAGGTAGTCCTCGGGCGCACCGATGCCGTAGATCGCACTCACCGTGGCCACGATCACCACGTCGCGGCGCTCGAGCAAGCTCTTGGTGGCGCTCAGGCGCATCTGCTCGATGTGTTCGTTGATCGAGCTGTCTTTCTCGATGAACAGATCGCGCTGCGGCACGTAGGCCTCGGGCTGAAAGTAGTCGTAGTAGCTGACGAAGTACTCGACGGCGTTCTTCGGAAAGAACTCGCGGAACTCGGCATAGAGCTGCGCGGCCAGCGTCTTGTTGGGCGCGAACACGATCGCCGGGCGGCCGAGCTGCGCAATCACGTTGGCCATGGTGAAGGTCTTGCCCGAGCCCGTCACGCCCAGCAGCGTCTGGAAAGTCAGCCCGTCGCGCACGCCTTCGACGAGCTGCTCGATGGCGCCGGGCTGATCGCCAGCCGGCGGATACGGCTGGAACAACTGGAACGGCGAGCCCAGATAGCCCACGAACACGCCCGCCTCGGACGCGTCGGCAGGGGAAACAGAATCAGCAACTGGAGTCATGGCGGATAAAATTGGCGCGTTAACTCGCGGTGCAACGGATCGGGACAGCCCTGCAGGGTAGCCCAAACGAGCAGCCTATCGCCGGCTTGCGCTCAACATCCAACCGCCTCCACAGCCTCACCACAAGGAACTCTCATGGCATCGCTTTTTGCCGCCGTCGACATGGCGCCCCGTGACCCGATCCTCGGCCTGAACGAGCAGTTCAACGCCGACCCGAACCCGGCCAAAGTCAATCTGGGCGTCGGCGTCTACTTTGATGGCGCGGGCAAGTTGCCCCTGCTCAAGTGCGTGTCCGAGGCTGAAAAGCTGATTTACGAGAGCGCCAAGCCGCGCGGCTACCTGCCCATTGACGGCATTGCCGCCTACGACAAGGCCGTTCAAGGGCTGGTGTTCGGCGCCGACAGCGCCGCCGTGCGGCAAGGACGCGTCGCCACGGTGCAGGCACTGGGCGGCACTGGCGGTCTGAAGGTCGGGGCCGACTTCCTCAAGCAGATGGCCGTGCGCCAAGGCAGCAACCCCAAGGTGCTGATCAGCGACCCGAGCTGGGAAAACCACCGCGCGCTGTTCACCAACGCAGGCTTCTCGGTAGAAACCTACCCCTATTACGACGCCGACAAGCGCGGCGTCAACTTCGACGGCATGCTGGCCGCGCTCAACGCAGCGGCTGCCGGCACCATCGTGGTGCTGCACGCGTGCTGCCACAACCCGACCGGCTACGACATCACCGCAGCGCAGTGGTCGCAGGTGGTCGCCGCCATTCAGGCGCGCGGTCTGGTGGCCTTTCTCGACATGGCCTACCAGGGCTTTGGCGACGGCATCGCCGAAGACGGCGCGGTCATCGCGCAGTTCCTGGGTGCCGGGCTCGACTTCTTTGTGTCGACCTCGTTTTCCAAGAGCTTCTCGCTGTACGGCGAGCGCGTGGGCGCCCTGAGCGTGGTGTGCGTCAGCAAGGAAGAAGCCTCGCGCGTGCTGAGCCAGCTCAAGATCGTCATCCGCACCAACTACTCGAACCCGCCGACTCACGGTGCTCAGGTGGTGGCCACCGTGCTGACCACGCCGGCGCTGCGCGCGCTGTGGGAAGACGAACTCGGCGCCATGCGCGTGCGCATCAAGGAAATGCGCCAGCTGCTGCAAAGCAAGCTGGTGGCGTCGGGTGCGAAGACCGACGTGAGTTTCATCACCCGCCAGAAGGGCATGTTCAGCTATACCGGGCTCACGCAGGGCCAGATGGAACGCCTGCGCAACGAGTTCGGCGTTTACGGCGTCGATTCAGGCCGTATCTGCGTGGCCGCTCTCAACGCAGGCAACATCGACAAGGTGGTGGAGGCGATCAGCGCAGTGAGCTGAGACCTTTCGCCTCCGGCATAGGGTTAAAACCTCAAAATGCTGCACCGCAGCATCTACACTTGCGGGTCTGGTTCCAAGTCAAGCTCGGGCGTCATTCATCCGATAACCCGAGAGACCACCCTGCGGCGCCGCCGCAGGGTCTCATCGCCAGACCGAGGAGTTGAGCATGTCCATGATTTATCAGCTGTATGAAGCCAACAGGGCTCTGCTGAATCCGCTGGCCGAGTTCTCCAGCGCCTCATCGAAGCTCTACAGCCACCCGCTGTCGCCGTTCACCCACACGCCGCTCGCGCCGCGCGTGTCGGCCGGTCTGAACCTGATGCACCGGTTGTCCAAGGCCTACGAAAAGCCCGAGTTCAACATCCACACGGTCAACGTCGAAGGCGTTGACGTGGCCGTGCAGCAGCAGGTGATCCTCGACAAGCCGTTTTGCCGGCTGCTGCGCTTCAAGCGCTTCACCGACAACCTGCCGATGCTCAAGCGCATGAAAGAGCAGCCCACCGTGCTGGTGGTCGCACCGCTGTCGGGCCACCACTCCACCTTGCTGCGCGAGACCGTGCGCGAGTTGCTGCATGACCACAAGGTTTACATCACCGACTGGACCGACGCGCGCATGGTGCCCGTCGAGGCTGGCGCCTTCACGCTCGACGACTACGTCGTGTACATCCAGGATTTCATCCGCCACATCGGCCCTGAGGTCAACGTGATCTCGGTGTGCCAGCCGACCGTGCCGGTGCTCGCCGCCATTTCGCTCATGGCCAGCCGCGGCGAGAAAACGCCCCGCACCATGACCATGATGGGCGGGCCGATCGACGCGCGCTTGTCGCCCACGGCGGTCAACAACCTGGCGATGAACAAGAGCCTTGAGTGGTTCGAGAACAACGTGATCTTCCGCGTGCCGACCAATTACCCGGGCAGCCAGCGCCGGGTGTATCCGGGCTTCCTGCAGCACACCGGGTTCATCGCCATGAACCCCGGGCGCCATGCGCAGTCGCACTACGACTACTACATGGACCTGATGCGTGGCGAAGACGAGCACGCCGACTTCCACCGCAGCTTCTACGACGAGTACAACGCGGTGCTCGACATGCCGGCCGAGTACTACCTCGACACCATCCGCGTGGTGTTCCAGGACTTCTCGCTGGTCAACGGCACCTGGGAGGTCAAGGGCGAACTCGTCAAGCCGCAAGACATCAAGACCACGGCGCTGCTGACCGTCGAAGGCGAACTCGATGACATCTCGGGTGCCGGTCAAACGCGCGCCGCGCACGACCTGTGCTCGGGCATCAGCAAGAGCCGCAAGTTCCACTACGACGCCGAGGGCGCCGGTCACTACGGCATCTTCTCGGGCCGCCGCTGGCGAGAAAAGGTTTACCCCCAACTGCGTGACTTCATTGCCAGCAACCAGACCCGTTCGGCATCAGCCGCCGTGCGCTCAAGCAAGAAGCCCGTGGCCTTGATCGGTGAGAGCGCACCGCAACTGGACCTGACGCCCGCGATCAAGACGCCACGCAAGGCACCTGCTGCGAAAGCAGCTGCCAAGGTGGCCTCCGCCACCAAGCCCGTGGCGGCTGCAGTCAAGCCGGCTCGCAAGGCCGCACCCAAGGCCCGTACGGCCAAGTGATGTGGTGGCAGCGCTGAGGCCGGCCGACGCGCCGCAGGGCTGCGTCACCGGCTTCGGGGCTGGACATGAGGCCACGCAGGCGCGCGTCGAGGCCATCGACCGTGCCTTGCCGCAAACGCAGTGCACCCGCTGCGGTTACCCCGACTGCCGCAGTTACGCGCAGGCCATTGCCGAGGGCGATGCTGCCATCAACCGCTGCCCGCCCGGTGGTGCCGAGGGCATCGCCCGACTCGCGGCAATCACCGGCCATGCCGTCTTGCCGCTCGACGCCAGCCACGGCACCGAAGGCCCACGCCATCTGGCCGTGATCGACGAGGCAGCTTGCATCGGCTGCACGCTGTGTCTTAAGGCCTGCCCGGTCGACTGCATCCTCGGCGGTCCCAAGGCCATGCACACCGTGATCGACGCGCTGTGCACCGGCTGCGAGCTGTGCATTCCGGCGTGCCCGGTCGACTGCATTTCGCTCGTCAACGTCACTGGCGAGCGCACCGGCTGGGCGGCCTGGGACGCGACGCTGGCCGACGAGGCGCGCACTCGCTACGGCTTCCACCAGTTCCGGCTGCAGCGCGACGAGCAAGAGCGCACCGCCCGACTCGAGGCGCGCGCAAGCGCCTTGCGCCCGCTGTGAGCGTCACCCACCCGTTGAAGGTGCTGTCGGTCATCGCGCCGATGACGCAACTCAACACGCCCTACCCGTCCACCGCCTACCTCACCGGTTTCCTGCGCTCGCGCGGCTTCGAAGCGGTGCAAGAAGATCTGGCGCTGGCGCTGGTGCTCGAGCTGTTCTCGGCCGATGGTTTGAAGGCAGTTCGCGAGCACATCGCCACGTTGCCCGAGCCCCAGCGCACGATGCGTGTGGTGGCATTCGACGAGCAGTTCGATCGCTACGTCTCGACGATGGGCCCCACGCTGGCCTTTCTGCAGGGCCGCGACGCCACCCTCGCCCACCGCATCTGCAGCCGCGCCTTCCTGCCTGAAGGGCCGCGCTTCGACTCGCTCGACGTCTACATCGACGAGGACGGCTGCGACCCGCTGGCCTGGGCCTTTGGCGCGCTCGGCGTGCACGACCGCGCGCGGCACCTGGCCACGCTGTACCTCAACGACATCGCCGACGTGCTGCGCGAGGCCGTCGATGCGCGCTTCGAGTTCGTGCGCTACGGCGAATCGCTGGCGCTCAGCCAGCCGACCTTCGAGCCGCTGGCCGACGCACTCGCCGCACCGCTGAACCTGATCGACCGCACGCTTGTGGCGCTGACGCTGGCGGCGATCGAGCGCCACCAGCCTGGCGTGCTGCTGATTTCCGTGCCCTTCCCCGGCGCGGTGTATGCGGCCTTTCGCATCGCGCAGGCCGTCAAGGCGCACGACCCGGGCATCACCACGGTGCTGGGCGGCGGCTACGTGAACACCGAACTGCGCGAGCTGAAAGAGCCGCGCGTGTTCGATTACTTCGACCACCTCACGCTGGACGCCGGCGAGCGCCCGCTGCTCGCGCTGCTCGAGCACCTGCAAGGTCGCCGCTCCGCGCAGCGTCTGGTGCGCACCTACCGACGCGAGCCTGAGACCGGCGCGGTGCAGTACGTCAACTGGATCGAAGCCGACATCGCCTTCGCCGAGGTCGGCACGCCCACCTGGGACGGCCTGCCGCTCGATCGCTACTTGTCGCTGCTCGACATGCTCAACCCGATGCACCGGCTGTGGTCGGACGGGCGCTGGAACAAACTGACCGTAGCGCACGGCTGCTACTGGAAGAAATGCAGCTTTTGCGACGTGAGCCTGGACTACATCTCGCGCTATGAAGGCGCCTCTGCTGCCACGCTGGTCGACCGCATCGAGGCGATCGTGGCCGAGACCGGGCAGACGGGCTTTCACTTCGTCGACGAAGCCGCGCCGCCCAAGGCCTTGAAAACACTCGCCGCCGAGCTGCAGCGCCGGCATCTGGCCGTGTCTTGGTGGGGCAACATCCGCTTCGAAAAATCGTTCACGCCCGAGCTGTGTCAGCAGCTT
>CANGBT010000161.1 GCA_947452135.1 Burkholderiales bacterium
GCGGTCGTGGCCGCCTTCTTTGGCGGGCTGGGCCTCGGCGCGCTGGCGCTGGGCCCGCGCATCGACCGCAGCGAGCGACCCGCGCGCTGGTACGCAGGCTGCGAGATCGTGATCGCGCTGTGGAGCGTGGCGCTGGCGCTGCTGATGGCGCCGATCAGCGCAGGCATGCTCGAACTCACCGGCGCTCAGCCCACTCCCGTGTGGCAGTGGGCGGTGGCGTTCTTCGGCGCGTTCTTCTTGCTGCTGCCGGCCACGGCGGCCATGGGCGCCACGCTGCCGGCGATGGAGCGGGTCACGGCGCAAATCCACCGCGCCGGTGCGTCGATCGGCGCGCTGTATGCGTGCAACACGCTGGGCGCCATGGTCGGCGTGCTGGCCACCGCGTTCTGGCTGATTCCCGAGCTGGGCCTCGTGCGCACCGCGCTCGTGTGTGCGGTGCTCAACGTGTTGTGCGCGGTGTGTGCGTGGCGGCTCGCACCGCACACGCCCATCGTGCCGCCCCAGCCGAAGACGACCCGAGCGCGCGGCCCGCTCGCGCTGCTGGCGTGGACCGGTCTGCTGGGCATCGGCTACGAGGTGCTGGTGGTGCGCGTGCTCAGCCAGGTGGCCGAAGACACCGTCTACACCTTTGCGATGCTGCTGGCGGTGTACCTGGTGGGCAGCGCGCTCGGCGCGGCAGTCTGGCAGCGCTGGCTGGCGCGCCACGCTGACACGCTGGCCCTGCGCGATCGGCTGCTGCAGTGGCTCGCCAGCGCCTGCCTGCTGGGCACGCTCAGCCTGTGGGGTGCCGAGCACATCAAGGCGTGGGCGCTGGCCGCGTTGCCGTCAGGCATGGCCGGTGCCGTGGCCGCCGAAGCCGCCCTGGCGATCGCCGCTTTCGGGTTGCCCACGCTGGTGATGGGCGCGCTGTTCAGCCACCTCGCCACCGAAGCACGGGCCGCAGGCATCGGCCTGGGCCGCGCGCTCGGTGTCAACACACTGGGTGCGGCCGCCGCGCCGCTGCTGTTTGGCGTGGTGCTGGTGCCGCAGCTCGGCCCCAAGGTCTCGCTGCTGCTGGTGGCGGCCGGTTATCTGGCGCTGTCGGGGGTGCGCGGCTTGAAGAAGCCTGCGTGGTGGGCGCCAGCCGCCGCCACGGTTGCCCTGGCCGGGCTGGCGCCGCCGCTGGCCTTCATCGATGTGCCCGATGGCGGACGGTTGGTGAGCTACCGCGAGGGCGCGACGGCCGCGGTCAGCGTGGTCGAGGACGCCGAGGGCGTGTCACGCCTGCGCATCAACAACCGCCAGCAAGAAGGCAGCAGCTCGACGCTGCTGTTCGATGCGCGCCAGGCGCTGCTGCCGGTGCTGCTGCACCCGGCACCGCACCACGCGCTGTTTCTCGGCCTGGGCACCGGGCTCACCTCGTATTCGGCGGCCGAGGATCCGGCGCTCGAAGTCGATGCGGTGGAGCTGCTGCCCGAGGTCATCGACGCCTCGGCGCATTTCACGAGCGTGTTTCAGGGCGGCCAGCCCAACGCGCGGCTGCACCTGATCGCCTCCGACGCGCGGCGCTTCGTGCGCACCACCGATCGCCACTACGACGTCATCGTGGCCGACAACTTCCACCCGGCGCGCAGCGGCTCGGGCTCGCTCTACACCGTCGAGCACTTTCGAGCGGTGCAGGCCCGGCTGGCCGACGGCGGCGTGTTTTGCCAGTGGCTGCCGCTGCACCAGCTCGATGTGCAAACGCTGCGCAGCATCGTGCGCGCCTTCGTGACCGTCTATCCCGAAGGCACCGCGATGCTGGCCACCAACAGCTTGCAAACGCCCACGCTCGGGCTGGTCGCGCGCGGCGGCGCGGCGAGCCGCTTCGATGCCGATCAGGTGCGCTCGCGGCTGGTGGTCAACACCTTGCCGCAAAGGCTGGCCGACTACGGCATCACCGACGAGTTCTCGGTGCTCGGCAGCTTCGTGGCGGGCCCGCGCGCGCTGGCGCGGTTGGCTGGCGATGCGCCGCTGAACACCGACGACCACCCCGTGGTGGCCTACCGCGCCCCGCGCATCACCTACGCCCCCGACTCGCTGCCGCAAGATCGCCTGCTGGCGTTGATGAGCCAGTTCGCGGTGACGCCCGCCGAAGTGCTGGCGGGCCGTGCGGATGCAGCCACAGCGCAGCGGCTCGCGGCCTACTGGGCCGCACGCGATCGCTTCATCGTCGTCGGCCAGCACATCCGGCCCTCGCCCGACCTGCAACGCATGCTGTCGCAGGTGCGCGAGCCGCTGCTGTCGGTGCTGCGCCTGAGCGCTGACTTCCGGCCCGCCTACGACCCGCTGCTGCGCATGGCCATGGCGCTCGGGCGCAGCGATGCCGAAGGCGCGCGTGCGCTGCTCGAAGAACTGGAGCGCGTGCAGCCCGCAAGGCCCGAGGCGGCCCGGGCGCTTGAGCAGTTGGGCGCGCGCGCGCCCTAGGCGAACGGGGCATGGCGCATGGCCCGTTCGGCTGATTCGGTGTCGTGAAGGTTTAATGCCCGCCGCCTAGTCTCGAAGGTCGCCGAACACGGCAACCGACAACATGAGCCGCACCCACGCCCTTCCCTTGCGTTCAACCCTCGCGAGCGCCTTGCTGCTGATGGCCCTGGCTGGCTGCGGCGGCGGTGAGCCCACCTCGCTCACCCTGAGTACCAGCAGCTCGGCCGGGATATCCCAAGGCCAGCGCGGATATTCGACGGCGGCTGCGGGAGCGGACGATGCGGCACGCCTCCTCGATGCGGCGCCGCCCGCCGCCGGCCAGAGCCCATCGCCCACGGTGCTGGCACTCGTGCTGCTGAACTCGCGCGAAAGCGGCCCCGGCGCGCTCGACTGCAGCTACGCGGTGCGGGTTCAAAACGGGGCGCAGGCGCAAACCGGCCTGATGGCCGAGCTGGTGTCCAGCGGCAGCACAGCCGCCGTGATCCGCGGCCGCGTGCTGATCGGCGATCTGGCGCCGTTCGAGGTGTCGCGCAGCAACGATCCGCTGGTGCTGCGTGACAGCGGCCCGTGTGCGCTCAAGCTCGAAAGCACACGCTTCGCACTTGCAGGCTCGGCTGCCGCAGCCCCGCCGCCGCGCCCGCCCGAGGTGTCGCCGGGCCAAAGCGGCGTCCTGCTCGAAGGCGTGGGTGGCATGAACGCCATCACCGCGCTGCGCGACTACCTCGCACCGCCCGCCGCACCACCGCGGCCCCGCTTTGAAGCCATCCTGAGCGCCAGCGCCATGGTGGGGCAGGTGAATGCCGCGCTCACCACCTGCGGCGCGCGCATCGTGGCGATGAACACCGGAAACAACCGCGTGGTGCTCGAACTCCTCGCCGCGGCGGGCACGCAAACCGCTCAGGCGGTGTCGCAGCGGCTGGTGTATTCGCGCGCCTTCGAGCCCTACCAGCCGCCGCCACCCCAGGTGGACGACCACGTGCAACCCGCCACGCCATCGCCCGAGGCGACGCCGCCTTGAAGTCTGCGGTTGCGCCCAAGCGCATCGCGATCACCCGGAGACCACCCGCCATGCCACACACCCTGAACCGACGCCTCGTGATGCGCCACGCGCTGGCTGGTGGCCTGTCGCTGGCCCTGCCGGTGGCGCGCGCCTGCCAGATCCCGATGGGTAACTTCACCATCGTGCATCCGTGGGCCTACGGCGCGCCGGCGGGCGGCGATGGCGAGGTCTACATGGGGTTCATCGAAGTGGTCAAGGCCGATCGCCTGATCGGCGCATCGTCGGCGGTGGCCGAGCGGGTCGAGATGGCCGGGGTGGCCAACCCGCGGGTGGATTTCGCGATCCGCGAAGGGATGAGCTCAGGCCTGAGCGAGACAGGTGCCCACCTGAAGCTGGTGGGGCTGAAGATGCCGCTGTACGTCAACGGCAGCTACACGATTGCGCTGGAGTTTGAGAAGGTCGGCCTCATCGAGGCCAACCTTTCCATCGACATGCCCAGATTTCGCTGAGGCGATCAGGCCTGCTTGCGCTTGCGGCGAGCCGTCAGGCCCAGACCGGCAGCACCCATCGGGAACAGCAGCAGCGCGGCTGGCAGCGGCACGGCGTTGACCGTCACGTCGTCATAGGCGATCTGGCCGTCGTTGCCGCCGAACGAGATCGAGTAGCCCACGCCGCTGAAGCTTTGCGATGCCTGCGAGAACAGCTCGTAGGCCGTCGAATTGGCAGCCAGCGTGAAGCTGCTCAGCACGGAACCGGTGGCGTTCAGACCGTCGTAGACGCTGACCGTGGTCGAGCCGGTCACCGACGAGTACCACAGCGACACATCGCCCACGAAGCCGTTGGCCACGTTCATGACGGTGGCAGCGAACGGCGAGAACATGGCGTTGGTGCCCGAGTGCGCCGTGAAGGGCGTGGCCAGCGTCACGTCGGTGCCGTCAACAGCCAACGCTTCGCCGTCAAACACGACGCCGGAAGCCGCATAGGCCGAGCCGACAGCCGAAAAGCTGGCCACGTCGTCGAAATTGGCCGTCACCAAGGCGGCAGAGGCCGACGAGGCCGCAAAGATACTCGCCACAGCGGCAAGGATAGGGATCAGTTTCATGAAAAGCTCCTGGGCTTGAAAACATGCCGGAGTATTCCGGTCTTTGAGAAATAGCCGAGATAGTGTCGATTCCAAAAACCTCGCCAACAAGCCCCCGAACGGATCACTTTCCGTGAAGAAAATGCGACACAGTTCTCGCATTGAGGCCTCAAAGACCGATTTATGACGTAGTAAATAGCCCCTATGGATCATTCAATTAGAGCCCGATTGAGCCAAGCCCATTCGGGCCTGACCATAACGGGCCACCAAAACGGATCAGTGTGAATGTGAATATCGTCATGCCGCAGTCACCGGGTGGTCTTATCGTTTGAAGGCAAAACTCTCATCCATGACTCAAATACTCTGGATCGCAGCGGTTTGGCCCAAAACAGATATTCATAACCCACCTGGAGCAGGTTCAATGAAATTCGGATTCAACAAGAGCCAGATCGCCCTCGCGGCCATCGCGGCGCTCGGCATGACCGCCCTGACCACCGCCCCGACCGCAGCCAGCGCTGCCAAGGTGGCCGGCACCTACGCCACCGGCGACATCCACAACCACACCACCTGCTCGGACGGCTCGATCTCGATGCAAAAGCTGGTCAAGAAGTCGGTGGACACCTGGGGCCTCGACTGGTTCGTGCAAGCCGGCCACGGCGGCAACGGCAACCGCAACTGCACGCTGGCTGAAGACACCACCGCCACCGCCGGCGGCGGCACCCTGAGCGGCGCAGCCGTCACCACCTACAGCGCCACGTCGACCTACGACGCGACGCTGAGCACCCCGGCCTACCCGATCACCTCGCAAGGTCCGACCACCACGTGGCAAAGCACGTCGCCGGCCATCCAGCCCAAGGGCCTGGCCAGCGGCAGCGCGTCGCCCAACGCCAACATGTGGCGCTGGCAGTCGATCCAGGAATTCCAGTACCCGCTGCTCGAGTACCTCGCAGCCTCGAAGAACAAGCCGCTGTTCATGGGCGTGGAGTCGGTGGTGGCCGGTCACGAGCACTCGTCCATGTCGGTGATCAACGGCCAGATGCCGTCGTCGATCGACACCAAGACCCTGCCCACCACCGCCGGCTACACCGCCGACGGCAACGCC
>CANGBT010000162.1 GCA_947452135.1 Burkholderiales bacterium
TCCTTCGTGAACTCGGTCAGGCGCACGGCGATCTTGCTGGTGATCTCGACCACGTCGTTGTCGAGCGCACGCTGCACCTCGACCACGTCGGAAAAGATCAACCCTTCGCCCTTGGCATTGATGCGCTCACGGGTGGCGTAGTACAGACCGAGCACGACGTCCTGTGAAGGAACGATCGACGGCTCGCCATTGGCCGGGAACAAGATGTTGTTGGACGCCAGCATCAGCGTGCGGGCTTCCATCTGTGCCTCGATCGACAACGGCACGTGCACAGCCATCTGGTCACCGTCGAAGTCGGCGTTGAATGCCGAGCAAACGAGCGGGTGCAACTGGATCGCCTTGCCTTCGATCAGCACCGGCTCAAAAGCCTGAATGCCGAGTCGGTGCAGGGTCGGTGCGCGGTTGAGCATCACCGGGTGTTCCTTGATGACTTCCTCGAGGATGTCCCAGACCACCGGCGTGCCGGATTCAACTTCCTTCTTCGCCGCCTTGATGGTGGTCGCAATGCCCATCGCCTCGAGGCGCGAGAAGATGAACGGCTTGAACAGCTCCAGCGCCATCAGCTTGGGCAGTCCGCACTGGTGCAGTTTCAAGGTCGGGCCAACCACGATGACCGAACGGCCCGAGTAGTCGACGCGCTTGCCCAGCAAGTTCTGGCGGAACCGGCCGCTCTTGCCCTTGATCATGTCGGCCAGCGATTTCAGGGCACGCTTGTTCGCGCCCGTCATCGCCTTGCCGCGGCGACCGTTGTCGAGCAGCGAATCCACCGCTTCTTGCAGCATGCGCTTCTCGTTGCGCACGATGATTTCAGGCGCCTTCAACTCCAGCAGCCGCGCCAGGCGGTTGTTGCGGTTGATGACTCGGCGATACAGATCGTTCAGGTCGGAGGTGGCGAAGCGGCCACCGTCCAGCGGAACCAACGGACGCAAATCCGGCGGCAGCACTGGCAGCACGTCCATCACCATCCACTGCGGCTTGATGCCCGACTTCTTGAAGGCTTCCATCACCTTCAGGCGCTTGGAGTTCTTCTTGATCTTCAGCTCGGAGCCGGTCATGTCGTTGCGCAGTCGGTCGATTTCGACGTCGAGGTCGATCTCTTCCAGCAGACGCTTGACGCCCTCGGCGCCCATCAACGCCACGAACTCGTCACCGAACTCGATGCGCTTCGCGTCGTGATCGTCCTCAGTCATGATCGCGAAGCGCTTGAGCGGCGTCATGCCAGGATCGACGACCACATAGGCTTCGAAGTAAAGCACCCGCTCGATGTCACGCAGGGTCATGTCGAGCACCAGGCCCAGACGGCTCGGCAGGCTCTTCAGGAACCAGATGTGCGCGCACGGAGCGGCCAGATCGATGTGGCCCATGCGGTCACGACGAACCTTGGTCTGCGTGACTTCAACGCCGCATTTCTCGCAGATCACGCCACGGTGCTTGAGGCGCTTGTACTTGCCGCACAGGCATTCGTAATCCTTGATCGGGCCAAAGATCTTGGCGCAGAACAGGCCGTCGCGCTCGGGCTTGAACGTACGGTAGTTGATGGTCTCCGGCTTCTTGACTTCGCCGAACGACCAGCTGCGGATCTTTTCGGGTGACGCCAGACCGATCCGGATGGCATCGAAATGCACGTCCGGGGTGAATTGCTTGAATAGATCGAGTAAACCCTTCATGCATCTGCTCCTTAATTTCGTTCCAGTTCAATGTCGATACCCAGAGACCGAATCTCCTTGACCAGAACATTGAAGGACTCCGGCATGCCGGCTTCGATGGCGTGCTCGCCCTTGACGATGCTTTCGTAGACCTTGGTACGGCCGTTCACGTCGTCTGACTTGACGGTCAGCATTTCCTGCAGCACGTAAGACGCGCCGTAGGCTTCGAGTGCCCAAACCTCCATCTCGCCGAAGCGCTGTCCGCCGAACTGCGCCTTGCCGCCCAGCGGCTGCTGCGTGACCAAGCTGTACGGACCGGTGGAGCGCGCATGCATCTTGTCGTCGACCAGGTGGTGCAACTTGAGAACGTGCATGTAGCCGATCGTGACGGGACGCTCGAAGGCATCTCCGGTGCGCCCATCGTGCAGCGTCGCCTGCGTGCGCGTCGCGGTCAGGCCCTTGGCCCTGGCGATGTCGTCCGGATAGGCGAGCTTCAGCATGCCGCGGATTTCCTCTTCGGCGGCCCCGTCAAACACCGGCGTCGCGAAAGGCACGCCGTTGGTCAGGTTGGCCGACATCTCGAGGATTTCTGCGTCGCTCAGGTGATCCAGACGCTCGGTCTTGCCACCTGACTTGTTGTAAAGCTCGTCGAGGAACTTGCGCAGTTCCGACACCTTGGCTTGCTCTTGCAGCATGGCGCCGATGCGCTGTCCGATGCCCTTGCCGGCCCAGCCCAGATGCACTTCGAGCACCTGACCGACGTTCATGCGCGATGGCACACCCAGCGGGTTGAGCACGATGTCGCACGGAGTGCCGTCGGCCATGTAGGGCATGTCTTCGATCGGAGCGATCTTCGACACGACACCCTTGTTGCCGTGGCGTCCGGCCATCTTGTCTCCAGGCTGCAAGCGACGCTTGACGGCCAGATAGACCTTGACCATCTTCAGCACGCCAGCAGGCAGTTCATCGCCCTGCGTGAGCTTCTTGCGCTTTTCCTCGAATGCGAGATCGAAGCTGTGGCGAGTTTGCTCGAGCGAATTCTTGATGCTCTCGAGCTGGTTGGCGGCCTCATCTTCGGCGGGACGAATGTCGAACCAGTGGTAGCGCTCGATGCCGTCGAGGTAAGCCTTGTCGATCGCCGTTCCCTTGGCGATCTTTTGTGGCCCACCGTTGGCGATCTTGCCCACGAGCAGCTTCTCGATACGAGCGAAAGCATCAGCCTCGACGATGCGCAACTGGTCGTTCAAGTCCAGGCGATAGCGCTTGAGTTCGTCGTCGATGATCTGCTGCGCGCGCTTGTCGCGCACGATGCCCTCACGGGTGAACACCTGCACGTCAATGACCGTGCCGCTGGTGCCCTGATCGACGCGCAGCGACGTGTCTTTCACGTCGGAGGCCTTCTCGCCGAAGATGGCGCGCAGGAGTTTTTCTTCAGGCGTGAGCGTGGTTTCGCCCTTCGGCGTGACCTTGCCAACCAGCGTGTCGCCCGGGTTGACTTCAGCGCCCACGTAGACGATGCCTGACTCGTCAAGACGGGCCAGTTGCTGCTCGCTCAGGTTCGGAATATCGCGCGTGATTTCTTCGGAGCCCAGCTTGGTGTCACGGGCCATCACCACCAGCTCCTCGATGTGGATCGAGGTGTAGCGGTCGTCGGCAATGACGCGTTCGCTGATGAGGATCGAGTCCTCGAAGTTGTAGCCGTTCCAGGGCATGAACGCGACCAGCATGTTCTGGCCGAGTGCCAGTTCACCGATGTCCGTCGAGGCGCCGTCGGCAATGATGTCTTCGGCTTCCACCTTGTCACCGCGCTTGACGATCGGGCGCTGGTGGATGTTGGTGTTCTGGTTGGAACGCTGGTACTTGATCAGGTTGTAGATGTCGACGCCGACCTCGCCAGCCACGGTTTCCTTGTCATTGACGCGGATCACGATGCGGTTGGTGTCGACATAGTCCACGATGCCGCCGCGCTTGGCAGCGACAACCGTTCCCGAGTCCTTCGCGGCAACGCGTTCGACGCCCGTTCCGACCAGCGCCTTTTCAGGACGCAAGGTGGGCACGGCCTGACGCTGCATGTTGGCGCCCATCAACGCGCGGTTTGCATCGTCGTGCTCGAGGAAAGGCACCAGCGAAGCGGCCACCGACACGATCTGCGTTGGCGCCACGTCCATGTACTGGATGCGCTCGGCCGAGGTCAGGATCGACTCGCCGTTGTCGCGAGCGCTCACCAGTTCGTCGATCAGCTTGCCTTCGGCATCGAGGGTCGCGCTGGCCTGCGCGATCACGTACTTGCCTTCTTCGATCGCTGACAGGTAGTCGATCTGCATCGTCACCTTGCCGTCGGCCACCCGGCGGTACGGCGTTTCAAGAAAGCCGTATTCGTTGAGTTGCGCATACAGCGCCAGCGAGTTGATCAGACCGATGTTCGGGCCTTCCGGAGTCTCGATCGGGCAAACCCGGCCGTAGTGGGTCGGATGCACGTCGCGAACTTCGAAGCCAGCACGTTCACGGGTCAGACCGCCTGGACCCAGAGCTGAGACGCGACGCTTGTGCGTGATCTCGGACAGTGGGTTGGTCTGGTCCATGAACTGCGACAGCTGCGATGCGCCGAAGAACTCCTTCAGCGCCGCAGAAATCGGCTTGGAGTTGATCAGGTCATGAGGCATCAACGCCTCCGTCTCGGCCTGACCCAGGCGTTCCTTCACGGCCTTTTCAATGCGGGCGAGGCCCGAGCGGTACTGGTTTTCAGCCAGCTCGCCGACGCAACGCACGCGACGATTGCCGAGGTGATCGATGTCGTCGACTTCGCCGCGGCCGTTTCGCAGCTCAACCAGAATCTTCACAACGTCGAGGATGTCGTCGTTGTTCAGGGTCATTGCACCTTCAGCCGAATCGCGACCGACGCGGGCGTTGAACTTCATGCGGCCCACGCGCGACAAGTCGTACGTGTCGGCGTTGTAGAACAGCCTGTGGAAGAGAGCTTCGACAGCATCTTCGGTCGGCGGCTCGCCAGGACGCATCATGCGGTAGATCGCCACGCGCGCCGACAGCTGGTCAGGCGTCTCGTCCGCGGTCAGCGTTTGCGAGATGTAGTTGCCTTCGTCCAGCTCGTTGGTGTAGAGGCACGGAATTTCCGCTACGCCCGCCACACGCAACTTTTTCAGCAAGGTTTCAGTCAACTCGTCGTTGGCCTTCGCCAGGATTTCGCCGGTGTCAGCGTCAACCACGTTGCGAGCGAGCATTCGACCGGCGAGGTAGTCCTCGGGCACGGTGATGTACTTCGTCTCGGACGTTTCGATGGCGCGGGTGTGACGTGCGGTGATGCGCTTGTCCTTTTCGACCACCACATTGCCGTTCTTGTCGGTGATGTCGAAGCGGGCGATTTCGCCGCGCAGACGATCAGCCACGAACTCCATCTGGGCACCCGACTCCATCAAACGGAAGTTATCGAACACGAAGAAGTGCGCGAGGATGGATTCCGGATTCAGGCCGATGGCCTTGAGCAGAATCGTCACCGGCATCTTGCGGCGGCGGTCGACGCGGAAGTACAGAATGTCCTTCGGGTCGAACTCGAAGTCGAGCCAAGAGCCACGGTAAGGAATGATCCGCGCCGAGAACAGCAACTTGCCGCTGGAGTGAGTCTTGCCCTTGTCGTGCTCGAAGAACACGCCTGGCGAACGGTGCAGCTGCGAGACGATCACGCGCTCGGTACCGTTGACGATGAACGAGCCGTAGTCCGTCATGAGCGGTATTTCGCCCATGTAGACCTCTTGTTCCTTGATTTCCTTGACCGTCTTCGCCTGGGGCGATTCGCGGTCGTAAATGATCATCTGCAGCTTGGCGCGCACGGCGGCCGCATAGGTCAGGCCGCGCACCTGGCATTCGCGCGTATCGAATGCGGGCTTGGCCATGTTGAATTCGATGAACTTCATCTCGACGAACCCGTTGTGCGA
>CANGBT010000163.1 GCA_947452135.1 Burkholderiales bacterium
CAGCAGCTCAGCGCTGAAATCACCCGCATCGCGGCACAGACCAAGTTCAACGGCACGGCCATCGTGGGTGCCAGCGCTGGTGCGCAGACCTTCCAGATCGGCGCCAACAACGGCGACACGCTGACCATCACCACCTCGACGGTCACCACCGTGGCCGGCGGTCTGACGACCTCGGCGGCGGCATCGACGGCTGTTGCTGCGCTGGACACGGCGCTCGACACCATCACGACCTCACGTGCCACCTACGGCGCCATGATCAATCGCTTCCAGTTCGCGATCAACAACTTGCAAGTCACGGGCGAAAACCAGAGCGCGGCACGCGGTCGCATCATGGACGCTGACTTTGCCTCGGAAACAGCCAACCTGGCGCGCTCGCAGATCCTGCAGCAAGCCGGCACGGCGATGGTCGCGCAGGCCAACCAGTTGCCTAACCAGGTGCTGTCGCTGCTGCGCTGATCCAAGTCGTCACGGCTCTGTCCGTGTCACCGCCAAGCCGCCCCGAGGGGCGGCTTTTTCATGGGCTTTGTTTTTTGATTTGGGCTTGAGAAGGCCGTCTTATCGGGGCACTGCAAGGACCTTGAATCTCCAAGAATTCATTCAACAGGCCGCACATGAGGAAGGCCTGAAGTGACCGGGTCGCGGTCCCGGCAGTTTTATCGAATCCTTCAGGAGTTCTTCAAATGTCCCAGACCATCAACACCAACGTCAATTCGCTGAATGCTCAGCGCAATCTTTCGCAGTCGCAGGGCGCGCTCGCGACGTCGATGCAGCGCCTGTCTTCGGGCTTGCGTGTCAACAGCGCCAAGGACGACGCGGCCGGCCTGGCCATCGCCGACCGCATGAACGCTCAGGTCCGCGGCATCAACGTGGCCATCCGAAATGCCAACGACGGCATCTCGCTGGCGCAAACCGCTGAAGGCGCACTGGCCACCGTGACCGACGTGCTGCAGCGCATGCGTGAACTCGCAGTGCAAGCGCAAAACGGCTCGAACGGCACCACCGACCGTGCCAACCTCGACACGGAATACCAGCAGCTCAGCGCTGAAATCACCCGCATCGCGGCGCAGACCAAGTTCAACGGCACGGCCATCGTCGGCGCCAGCGCTGGTGCACAGACCTTCCAGGTCGGCGCCAACAACGGCGACACGCTGACCGTTACCACCTCGACGGTCACCACCGTGGCCGGCGACTTGACCACGGCCGGGAACGCATCGACGGCGCTGGCCGCCATCGACACCGAACTCGACACCATCACCACCGAGCGCGCCACGTACGGCGCCATGATGAATCGCTTCCAGTTCGCGATCTCGAGCCTGCAAGTCACTGGCGAAAACCAGAGCGCGGCACGCGGCCGGATCATGGACGCGGACTTCGCGGCGGAAACGGCCAGCCTGGCGCGCTCGCAGATCCTGCAGCAAGCCGGCACGGCGATGGTGGCGCAGGCCAACCAGTTGCCGCAGCAGGTGCTGCAGTTGCTCAAGGGTTGACCACTTCGTCACGGAAAGGCTGGCGTCTTGAGGCGCCGGTCGTGCTGGCGGCTCAAGTCGCGAGCGACGTGGCCGATAGACCCCTCAACGCGGCGTTTTTCATGCGTCCGTACTGGCGCCGCCGGGTCCGTTCAAGGTCCGCCGGCGCCGTTCCTTTTTGAGTTGGGAGATTTCCATGGCCACCATCAGTTCAGCCGGCATCGGCAGCGGTCTCGATGTGAAATCCATCGTCAGCCAGCTGATGGCCATCGAGCAGCAGCCCAAGAACCAGCTCGTCACTGCGGCGACCAAGATCCAGACCCAGATCTCCGAGGTTGGCAAGGTGACCAGTGCGCTGTCCACCTTGAAGGACCTGAGCTCCAAGCTCGCATCAAGCACGTTCTGGAATCAGACCACCGCGAGTTCGAGCAGCGCGGCGGTGACGGTCACGTCGAGCAGCACGGCGCTCACGGGCAGCTACTCGGTGGATGTGCAGCAACTCGCCAGCACGCAGTCGTTGATGTCGGGGCAGACGTTCGACTCTGCGACGGCCCTGGTGGGCGCAGGAATGCTGAACATCCAGATGGGCACCTGGGGTGGCACCAACCAGAGCACCTTCACGGCGTCCAGCACGCCAACGGCTTCGATTTCGGTGTCGGCCACCGACACCGTCCAGTCCCTGCGCGACAAGATCAATGCGGCCGGCATCGGCGTGTCGGCCAGCATCCTCACCGATTCGACGGGCGCCCGCCTGGTGATGCGTTCGACCAGTTCAGGTGCAGCCAACGGGTTTCGCGTGACCCCGAGCGGTGCTTCCGGCGGCGTGGCGACGATGGGCTATGACCCATCTCGCAGCGTGACGGGGGCCACGCAGACCAAGGCGGCGGCTGACGCGAAGATCACCGTTGACGGCGTGAGCCTGACGTCCAGCACCAACACCTTTGCCGACGTGATGGACGGCGTGTCGATCACCGCCAATGCCGTCACGGCGTCGAGCGGCTCCACGACCACCACCACCACGAGCGGCACCGGCACGGGTGGCACCACGCCGAACCCGTCCGACTGGGGCGGAATCTGGAGCTACCTTCAGAACCTGGCCAACGGCGGTAACACGTCGGGCAGCAACACGTCGGGCAGCACCACAACGACAACCACCACCAGCCCTGCCACCGGCACGTCAGCGACGGTGACCGTGAGCAATGACACCGCCGCGATCAAGACCACGCTGGAGAGTTTCGCCACTGCTTACACCGCGCTCAACAGCCTCATCGCCACCGACACCAAGTACGACTCGACCACCAACAAGGCCGGGCCGCTGCAAGGCGACAGCACGGTGGTTGCCGTGCAAACGCGCATGCGCACGCTGCTGGGTGCGACCTCGACCGCCTCATCGTCTTTCTCACGGATGTCTGACGCCGGGTTCGAGCTGCAACGCGATGGCAGTCTCACCATCAACTCGACCAAGGTCGCCAACGCGCTGTCGAACCTCAGCCAGATGAAGGCGCTGTTCGTGGACAACACCTCGACCAGCACCAGCGGCGAGGGTTTCGGCAAACAGTTCTACGACACCGCCTACAGCATGCTCACCACCGGCGGCTCGATCAATTCGCGCTCCACGGCGCTGGCAGACAAGCTCTCGCGCAACCAGAAGTCCCAAGCGGCGATGGATGCGCGGCTGGCGCAAACGCAGAAGATGCTCGAGGCGCAATACGGTGCACTTGACACCCGGATGGCCTCGCTCACAGGCCTGTCGGGCTATGTGACGCAGCAGGTCACGCAGTGGAACAAGACGGGGGCGTAAGCCTGCCAATTCATCGGTTCGACACGGCTGAATCTGGCAGCTCAATCACTCAAGTCGAGCCACCCTCCGCCGATATTCAGTACAGCAACTACTACTGAGGTCGGACACCATGTTTGCAGCCACCTACTCCGCCACGCGCTCTGCCCCCATGCTCGCCAACGCCTACCGCCAAGTCGGCAATCACACGGGCATTTCGGGGGCCAGCCCCCACAAGCTGATCCAGATGCTGTTCGACGGATTCGCCGAGTCGGTGGCACAGGCGCGCGGCGCACTGCGCGGCCGTCAGATCGAAGCCAAGGGACGCGCCATCAGCCGCGCTCTGGCCATCATCGACGAAGGCCTGCACGCTGGTCTGGACATGGCCGCGGGCGGTTCGCTGGCAGCCGAACTTGACCAGCTCTACACCTACGTGGCTTTGCGGTTGATGCACGCGAATCTGCGCAACGACGAATCAGCGCTTGACGAATGCGTCGCGCTGATGGACCCGATTCGCAGCGCCTGGGCACAAATCGCCCCACAGGCGGCCAACGCACCAACCTACCAAGTGGCCAACGCATGAAGACCTCCACGAACACACGGCAAGGCGCAACCCCCATGAGCTCCAATCTCATTCAGTACTACGAAGCCATCGAGCGAGCCAGCCAGGACATGCTGGAAGCCGCCCGCAACGGCAATTGGGATTCGGTCGTGAAGCTCGAAGGGGCTTGCGCACTGCTGATCTCGCAGCTCAAGCATGCGGCGGCCAGCCGCTCGCTCGACAGCACCGAGAAGCAACTGAAGTCACGCATCATGCAGCGCATCCTGGTCAACGACGCTGAAGTCCGCGTGCTGGCCGAGCCGTGGCTCGAAGGCCTGGATGACTTGCTGGCCGGTCGCACGACCACGATGCACTGAGCGCTGGGCGGTCATGAAGACGACTTCGATGTCGCCGGCATCAGCCGACGATGACGGCAGCCTCGACGACTACCGCATCACCTCGGCGGTCGAGATCTCGACGATGCTCAAGCGTCTGGTCGATTCAAGCGTGGTGCTCAACCTGAGCACGCCTTCGGGCGCAGCGCTGTCGAGCACCTTGTGGTCGATGGACACGCAGCGCGGGGCGCTGACCTTCAGCGCCAATGCCAATGAGCCGCAATTGCAAGCGCTCGCCGAGTCGAGCGAGGCGATCGTGGTGGGCTACATCGACAGCATCAAGGTGAAGTTCGATGTGCGCGGCATGATGCTGGTGCACAACGGCAAGACCGTCGCGATCAGTTGCGGCATGCCCGCCGAGATCTTTCGCTTTCAGCGCCGTGACTGCTTCCGGGTGCGCCCGCTGCTGCGCAGCGAGCCGCTGGCGAAATTTCGGCACCCGGCCATTCCCGATCTGCAACTCAGCCTGCGCGTGCTCGACGTGAGCATTGGTGGCTGTGCGCTGCTCTTGCCGCACGACGTGCCCACGCTGGAGCCGGGCGTGTTGCTCGGTTCGGTTGAACTCGATCTCGATGCCGACACCCACATCGTGGTGCCGCTGCACTTGCACCACCTGTCGTCGATGGCTGTCGAGGGCCACGGCATGAAGCTGGGCTGCGAATTCCACAAAGCCAGCAATGAAAGCCTGCGCGTTTTGCAGCGCTACATCGACCAGACCCAGAAAAAGCGCCGCTTGATGGCGCTCGACTGAGATCGGCCAGAGCGCCGGCCGCCGTCGAAGCCGCCTTTTTCGCAATTGCGAAATTTTTGTCTCAAGTCCAACGCACGGGTGCCGATGACCTGAAGACGAGTAACCCCCGCACCTACGAAGGAGCGAACCATGAACATCAGCAGCGTCCAGCGCATCGACAGCGTCGAACGTGTTTCACCCACGTCGTCGTCTCTGGCGGCACCTGACAAGACCAACCCACCGCCGGAACTCGACAAGCAAGCCCAGGGCTCTACCTCGTTCTCCAGCGAAAACGAAGCACCGCTGCGTTTTCCCTGGTTGAGCTGGCAAACCCGCGAACTCGACATGGCCTCGAAACAGCCTTCTCCCTACGGATCGATCCCGTTGCTTGGCAAGGAGCTCGATCGCAAGGTCTGAGTTCTTTTTCGAGTGCAGACATCAGATCTGCATGTTCATGATTTCGCTGTACGCCTGGACGAGCTTGTTGCGCACCTGCAAGGTGGCCTGAAAGCCGATCTGGGCTTTTTGCGCTGCGACCATCGTTTGTTCAATGCTGACGCTGGGGTTGTCGAG
>CANGBT010000164.1 GCA_947452135.1 Burkholderiales bacterium
GCCGTTCGATGGCTGGCTGCCGTGCGGCGACGCCGAGGGCTCGGGCGCCGTCGCGCTGGGCGCCTTCTGGCGCTACACCGATGCGCTGCAGCACCTGCACCGCTCGGCGGCCATGGCGCAAACACCCGACGCCTGGTCGGCGCTGCTGCTCGAAGCCATCAGCACGTTCATGAAGGCGAAGGACGACGAGCTCGACGACCAGCGCGAGCTGCAAGACGCGGTGCGCGAGCTGGCCGACAGCATGCGGCGCGGTGGCATCGTCCAGCGCGTGCCGCTGGCCGTGGTGCGCGCGGCGCTCGAGCAACTGCTCGACGACCCGGCGCGCGGCGGCGTGCCCAGCGGTGGCATCACGTTCTCGTCGATGACCAGCTTGCACACGGTGCCGTTCGATGTGGTGTGCGCCATCGGCCTGAACGACGGCGCCTTTCCCACCGCCAGCCGCGCCAGCGAATTCGACCTGATGGCCATCGATCCGCGCCGCGGCGACCGCCAGCGCCGCGAAGACGAGCGCAACCTGTTCCTCGACTTGCTGCTGTCGGCGCGCCACAGCGTGTACCTCAGCCACACCGGGCGCAGCGTGCGCGACAACTCACCGCTGCCGCCATCGGTGCTGGTGTCCGAGTTGCTCGAAGTCGCCGTGCCCGCCATCGCCGACGACCCCGGGTCGTCCGAGTCGCTGGCCCGGGCGCGGCGCCGGCTGGTGTTCGAGCACCCGCTGCAACCGTTTTCCATCGAAGCCTTCACCGACGGTGCTGACGTGCGGCTGCGCAGCCACAACCGCGAGCTCGCCGAGGCGCTGCGTCAGGCCGCCCAAGCGCCGCTGGAATGGCCGCAAAGCGTGGTGACACCGACCGCTGACGAAGACGGCGTCGGGAGCGAAGACGATGAAGGCGATGGCGGCACCGACAGTGACGACGACGCCTCGCCCGACCCACAACGCCCGTTCTTCGACGCCCCGCTGGCCGCGCCCGGCCCCGAGTGGCGCGAGGTGTCGATCGCGCAGCTGGTCGAGTTTTTCCGCAACCCGTGCCGCTACCTGCTCAAGCACCGCCTGGGCATCGCGTTGCAGCGCGACGAAGACGAGCTGCAAGACGACGAGCCCTTCGTGCCCGAGTGGTCGGCCAGCACCGCGCTGGCCCAGCGGCTGCTGCCGCGCGTGCTGCAAGGCACCGGCGCGGCCGAACTGCGCGAGCTGGCTGCGGCAGGCACCGAGCTGCCCGGCGGTGCGCTGGGCGCGCAGATGCTGGACCGCACGCTCGAATCGATGACGTCGTTTGCGGCGCGGGTGGTCGAGGCCACCGCCGAGCCCTGCGTGCCGGCGCATCACGCGGTGATCGACATCGCCCTCGATGGCGAGGCCTGGCGCTTGAGCGCCGGCTTTGCCGATCTGCGGCCCTCGGGTCTGGTGCGCTGGCGCTGCGACGAGCGGCGCGCCGCCGACGTGCTCGAAGCCTGGCTGCACCACCTGACGCTGTGCGCCGATCCGCCCGCCGGCGTGCAGCCGTGCACGCGCTGGCTCGCCCAATTCGACGAGCTGCGCTTTGTTTCACCGGCCGATCCGCGGGGCCTGTTGCGATCGCTGCTCAAGGTCTACCGAGACGGCCTGATCGAGCCGGCGCGCTTCTTTCCGAAAGCGGCCTGGGCTTACAAGGAAAACAAGGACAGCCTGTCCAAGGCTCGCAGCAAATGGAAGGCCGCACACCACAGCGGCCATGGCGAAGAAACCGACGCGGCCTATCGGCTGGCGCTGCGCGGGCTCGGTGATCCGCTCGACAAAGACTTCAAGGAGCTGGCCGAGCTGGTGTTCGGCCCGGTGCTCGCGCACCTGCAACCCGAGGGCGTGGCGCCATGACCCCCCATCCGCTGAACGTCTTCACCTGCCCGCTCGGTGGCATCCGCCTGATCGAGGCCTCGGCCGGCACCGGCAAGACCTGGAACATCTGCGCGCTGTACCTGCGGCTGCTGCTCGAACGCCAGCTCGAGGTGCAACAGATCCTGGTAGTCACCTTCACCAAGGCGGCCACGGCCGAGCTGCGCGATCGCATCCGCGGCCGCATCGTGCAAACGTTGAACGAGCTGCGCGCGCCAGGCACCGCGGCCGCGACGGGCGATCCCTTCGTGGGCGATCTGCTCACCCACTTGCGCGCAGTTCACGCGCTGGACGACAAGGTCATGCAGCTGCGGCTCGATGCCGCGCTGCAAGCCTTCGACGAGGCGTCGATCTTCACCATCCACAGCTTTTGCCAGCGCGCGCTGGGCGATGCGCCTTTCACCGCCGGCGTGCCGATGAAGCTCGAGGCGATGCAAGACGACAGCGAACTCGTCATGGAAGTCGTGCACGACTTCTGGCGCCGGCATGTGGCCGGCGATGCGACCTCAAGCGGCTTGGTCGCCCACCTGCTCAGCCGCAAGGACACGCCGGACAAGCTCGCCAAGCTGCTCAAGCGGCAGCTGGCCAAGCCGTTGTCCGAGGCGATTTGGCCGCCAGATCTGGACAACGCTGCGGCGGTCGACATCACCGCGTTGAGCGCGGCGCACACGCAGGCGCGGGCGTTGTGGCAGCAAGAGCGCGAGGTGATCTTGAACTGGATCGACGCAGCGCGGCCGTCCATGCACAAGAGCTACTTCGATCCAAAGGCGGTTGCCACGGCAGCGGCCAGTTGGGACCAGGCACTGGCCAGCGCCGATCCACTCGCCGCGTCGCCCAAGCTCGAAAAGCTCAACCTGTTCACCCCGCGCCGGTTGAAGCCCACGGGTAAGCACGTTCTCGCAGCGCATCACCCCTTCTTCGCGCTCGCCGAACAGGTCATCGAGCTGCGCGACATTGCCGACGCCGCACTCGAGCTGAACCGCCTGCGCCTGCTGCGCACGCTGCTCACCGACGGGCCCGCCGCGCTGCGCCAGCTCAAGCGCGAGCGTCGCGTGATCGCCTTCGACGACATGCTCTACAACCTGCATGAGCGGCTGACCTCCAAAGACAGCCCAGACCTGGCCGCCACGCTGAAAGCGCGTTTCCCGGCCGCGCTGATCGACGAGTTTCAAGACACCGACCCGCTGCAGTTCGCGGTGTTCAACACGCTCTATGGCGACGGCAGCTCGCCGCTGTTTCTGGTGGGCGACCCCAAGCAGGCGGTCTACAGCTTTCGCAACGCCGACCTGCCGACCTACCTGCAAGCGCGCGCGGGGGCTGCGCAGGTCTACACGCTGAGCGAGAACCAGCGCTCGACCGCACCGCTGCTGCGCGGCCTGAATGCGCTGTTCGAGCGCAACGACCGCGCCTTCATGCGCGCGGGCCTGGCCTACCAGCCGGTGGCTTGCGGGGCCAAGCCGCGCCAGGTGCTGGTCGATGCCACCGAGTCGCGCGCGCCGCTGCAGCTGTGGTCGCTGCCGCAAGACGATGCCGGCTCACCCTTCTCCAAGCTGCAAGCCCGATGCGCCGCGATGGACGCCTGCGCCGGCGAGATCGCCCGTCTGATCGGCGAAGCGCAGCAAGGGCGCATCACGCTGGCTGGCCGCGAGTTGGCGGCCGGTGACATCGCGGCGCTGGTGCGCAGCCACGCCCACGGCAGCGAGATGCGCCGCGCGCTGGCCAAGTTGGGCGTGGGCAGCGTGGAGCTGTCGCAAGCCAGCGTGTTTGCCAGCAACGACGCCGAAGAACTCGCGCGCGTGCTGGCCGCCATCCTCGAGCCCACCCGCGAGCGGCTGCTGCGCGCGGCGCTGGCCACCGAGCTGCTGGGGCGCGATGCCGCGGCCATCGACGTGATCTCGGGCAACGAGCTGGAGCTGCTCGCGCTGATCAATCGCTGCACCGAGCACCGCGAGCTGTGGCTCAAGCGTGGTGTGGGCGTGATGCTGCGGCGCTGGATGGTCGATGAGAAGGTGAGCGAACGGCTGCTGGCGCGCGCCGACGGCGAGCGGCGCATGACCAACCTGCTGCACCTGTGCGAATGCCTGCACGAAGCCTCGCAGGGCCCGAATGGCCACGCCTCGCCCGAAGCGCTGCTGCGCTGGCTGCAAAACCAGCGCACGCAAGGCCGGCGCGACGAGGCCACGCAGCTGCGGCTGGAATCCGACCGCAATCTGGTGCAGATCGTCACCGTGCACAAGGCCAAGGGGCTGGAGTACCCGATCGTGTTCTGCCCGGCGCTGTGGGACGGGCGGCCGGCGGGTTTCCCCAGCGGCCTCGACGGCAAGGAATACCACGACGACCACGACCAACCCGTGGTCGACTTCCGCCCCGACTTCAAGAAGTCGGTCGACACCGGCGGCGCCATTCAGCAAAAGCTGACCATCGAGACCGCCGCCGAAACCCTGCGCCTGATCTACGTGGCGCTCACGCGCGCGGTGCACCGCTGCTATCTGGTGGTGGGCACGTACACGAAGAACACCTCCAAGGGCACCTCGGTCACCGAGGCCAACCACAGCTTGCTCAACTGGCTGGCGGCGGGTCAGGGCCAGGCGCCCGAGGACTGGTTGAAAGCCACGCCTTCATCGGCCGACATCGCCGCCGCGTGGTCAGGTCTGGCCGCCGACCATGCGCCCGATATCGCTGTGGCGCCGCTGCCCACCGCGCCGGGCACACCGCTCGCGCCGCAGCGCCCTGCCCCCGACACGCTGGCCGCGCTACCCGCGCCGGGTCGCATCCCCAACGCCTGGCGGATCGGCAGCTACAGCAGCCTCGCCCACGGCACGCAGCACGAAGGCGCGGCCGTCGACCACGACCTGCGCGCGGGCGAAACCACGCCCCTGCCGGCGGCCACGCCGTTCAACGCGCCAGACGACGACATCCTGCGTTTTCCGCGCGGGCCGGTGGCCGGCGAATGCATGCACACCGTGTTGGAGCGCGCCGACTTCACCCAGCCGCAGACCTGGAAAGGCGCCATCGACACCGGCTTGCGGCTGCATCCGCAAAGCCTGCGCCCCGGTCAGATCAACGGTGACGCGGCCACGCTGCTGCCGGCGATGCTCGGCCGCATGCTGGGCGACGTGCTGCACACGCCGCTGCCCGGCGGCTTCGCGCTGGCCCAGGTGCCGCTTGGGCGCCGGCTGGTCGAGCTTGAATTCAACCTGCCCGCGGGCCACCTGTCCGCGAGCGATCTGGCCGCCGCCATGCGCGATCACGGCTACCCGGTGCCCGCGCTCGAGTTCGGCTCGCTCGAGGGCTACCTGCGCGGCTTCATCGATCTGGTGTTCGAGCACGACGGGCGGTTCTACGTGCTCGACTGGAAATCCAACCACCTGGGCGACGGCCCCGATCAGTACGGCCAGGCGCACCTGCATGCCGCCATGACCGGCAACGGCTACCACCTGCAATACCTGCTCTACACGGTGGCGGTGCATCGCTACTTGCAGCAGCGCATGCC
>CANGBT010000165.1 GCA_947452135.1 Burkholderiales bacterium
GCCTTCACCGACAGCGACTTCCGGCTCGGCGGCACCGACGCCAAGGGCTACATCCTGGGCGGCACCTACGGCCTGGGCAAGAACACCTCGGCGGGCTTTCGCTACCTGAGCGGCGATTCGATCTCGGGCGCACCGCTGTCGATCGACGTCTTCCAGTTCGACCTCAACGTCAAGTTCTGATGCGCGCTCGATCCACTTCCATCTCTCGTGCCGGCGCGCTCGTGCTGGTCGCGTTCGGCCTTGCGTTGACGGCAGGTCTCGCCTCGGCCGAGGGTGGCGACAAGGCAGCCGAGAAGGCCGCACGCCGCACCCAGTTGCAATTGCAGAACCTGCAGCAGCAGGTGCAAGAAGCGCAAGCCGCCAAATCGAAGGTCGAAGCCGACAAGGCGGCCGTCGATCAGCAGCTCGGCGAGCAGACCCAGCAAAGCGAGCAGCTCAAGGCTGCGATGGCCAAGGTGAACGCCAAGCTCAAGGCCTCGGAAGCGCAGCGCGCCGAGCTGACCACCGCGGTGACCACGCTCGAAAAGCAGCTCGCCGACGACAAGCGCAGCCACGAAGAAGCGCTGGCGCAAAAGGCGCGCGAGCTGGCGCAGTACACCAAGCTGCGCGACGAACAGCAAGCGCAGCTTCAGCGCAGGCACGACGATCAGGTCGCGCTGGTGTCCGAGTGCACCACCCGCAACGACAAGCTGATCCACCTCAACAGCGAGCTGCTCACGCGCTACCGCAACAAGTCGGTCAGTGACGTGGTCAAGCAGCGCGAGCCGGTGTTCGGCGTGGGTGATGTCGAGATGTTCAACCTCATCCAGGACTACCGCGACAAGGCCGACGCCGAGCGGTTTGTGCCGCCCCAGCCCGTCACCCGGTAACACCCGACCCCATGCCCCTTCAACGCTCCTTGAACACCCCGATCTGGCTGCGTCGCCTGGCCGTTGGCGCGCTCGTGTGCTCGGTGGCGGCGTGTTCCAGCCTGCCGAACCTGCCCAGCCTGCCCGAGATCCCGTACCTCAACGAAACGCCTGCGCTCATCATTTCGCCGGGTGCCACCTTGCCGGCGGGTGCCGGGCCCGCCGCAGCGACCAGCAAGTGGGGCGACAGCATCGAGCGCGTGCCGGTCACCGATCCGGCCTATGTGATCGGGCCCGAAGACGCGCTCGACATCGCCGTGTGGCGCGACGAGACGCTCAAGGCCTCGGTGCTGGTGCGCCCGGACGGCGGCATTTCATTCCCGCTGGCGGGTGACTTCATCGTGGCCGGCAAGACGGCCGAGCAGGTGCACGATGAACTGGTCAAGCGGCTCGAGAAGTTCATTCCCGAGCCGGTGGTGACGGTGGCCGTGGTGCGTGTGGCGAGCTATCACATCTATGTGATCGGCCGCGTCAACAAGCCCGGCGACTTGCTCGTGGGTCGCAACATCGACGTGCTGCAAGCGCTGACCATCGCCGGCGGCATGACGCCGTTTGCTGCCGAGGACGGCATTCGCATCATCCGCAAGATCGATGGCAAGTCGGTGTCCATTCCCTTCCAGTATTCGCGTGTTCGCAAGGGCGGCGACCTGTCGCAAAACATCACGCTGAAAAGCGGAGACGTGCTGCTGGTGCCGTGAGTTGTTCCCATCGCCTCGCGGCGCGCCGCAGCCCTTTGACGGCACCGCTGCGCCGGTGGATGGCGGGCATGGCGGTGTGGCTGGCAGCGGCATCTCCGGCGCATGCTGATCTGTGGTCTCTTGAAAGCTCGGTCGAGTCCCGCTTGGAAACCAACGACAACGTGAACCTGGTCAAACATTCGCCTGGCACCGTGAACAGCCTGTCCCTGTCGACCGCCATCGGTGCCACGCGCCGGGTGGAGAACATGGCGACCCGGTTGGGCCTGAACGCGACCAAGGTCTCGCAAAGCGGCCGCGGCACCAACGACCGCGTGGACGGGCGGATCAACCTGTCGCAGACGCTGTCGCTCGAGTCGGACGACTTCGACGTGAGCGCCGGGTATTCGCAGGACTTCAACAACGTGGTGCAAACCGCCGACGTGGCGCTGTCGCCGGGCCAGCGGCGCACCACCACGCTGGCGGGTTCGTGGTCGCACTCGATCACCGAGCGGCTGACGTCGTCGGCGCAGGTGTCGCGCAACGAGACCCGCTACGGGCAGGCCGTGTCGAACGCGAGCGACTACACCGACACCACGTTCGGCGGCGGGCTGTCGTACCGGCTGACCGAGATCGATGCGCTGAACCTGCAGCTGTCGCACTCGGAGTACCGGCCGGTGTCGCTGGGCAACCGCTCGTCGACCGACCAGTGGAGCCTGGGCGTGTCGCATCAGTGGTCCGAACGTTCGAGCAGCTCGGTGTCGCTCGGGTCGTATCGCACCCGCACCGATGCCACAGCGTTGGCGCTGGTGTGCCCAGTGGATGCGGCGTTGTGCCGCGCGGGGCTGGTGCCGTTCATCGTCGTGCGCGAGTCGGTGAGCAGTGCGGCCACCGGGCTGCAGTACAGCGCGTCTTACAGCTACCAGCTCGACGAGGTGTCGGCGCTGTCGTTTTCGGCCAGCCGCAGCCAGCGTCCGGGCGGTTCGGGTTCGGTGCAGCGCAACGATGTGGTCAACCTGAGTGCGAGCCACAGTTTTTCCGAGACCTGGGGCGGCGTGCTCAGCTACAACATGTCGCGAACGTCGGGCCCGATCGCCGGCAGCGGCGGTGCGCTCAACGTGGGCGAATCGCGCCAGCGGTCGTTCGCGATGTCGCTGTCGAGGCAGCTGGCCGATGACCTCACGCTGGGTCTGTCTTATCAGCTGACGCAGGCCAACAACGTGGGCCCCAGCAATTCGGCCCAATCCAGCAGCGTGAGCGTGTCGCTGCGCTACGCCTTCCCCACCTTCGACGCGTCACGTTGACGCGACGAACCTTCCATTGCATTGACGTACCCCATGTCCGCCAACTCCCAAGACCTCTACGCCGCGGCTGATCCGGTGGCCGACTCGGGCAAGACCCTGGGCGACTACTTGGGCGTGCTGAGCCGCCGCCGCTGGCTGATCGCGCTGGTGTTCGGCTTGCTGTTCGCGGTGGTCGTGGTGGTCGCGCTGGTGCTGCCGCCGGTGTATCGCTCCACCGCCACCATCCTGATCAAGGAACAGGAGATTCCGCAGGAGTTCGTGCGCTCCACGGTGACGAGCTTTGCCGACGAGCGCATCCAGGTCATCAGCCAGCAGGTGATGACGCGCGCCACGCTGCTCGAGCTGGTCGACAAGTACGGCTTGTACGGCGCCAAGCGGCAAAGCGAGACCAGCGAGGAAATCCTCGACCGCATGCGCCGCGACATCAAGCTCACGCCCATCAGCGCCGAGGTGACCGACCGGCGCAGCGGCTCGGCTGTCAAGTCGACCATCGCGTTCAGCCTGTCGTACGACAGCGAGGTGGCCGCCAATGCGCAGAAGATCGCCAACGAGCTGACCACGCTGTACCTCAACGAGAACGTCAAGAACCGGCAGCAAAAGGCCGCCGAGACAACGATGTTCATCGACGAGGAGCTGTCCCGCGTGAGCGAGCACATCACCGACCAGGAGCAAAAGCTCTCGGCCTTCAAGGAGCGCAATCAGGGTCGATTGCCCGAGCTGAACATTTCGAACCTGATGGGCAGCGAGCGCACCAGCGCCGACATCCAGCGGCTCGAGCGCGAGATCGTCTTTCTCGATGAGCGCAAGCTCGCGCTGCAGTCGCAGCTGGCCGACACCAAGCCGTCCACGCCCGTGAGCGCCAATGGCGGCGTGCCGCTCGAGCCTGAAGACCGGCTCAAGACGCTGCAGCTGCAGCTCACCAGCCTGAGCGGCACCTACAGCGACGACCACCCCGACGTGAAGCGGCTGCGCCGCGAGATCTCGCTGCTCAAGGTCGAGACCGGTCTCGAACAAGACGCCACTGACCGCGAGCAAAAGCTGCTGCAGTTGCAAGAGCAGCTCAACCTGCTGCGCCGCAAGTATTCCGATGAGCACCCCGATGTGGTCCAGCTCAAGCGCGCCGTGTCAGTCATTGAAAAAGCGTTGCGCACCGGTGCCGGCGCCCCAGAGGGCAGTGCCGAGGCCATCCGGCGTGCACGCAAGCCCGACAACCCGATCTACCTCAACCTGAAGTCGCAGATCGAGACCATCAACGCGCAGATTCAGTCGATGCGCAGCGAACGTCAGGCGCTGCGCGACAAGCTCGAGCAGCTCGACACGCGCGTGCGCCAGACGCCGGAGGTCGAGCGCGAATACCTCGAACTCGCGCGCGACATCGACAGCTCGCGCGGGCGCTTTCGCGAGCTGCGCGAAAAGCAGATGCAAGCGCAGGTGGCCGAGCAGCTCGAGCGCGGTCGCAAGGCCGAGCGCTTCACGCTCATCGAGCCGCCCGTTTACCCGGAAAAGCCGGTGCGACCGAACCGCCCGGTGATCGTGCTGGTGGGGCTGCTGTTTGCGCTGATGGGTGGCGTGGGTGCGGCGGCCCTGCGCGAGGCGATCGACCAGACCGTGCACAGCGCACGCGACGTGTTGCGCGTGATGCAAGTGCCGGTGCTCGCCGTGCTGCCTTCGCTGCCCAGCCCGGTGCTGGTGCGCCGGCGCTCGTGGACGCGGCGTATCGTGGTGATGGGCGTGCTGTTCGCCATCGTGCTGGTGGTCATCGCCTTGCATCTTTTTTACATGCCGATCGACGTGGCCTGGTATGGCGTGTTGCGTCGGATCTCCAACTGAGCGGCCCCATGAGCACGATTCAAGACGCGAGGCCCGACACCGAGCCGCTGAACATCCAGTACTCGAGCACCCAGGTGCGAGCGGACGCGTTGCTGCGGCTGCAGCGCACGCACGGCGTGGTCAAGACCGACCGCTCGGAGCTGACCGAGGCGTTCAAGATGCTGCGCAACCAGGTGCTGCAGCGCATGCGCGCAGACGGGTTCAACCTGCTGGCTGTGACCAGCGCGCGGCGCATCGAAGGCAAGTCGCTCACCGCGCTGAATCTCGCGCTGACCATCGCGGCCGACTACGACTCGGCGGTGCTGCTCGTCGATGCCGACCTGTCGGGCCACGGGCTGCAGTCGATGTTCGGCTTTGACGGCGCGCCCGGTCTGAGCGACCACCTCACCCACGGCACGCCGATTGCCGAGTTGCTGATCAACCCCGGCGTGTCGCGCTTCGTGCTGCTGCCCGCGGGCCAGCAAGCGGTGGTCAACTCATCCGAGCTGCTCGCCACCAAGCTGGCGCAGCAGCTGATTCGCGAGATGAAAGAGCGCTACCAGGACCGCTACATCATCGTGGACCTGCCGCCGCTGCTCGACACCGCCGATGCGCTGGCGTTCATCCC
>CANGBT010000166.1 GCA_947452135.1 Burkholderiales bacterium
GAGTTCGAGCGGCGCTTCCCGAGCCGCTATTTCGACGTGGGCATCGCCGAGCAGCATTCGGTGACCTTCGCCGGCGGCCTGGCCTGCGAAGGCCTCAAGCCCGTGGTGGCGATCTATTCCACCTTCTTGCAGCGCGCTTACGACCAGCTCATCCACGACGTCGCCATCCAGAACCTGCCGGTGGTGTTCGCGCTCGACCGCGCCGGTCTGGTCGGTGCCGACGGCGCCACGCACGCTGGCAACTACGACATCGCCTTCTTGCGCTGCATCCCGAACATGAGCGTGATGACGCCGGCCGACGAGAACGAGTGCCGCCAGTTGCTCTACACCGCCTTCGTGCAAGACCACCCGACCGCCGTGCGCTACCCGCGCGGCAAGGGCGTGGGCGTGGCGATCGAGCCGCAGATGACCGCCATCCCGCTGGGCAAGGGCGAGGTGCGCCGCAAGGCGGGCCCGACAGCCGGTTCGGGCGGCCTGCAGGGTCAGCGCATCGCGATCCTGGCGTTTGGTACCTTGCTCTACCCGGCGCTGGCCGCGGCCGAGCGGCTCGACATGAGCGTGGCCAACATGCGCTTTGCCAAGCCGCTCGACGCCGAGCTGGTGGCCGAGCTGGGCCGCAGCCACGACGCGCTGGTCACCGTGGAAGACGGTTGCCTGATGGGTGGCGCGGGCTCGGCGGTGGCCGAGGCGCTGCAGCACGCCGGGCTGGCGATTCCCGTGCTGCACCTGGGTCTGCCCGATGAGTTCGTCGAGCACGGCGACCCGGCGGTGCTGATGAGCCAGCTGGGGCTTGATGCCTCAGGCATAGAGAAGTCGATCCTCGCGCGCTTTGGCGCGTGCCCCGCGCCGGCCTGACCTGCCGCGCTTGCGCGATCGCCTGATCGCAAAGCGGCTCATGGCCGTGACGAACCCCCAGGAATCGACACCATGAGCAAACCGACCTCGCACACGCTGGGCAAGACCCTGGGCAGCTTCCAGCTGTGGGGCATCGCCGTGGGTCTGGTGATTTCGGGCGAGTACTTTGGCTGGAGCTACGGCTGGGCTTGTGCGGGCACGCTGGGCTTTTTGGTGACCTCGGTGTTCATCGCCTTGATGTACACGACCTTCGTCTTCAGCTTCACCGAACTGACCACGGCCATCCCGCATGCCGGCGGGCCGTTCGAGTACAGCCGACGGGCCTTCGGACCCACCGGCGGCTACATCGCCGGGTTCGCGACGCTGGTCGAGTTCGTGTTCGCACCGCCCGCCATTGCGCTGGCCATCGGCGCGTACGTGAACGTGCAGTTTCCGGCGCTCGATCCGAAGTGGGTCGCGGTGGGCGCCTACGCCGTGTTCATGGCGCTCAACATCGCGGGCATGCACATCGCGGCCAGTTTCGAGCTGGCCGTTGCGCTGATCGCCATCTTCGAGCTGCTGGTGTTCATGGGCGTGGTCGCCCCGGGCTTCTCGGCGGCCCAGTTTGTGAAGGGCGGCTGGGCGGGGTCTGACACCTTCAGCGTCGGTGCGATCTCTGGAATCGTCGCGGCGATTCCGTTTGCCATCTGGTTCTTTCTCGCGATCGAAGGCGTCGCGATGGCCGCCGAGGAGGCCCGCAACCCGCACCGCTCGATTCCCATCGCCTACATCGGGGGGATCGTGACGCTGGTCGTGCTGGCCATGGGCGTGATGGTGTTCGCTGGTGGCTCGGGTGACTGGACTCAGCTGTCCGACATCAACGATCCGCTGCCGCAGGCGATGAAGAACGTCGTCGGCCACAGCAGCGGCTGGCTGCACATGCTGGTGTGGCTGGGCCTGTTCGGGCTGGTGGCGTCGTTCCACGGAATCATCATCGGCTACTCGCGCCAGATCTTCGCGTTGTCGCGAGCCGGCTACCTGCCGCAGGTGCTGGGCCGGATCCACCCGAAGCGAGGCACGCCCCACGTGGCGATCCTGGCCGGTGGCGTCGTGGGCATCGCGGCGATCTTCAGTGACCAGCTGGTTCAAATCGGCGGGCAGCCGCTGACCGCCAACATCGTGACCATGTCGGTGTTCGGTGCGATCGTGCTGTACATCATCAGCATGGCCAGCCTGTTCAAGCTGCGCCGCAGCGAGCCGCATCTCGAGCGTCCGTTCAGCGCGCCGGTGTTCCCGCTGTTCCCCGCCTTTGCGTTGGGCGCCGCCGTGGTCTGTCTGCTGACCATGATCTACTTCAACGCGCTGATGGCCGGGTTGTTCGTCGCGCTGATGGTCATCGGCTACGCCTACTTTCGCACCACCTCCGGTCGCCGCGCCGCCGCCCTCGCAGGCCCGCGCGCCTGAAGGAACCGTCGTCGTCAAGGCACCGCCGCATGCCCGCTTACAGCCATTCCATCGGCACCACGAGCTTTGTCTTCGATGACCTGAAGACGCTGCTGGCGCGCGCCACGCCGGAGCGTTCGGGCGATCAGCTGGCCGGCGTGGCAGCGGCCTCGGCCGCCGAGCGAGCCGCCGCGCAGCGCGCGCTGGCTGACGTGCCGCTGCGCCAGTTCCTGAGCGAGTCGGTGGTGCCCTACGAGGCCGACGAGATCACGCGGCTGATCATCGACACGCACGACGCTCTGGCCTTCGCGCCGGTGGCCCACCTCACCGTGGGCGGCTTGCGCGAGTGGTTGCTGAGCGATGCGGCCGACGGCGCAGCGCTGGCCGCGCTGGCGCCCGGGCTCACGCCCGAGATGGCCGCGGCGGTGTCCAAGATCATGCGCAACCAGGACCTGATTGCGGTCTCGCGCAAAGTGCGGGTGACCACTCGATTGCGCAGCACCATCGGCTTGGCGGGTCGGCTGTCGACGCGGCTGCAACCCAACCACCCGACCGACGACAGCGCCGGCATCGCGGCGAGCTTGCTCGACGGCTTGCTGCTGGGCAGCGGCGACGCGGTGATCGGCATCAACCCGGTCAGCGACAACGTGCCGCAGGTCATGCGATTGCTGCACATGCTCGACGCGGTGATCCAGCGCTACGGCATCCCCACACAGTCGTGCGTGCTGACCCATGTGACCAACACGCTGGCGGCGATCGAGCGCGGTGCGCCGGTCGATCTGGTGTTTCAGTCGATTGCTGGCACGCAAGCCGCCCAGCGCAGCTTTGGCATCGACCTGGCCGTGCTGGCCGAGGCGCGCGCGGCCGCGTTGTCGCTGCGGCGCGGGGCCGATTTCGACGGGCAGATCGGCGACAACGTCATGTACTTCGAGACCGGCCAGGGCAGCGCGCTGTCGGCCAACGCCCACCATGGCTGCGATCAACAGACGATCGAAGCGCGCGCCTACGCGGTGGCGCGCCACTTCAAGCCGCTGCTGGTCAACACCGTGGTCGGTTTCATCGGTCCCGAGTACCTGTACGACGGCAAGCAGATCATCCGCGCCGGCCTCGAAGACCACTTCTGCGGCAAGCTGCTCGGGCTGCCGATGGGCTGCGACATTTGCTACACCAACCACGCCGAAGCCGACCAGAACGACATGGACGTGCTGCTCACCGTGCTGGGTGTGGCCGGCTGCAGTTTCATCATGGGCGTGCCCGGCTCCGACGACGTGATGCTGAATTACCAGACCACCTCGTTCCACGACGCCCTGTACGCGCGCCGCGTGCTCGGGCTGCGAGCGGCCCCCGAGTTCGAGGGCTGGCTCGAGCGCATGGGCGTGTTCCAGCCCGGCGAGGCCGCCCGGTTGATCGACCACGCGAGCGGCTTGCCTCCGGCCTTCGAGCGTTCGCTGGTCGGCCTGAGCGGCTCGTCGGTCGCCGTGAACCCGTTGCAGGCGCTGCGTCAGTTCACGCCGGCGCGCATCGGCCTCGGACGCACCGGCGTGAGTTTGCCCACCGGCGCGCAGTTGGAGTTTCAGCAGGCCCATGCCCAAGCGCGTGATGCGGTGCATCGCCCGCTCGAAGTCGAAGCCCTGTGCGCCGAGATCGAGGTGCTGGGCCTGACCCCGCTGGCGCTGCACAGCGCGGCCGCCACGCGCACGATCTACTTGCAGCGGCCCGACCTGGGCCGCCGGCTCGGTACCGCGTCGCGCCAGCAACTCGACACCCTGCGCGCCGAACGCCATGCCCGCGGCGTGCGCTCGCACGACATCGCCTTTGCGGTGGTCGACGGGCTGTCGGCGCTGGCGGTGCAGCGCCACGGCGCGCCGCTGCTGGCCGAGGTGCTGGCGCGGCTCAATCCGCCGGCCGATGGCGATGCGACACCCGCCGAGCCGCGCTGGACCATCGCCCCGGTGGCCGTGGTCGAGCAGGGCCGCGTGGCGGTGGGCGACGACACCGGTGAGCGGCTCGACAGCCGCATCGTCGTCGTGCTGATCGGCGAGCGCCCGGGCCTGAGCTCGCCCGACAGCCTGGGCATCTACTTCACCTGGGAGCCGCGCCCCGGGCGCAACGACGCCGAGCGCAACTGCATCTCCAACGTGCGCCCCGAAGGCCTGAGCTACCGCGCCGCCGCCGAGCGGCTCGTCGACCTGCTCGGCCAGGCCCGCAGCCGGCAGCTCACCGGCGTGGGCTTGAAGGACGAGAGCGGATCCGACAGCGTGTCGGTGGCGGCGAGGCCGAACTTTCTGCTGGGCGAGGGTTGAGTCGCCAGCGCCGATGACTCAGCTGCACTGAACCCTCAGCGCACCACCAACCCCACCGGTCCTTCGCTGACCTCGCCGATCATTGCGGCCTGATCGAAGCCTTGGCTCTCGAATATGGCCAGCACGGCATCCACCGCGTCGGCGCTGCACGACACCAGCAGACCGCCGCTGGTTTGCGGGTCGTGCAGCAAGGCGGTGTCGATGTCGGCAAAGCCTGCGGGCAGGGTGATTTGCGCGGCGTTGGCCGCGGCGTTGCGGGCCGACGCACCGGTGACCATGCCCTGTGACGCCAGCTCGCGCACGCCGGCCAGCAGCGGCACCTGGGCCCAGTCGATGTGGGCGCGCAGCCCTGCGCCGCGCGCCAGTTCGAGCGCGTGGCCGCCGAGGCCAAAGCCGGTGACGTCGGTCAGCGCGTGCACGCCGTCGAGTTGGGCCAGTGCGATGCCCGGGGTGTTGAGCTTCGTGGTGCTCGCGATCATCTGCGCGTAGCCCTCGGGGCCCAGCGCGTTCTTCTTGAGCGCGGCCGAAAGCACGCCCACGCCCAGCGGCTTGCCCAGCACCAGCTTGTCGCCGGCGCGCGCATCGGCGTTGCGTTTGACGCGGCTCGGGTGCACCAGCCCGAGCACCACCAGGCCGTAGATGGGTTCGACCGAGTCGATGGTGTGGCCGCCGGCGATCGGGATGCCGGCCGCCGCGCACACGCTTTCGCCGCCTTGCAAGATGGC
>CANGBT010000167.1 GCA_947452135.1 Burkholderiales bacterium
CGCTTGAGCGCGGTCTCGATGGCCTCGATGGCGCGCACCTTCTCGATGCCCTGGATGCGAAAGCGATCGGCCACCACATCGAGCACCTTGCGCGGCCCGCTGGGGCTGGCCACCTCGCGCTCGGCCTGCACCCGCGTGAAGCCGCTGGCCGACAACCACTGCGCGACCTCGTCAGCGGTGCTCACTGCGGGCAGCTCGACCGGGAAGGTCAGCACCAGCCGAGGGTCGGCCTGGCGGCTGCGATCAAGCAGCTCGGCGTAGATCGTCTCGGGCGTGTCGTGGCGCACGCGCTGCGCGGTGGTCGCATCGAACAGGTCGGCGGCGCGGGCGAACAGCAGCTTGAGGTGGTCGTTCAGCTCGGTCATCGTGCCGACCGTGCTGCGGCTGGTGCGCACCGGGTTGGTCTGGTCGATGGCAATGGCCGGGGGCACGCCGTCGACCCGATCGACCGCCGGGCGATCCATGCGGTCGAGGAACTGCCGCGCATAGGCGCTGAAGGTCTCGACGTAGCGGCGCTGACCCTCGGCGTACAGCGTGTCGAACACCAGACTCGACTTGCCCGAGCCGCTGGGGCCCGTCACCACCGTCATCTCGCCGGTGCGGATGTCGAGGTCGAGGTTCTTGAGGTTGTGCTGCCGCGCGCCGCGGATGCGGATCAGGCCGTGGGACATCGGTGGCTCTGGGAAGTGTGCGGCGAGGGGAACGGGTCATTCTAGGGACGAAGGTGACGACCCAGCGTCCTCAGCCCGGCAAGGGCTTGGGCTTCAGCCGAACTCGAACGAGGTGACGCCAAAGATCGCGTCCACCGGCAGCTGCGGCTGGGGCCCGTGGAAAAGACGGGCGCAACCGAACGCCTCGACGAGCCCGAGCCGCAGCGCCATGTCGACCGCCGCCGCATTGGCCTGCGGCACGTCGAGTTGCACCCGCTGGCCCTCCACCATGGCCATCAGGCTGCGCACCAGGGTCTCGGCCAGATCGGGCCGGTCGGCAAACACCGGGCCGATCTTGTGGCCCACGCGGCAGGGCCGAACCACGCCGTAGCCCACCAGCGCCCCGCGCTCGCGCAGCGCCGCGACGCCAGCGCCGGGCTGAGTGACCCAGCGCTCGAGAAAGCGCGTGCGCGGAGTCGGCACATGGCGCTGGTCGTAGCGGTCGAGTTCCTCGAAGTCGATCTGGGCGAGCGTCAGCACAGCCGGGTCGCGAACCCCTTGCGCCGGCCCCTCGAAGCGCAGGTCGCGCCACGCCAGCTTGAAGCCTCCCCGCTCGTAGAACGGCACCATCGCAAACACGCCGTCCATGCCGATGGCCGCGTCAGGGTTCAGGCGCTGACGCAAGCGATCGAGCCGGTGATGCCACAGCACGGTGCCCAGACCGGCGCCGCGGTACTCGGGGCGCACGATGAACAGGCCCATGTATCCGAAGGCACCCGAGTAGGAAAAGATGGTGCCGCCGCCCACCAGTTCATCGCCCCGTCGCAAGGCGATGAAAGCGTCAGGGTCGATGTCCCATGCGATGCCGATATCGGCCAGCCCCGGGTTCCAACCCTCGGCAGCGGCGAGCTCGTCGAGCAGGGGCACCTCTGCAGCGCGCATGGGTCCGATCGAGTAGCCATCGGGAAGCGTGGGGGTGTGTTTCATCGTGGACTGCGTAGCGGCTTGCCGCGGATTCTAGGAACCCAAGGGACTGACGATACGCAGCCACAGAACCGCTGATCCATCAGCCAAAATCGCGCCTTGTCCGCAGTGGCTCAGGCCCTGCCCGAAGGATCTCTCGATGCCCGGCTCCGTTGAAGTTTCTCTCTCACAGCGCGTCACCCGCGTGACGCTGCGCAACGCCGGCAAGCTCAACGCGATCGACATCGCGATGTGGCATGAGCTGCGCCGGGTCTTCACCGATTTGCAGGCCATGCCCGCCGACCAGGCCCCGGCGGTCGTGGTGATCTGCGGCGCGGACGGGCACTTTGCGGCTGGCGGCGACATCGCCGAGTTCGCCGGCTTCCGGTTTGACCCGGCTCGGTTGCAGCACTTCCACGAAGACGTCGTGGCGCCCGCGCTCCACGCGATGCTGGAGTGCGATGTGCCGCTGTATGCGCAGATCGACGGCACCTGCATGGGCGGCGGGCTGGAGATCGCCGCGTGCTGCGACGTGCGCATCTGCGGCGAGGGCAGCCGCTTCGGCGCGCCGATCGCCAAGCTGGGCTTTCCGATGGCGCACTCCGAGGTGGCGCTGCTGCGGCGCGTGTTCGGCGAGACGACGCTGCGCGAGATGCTGCTCGAAGCGCGGCTGTACGACGCCGCTGCGGCCTGGCGCTGCGGCCTGGTCCACGAGGTGGTGGCCGACGACGCGGTGGCCGCGCAGGTGTGGGCGCGCTGCGAGCGCATCGCCGGCACCTTGTCGCCGCAGGCCGCCCGACTCAACAAACGCACCTTGCGCCAGCTGGCCGCGGGTGATCTGACACCGGCCGAACGCGAGGCGCACTTCGCCTACGCCGACAGCTGCGAACACCGCGAAGGCGTGACGGCCTTCATCGACAAGCGCGCGCCGCGCTTTCGCTCACCGTCCCTGTGATCCGACCATGAACGAGAACCTCTACCTCGCACTGCGCGCCGCCTACCCCGAAGACCTGAGCCAAACGGCCGTCGAAACCGCCGACGGCACGCTGCTGAGCTACACGTGGCAAGACCTCGACCGCGGCACCGCGATGCTCGCCAACCTGCTGGGCTCGCTCGAGCTGCCCGAGGGTTCGCGCGTGCTGGTGCAAACCGAAAAATCGGTCGAGGCGCTGATGCTCTATCTGGCCGTGCTGCGCGCCGGGCTGGTCTATGTGCCGCTGAACAACGCCTATCAGGCCAGCGAGCTCGAGTACTTCATCGACGACGCCGAGCCGGGCGTGGTGGTGTGTGCCTCGAAGCATTTCGGCTGGGTGTCGAAGATCGCTTTTCGCGCCGGCACGCGTCATGTGTTCACGCTTGACGACGACCGCACCGGCAGCTTGCTGCAACGTGCGGCGCACCACAGCGATCAGCAGCAGCCCGCCGAGCGCGCCGCCAGCGACCTGGCCACCATCATCTACACCAGCGGCACCACGGGGCGCAGCAAAGGGGCGATGCTCAGCCACGGCAACCTGCTCAACAACGCGCGGGTGCTGCAAATGCTGTGGGGCTGGCGCTCAGCAGCCGAAGGCGGCGATGTGCTGATCCACGCGCTACCGCTGTTCCACGTGCATGGTCTGTTCGTGGCGGTGCACGGTGCGCTGCTCAACGGCAGCAAGATGATCTGGTTCTCGAAGTTCGATCCGCGCGCCGTGATCGCGCGGATGTCCGAGGCCACGGTCTTCATGGGCGTGCCCACGCTGTGCGTGCGGCTGCTCGCCGAGCCCGCGTTCAACGCCGAGGTGTGCCGCACGATGCGCCTGTTCATCAGCGGCTCGGCGCCGTTGCTGGCCGAGACCTTCCGCCAGTTCAGCGAGCGCACCGGCCACACCATCCTCGAGCGCTACGGCATGAGCGAAACCGTGATGCTCACCTCCAACCCGTACGCCGAATCGACGACTGCGCCGCAGCTCAAGCGCATCGCCGGCACGGTGGGTTTTGCGTTGCCGGGCGTGAGCGTGCGCACCCGCAGCGCCGACGGCACGGCCTGTCAGGCCGGCGAGATCGGGGCGATCGAAGTGCGCGGCCCGAGCATCTTCCAGGGCTACTGGCGCATGCCTGAGAAGACCGCCGAGGAGTTCACCGCCGACGGTTGGTTCAAGACCGGCGACGTCGGCCAGCTCGACGCCTTCGGGCGGCTCACGCTGGTGGGGCGCAGCAAGGACCTGATCATCACCGGCGGGTACAACGTCTATCCGGCTGAAGTCGAGGGCTACCTGAACGAGCTGCCCGGCGTCGACGAAAGCGCGGTGATCGGCGTGCCGCACCCCGACTTTGGCGAGGCGGTGGTGGCCGTGCTGGTGGCCCGCTCGGGCGCCAGCGTGGACGGGGCTGCGTGCGTTGCCGCGCTCAAGCAGCGCATCGCCGGCTTCAAGGTGCCCAAGCAGGTGATGGTGGTCGATCAGCTGCCGCGCAACGCGATGGGCAAGGTGCAAAAAGCACTGCTGCGCGAACAGCACCGGGCGCTGTTCAAGGCCTGAGCGCCCGACGCGAGCACCCATGAAAAAAGCCGGCGGATCTTGCGATCCACCGGCTTTTCAGCAATGACGACCGGGATCAGTCTTCTGCGTAGATGTCGCGGTCCTTGGTCTCTGGCACGAACAGCATGCCGATCACGAAGGTGATGCTGGCGATGATGATCGGGTACCACAGGCCGTTATAGATGTTGCCCGACTGCGCCACCATGCCGAAGGCGATGGTCGGCAACAGGCCACCGAACCAGCCGTTGCCGATGTGATACGGCAGGCTCATCGAGGTGTAGCGGATACGGGTCGGGAACATCTCGACCAGCATCGCGGCGATCGGGCCATAGACCATGGTCACGTAGATCACCAGCAGCGTCAGGATGCCCACCACCAGCGGCTTGTTGATCTTCTCGGGATCAGCCTTCGGCGGGTAGCCGGCAGCCTTGGTGGCTTCGGCGACGGCCTTCTTGAAGGCCGCAATGCTGGCCTTGCTTTCGGCATCGAACGAGTTGCCGTCAGGCGTCAGCGTCGCGTTGAGTGCGGCGATTTCGGTGCCGCCGAGCTTGATGCTCGCCACGGTGCCGGCCGGCGCTTCCACGATCGTGTAGTTCACCGCGGCTTGAGCCAGCGTGCGCTTGGCGATGTCGCAAGACGTGCGGAAGTTGACTTCACGAGCGATCGGGCTGCCCTGGAACGAGCACTGTGCCGGATCGACCACCACCGTGACCGGCACGTCCTTTTGCGCCTTCGCCAGGTCGGGGTTGGCCGCCGAGGTGAGTGCATTGAACAGCGGGAAATAGGTCAGCGCAGCGATCAGGCAGCCGGCCATGATGATGGGCTTGCGACCGATCTTGTCAGACAGCGTGCCGAACAACAGGAAGAACGGTGTGCCGATCAGCAGCGAGATCGCCACCAGGATGTTGGCGGTGGGGCCGTCGACCTTGAGCGCCTGGGTCAGGAAGAACAGTGCGTAGAACTGACCCGTGTACCAGACCACGGCCTGGCCGGCGGTAAGACCCACCAGCGCCAGGATCACGATCTTCAGGTTCTTCCACTGACCGAACGTCTCGGTCAGGGGCGCCTTCGAGGTCTTGCCCTCTTCCTTCATCTTCTTGAAGGCAGGCGACTCGTTCATGCTCATGCGAATCCACACG
>CANGBT010000168.1 GCA_947452135.1 Burkholderiales bacterium
TCAACCCCGCGATGGTCATCAGCAGCGCCAGCACGATGGCGGCCACCGGCCGCCCGATGAAGAACTTCGCCATACCGCGCCCCTTACGGCTGCGACGCCGACGACGCCGCCACGGCGGCACTCGCCGCGGCAGGCACCGGCTTGACGGTGGTGCCCGGACGCGCTTTTTGCAGCCCGTCGACCACGATCACTTCGCCGGCCTTCAGGCCGTCTTCGACCAGCCACTGGTCGCCCAGCCGTGCGCCGGTGCGCACCGCCCTTTGCGAGGCCTTGTTGTCGGCGCCCACCACGGTGGCGAACTGCTTGCCGAGCAACTCGGTGATCGCCTTTTGCGGCACCAGGATGGCGTGCGGCTCGACGCGGGACACCACGCGCACGCGCACGTTCATGCCCGGGCGCAGTACGTCGTTCGGGTTGGGAAACACCGCGCGCAGCGTGAGCGTGCCGGTGGCCGAATCGAGCGCGCGATCGGCGAAATCGAAGCGCCCGGGCTGCGGGTAGTGGCTGCCGTCGGCCAGGATCAGCTCGATCGGTGCCGCATCGGCTGCCGCCTTGTCGGGCGTACGGCCGGCCGCTTGCAGTTGCTTGACGTGCGCGAGGTAGGCGGTCTCGGGCACGTTGAAATACGCGACCATCGGGTCGAGGCTGGACACGGTGGCGATCACCGTCTGGCCGGCCGTGGCGAGCGCGCCGACCTCGATGCGCTGCAAGCCGATCTGCCCGGCGATGGGCGAGACCACCTGGGTGTACGAGCGATCGCGCTGCGCCCGTTCGAGCCCCGAGCGGCGCGCCTGCACGACGGCGCCGGTGGCCTTTTCCTGGGCCACGGCCTGGTCATAGGTCTGGCGGGGGATGGCGTTGTCGACCAGCAGCGGCGCGTAGCGCGACACATCCTGCCGCGCGCGCGCCAGATTGGCTTCGGATTCGGCCAGCGCGGCTTGCGCATCGACCACCGCTTCGTCGTAGGCACGCGTGTCGATCAGCATCAGTGGCTGGCCGGCCTTCACGCGCTGTCCGGGTTGAAAGTACTGCTGCAGGATCAGACCCGAAGCGCGCGGGCGGATCTCGACTTCGCGAAACGCCTTGATCTCGGCCACGATCTCCAGCGGCAGTTCGGTGCTGCGCTCGGCGAGCGTTTGCACCACCACCTCGGGCGCGGCTGCGGCGGCGGCCGGCGCGGGCGCCTTGCCACAACCACCCAGCGCACTGATCAGGACAAGCGCGCCGGCCAGGCGACACACACAACGAGGCTCGATCGACACGTGATTCATCATCGGTCTGGTGGGGTGAGAACAGGGGATGGCGGGAGGCGGCACACCGCAGCAAGCGGGCGGCGCCATCAAGGCTCGAACGAGTCTAGCAGCGGGGTATGGCGCGACCGCGGGCCGCGCCGGGCACTCAGCCGCGCGTGGCGCGCCGTCGCACGGCGGCGATGTAGCGATCGCCGTCGGGCGGCAGGCCGCTGCGTTGCGAGGCCCACACCATTTCGCCCAGACACTCCATCACCTCGTGGTGCGCCGTGTGCAGCGCACCGCGCCGCGCGGCCAGCAGCTCGACCGCCTGACGGATGCCACGCGGCTGGTCGATCGACACCTGCTCGCTGATCGACAGGTGCATCGACAGGTGCAAGAACGGGTTGGTGCGTCCGCCGCCGACCTCGTAGACGGCCGTGCGCGCGGCTTCCACATCAGCCAGGTCGGCGTGGTACTCGGGGTGCTCTGCGATCCACTCGGCGGCCACCGCCTCGAGCGGCGTCACCGGGGTGCCGGCCAGCGTCTTGGCGTGGGTGGCGCAAAAGAATTCGCGCACGTCTGTCTGGGAGGGAGTGAACATTGGGCAATGATCCAAGCCTGTGGCTTCAGCCGCGCATTTTGCCCCTCATGAACACCGTCTTCCGCCCCCCTTCCGATCCGGCCGGTCGCCACGCCGCATGGACTTGAGCGCCGCGCTGGCGGCCTGGCCGCTGATCACCGATCCGTGGTTCTACGTGGCGGCGGTGCCGGCCATCTTCATGATGGGGTTGGCCAAGAGCGGGCTGGCCTCGGGCTTCGGCCCGCTGGCCGTGCCGGTGCTCGCACTCGCGGTGCCGGTGCCGCAGGCCGCGGCGATCATGCTGCCGCTGATGCTGGTGATGGACGGCGTGGGCATCCGCGCGCTGTATGCGCAGCGCGACCCGGCGCTGGTGCGCGTGCTGCTGCCGGCCGGTCTGGCGGGCACCGCCATCGGCACGCTGTCGTTCAGCCTGCTCGACACACGCACGGTGGCGGCCATCGTGGGCGGCCTCACGCTGCTGTTCCTGGCGCAGCAACTGCTGTTTCCGCCGCAGCGCCATGCGCCGCTGCCGCCGCGCTGGCTGGGTCCGCTGATGGGCATGGCGGGCGGCTTCACCAGCTTCGTGTCCCACGCCGGCGGGCCGCCGGTCAACGCCTACCTGCTGCCGCAGCGCCTGACGCCGATCGCCTTTGCCGCCACCTCGGCGACCTTCTTTGCGGTGGTCAATTTGTCGAAGTGGGGGCCGTATGCGTGGCTCGGTCTGATCGACTGGCGCAACATGGCCACCGCCGCGGTGCTGCTGCCGCTCGCTCCGTTGGGCGTGTGGGTGGGCGTGCGACTGCTGCCGCGCACCAAACCCGAACTGTTCTACCGGCTGGTGCACGCCGGCATGCTGCTCACCGGCGTCAAGCTGCTGTGGGACGGCCTGCGCTGAGCCGCGAGCGGGCGCTCACTTCTTGCCGACGTAGGCCTCGACCAGCGCCGACTCCAGCCGGTAGCCGCTCGCACCCATGTAGCTGTCGCTGTGCAGCGCCTTCAAGGTGCCGCTGACCCACACCGTGTCCATCGAGCGAAAGCCCTTGGTCGGCTTTTGCGGTTGCACCAGGATGATCTGGTTGGCCGGCGGCGGCGGTGTGTGGATGCACGCGCCAAAGTACGGCACCAGCAGGAACTCCTTCAGCCCGGCCTTGGATTCGTCGAGCGGCACCAGGTAGCCGGGGATGCGCACGGCCACGCCGTCCATTTCGTTGTTGGTGGGCGCGTTGTCCCAGGCCTCGCGCATGCGCTTGAGCATCTCGGTGGCGCGCGGATCGCCGTCGTTCATGACGCTGAAGTTGGACTGCTTGAACTGCTTCATCGGGTCCCAGTCCTTGGGCACCAGTTCTTCCCACGTGATCTCGCGGTAGCTGCCTGCGGCCAGGGGCTTGACCGCGCCCGAGGCGCCCAGCGGAGCGCTGGCCGAGGTGGCGGCCGCGTTGCCTGCGCGTGCCACCTGCGCCTCGGCCGTGGCGCCGAGCGCGCACAGGCCGGCGGCCACGATCAGCGAGGCCACGCGCTTCACGAAAGAACTGGTATTCATGTTCACACCCTCGGGGACAGGCCATCGGCCAGAGACATTCGATAAGCGCGCCAGCCCGGAATCAGGCTGGCCACGCCGCCGGCGAGCACCACGGCCGCGAACAGCAGCCATTGGTTGTCGCTCGGAGCGGAAAGTTTCAGGTTCACGCCGTAGTGCATCTGCACCCAAGGCGCGGCCAGCACGATGAACAGCGCGGTGGCCAGCGCACCGAGCAGCGCGCCGGCCAGCGTGACGATCAACCCTTCGCCAGCCAACAGCAGCAGCACCTGGCGCGGCCCCGCGCCCACGGCGCGCAGCACGGCCAGTTCGCGGCGGCGCTCGTTCAGCCCGGCCATCACCACAGCCACCAGCCCGGCCAGGCTCACCAGCGCGACCATCGCCGACATGCCCATGAGCGCTTTTTCGCCCACGCCGACCACGTCCCACAGCTCGTCGAGCGCCACGCCGGGCAGCACCGCCATCAGCGGCTCGCCGGCGTACTCGGCCACGAAGCGCTGCACGTTGAAGACGGCCGCGCGGCCTTTCAGTCCGACCAGCGCCGCGGTCACCTGCTTGGGCGCCAGATCGAACTTGCGCGCCTGCTCGGGGGCGATCGCCATGCCGGGCATCGGTGCGCCGCCCACCCACTCAAGGTGGATCGCTTCCATCGACTCGAGGCTGATGTGCAGCGTGCGGTCCACCGGCGTGCCCGTGCGCGCCAGGATGCCGACCACGGTGAACGGCTTGTCGGCGTGCTCGGCGCCCGGCAGTCCGCCGCTGCCGTGCGACAGCGTGAGGTGGTCGCCCAGGTGGTAGCTCAGTGCCTGAGCCACCTCGGCACCCAGCACCACGCCGTACAGGCCGTCGATGCCGTCGACAAACGCGCCGCCTTGCGCCAGCGCAAGCGGCTCGCGATCGCCATACAGAAAGCGGTTGAAGTACTCGGCCGTGGTGCCCAGCACCGGGTAGCCGCGGTGGGAGTCACCCAGCGACAGCGGCACCACCCAGGCCACCGCGCGGTGTCGTGCGATGGCGTCGAGGCTGCTGGTGCGGATGTTGTTGGTGGCGCCGCCCACGCGAAACACCGAGTACAGCATCAGCTGGACCGAGCCGGTGCGCGCGCCCACCACCAGGTCGGTGCCGCTGACCGACTGCGAGAAGTTCTCGCGCACGTCGGTGCGCACCTGCTCGAAGCCGAGCAGCAGAAATGTCGACAGCGCCACCGACAGCACCACCAGCGACAGCGTCGCGCGGCGGTTCCAGGCGCTGCGCAGTGCGAGTGTGAGCAGCGCCTTCAAGCGGCGTTCTCCGCAGGACCGGCCGGTGCGGCGCGGTTGACGGCGGCGAGCGACAGCCGCTCGTCAAAGCGCGCGGCCAGGCGTTCGTCGTGGCTCACGAACACCAGCGTGCTGCCCGCGGCGCGACAGGCCTCGAGCAGCAGCGCCATGAAGCCTTCGCGCAGATCGGCATCGAGCGCGGAGGTCGGCTCGTCGGCGATCAGCACCTCGGGCCGCCCGATCAGCGCGCGCGCCGCGGCCACGCGCTGCTGCTGGCCCACCGACAGTTGCGCGGCCGGCCGCGCCCACAGCGCCGGCGCCAGCCCGACGCGTTGCAGCAACTGATGCGCGCTCGCCGCAGGCGTGCCGGCATCCAACGTGGCGCGCTCGTGGCGCAGCGCCGAAAAGCGGCACGGCAGCAGCACGTTGTCGAGCACGCTCAGGTAGGGCAGCAAGTTGAACTGCTGAAAGATGTAGCCCACGTGGTCGGCCCGAAAGGCATCGCGCCGCGCGCCCGACAGATCGGACCAGCGCGTGCCCAGCAGGCTCACCGAGCCGCTGCGCGGCAGCAGCACGCCGGCCAGCAGGCCGAGCAGCGTGCTCTTGCCGCCGCCGCTCGGGCCGTGCA
>CANGBT010000169.1 GCA_947452135.1 Burkholderiales bacterium
GGCCCTCAACGCTCACTGTGGCGGGCTGACGTCATGGCTGTCTACACCGCCGTGCCGTTCGAGGCGGCTGCCGATCTGGTGACGCGGCTGAACATCGGCACGCTCACCGAACTCGAAGGCTGCAAGGGCGGCATCGAGAACACCAACTATTTCGCCGACACGACGCGCGCTCGCTACGTGCTCACGCTGTTCGAGCGCCTGAGCGCCGAGCAGCTGCCGTTCTACCTGCGGCTGATGCAGCATCTGGCCGCACGTGGCATCCCGGTGCCCGACCCGCAGGCCGACGCGCGCGGCGAAATCTTGCACACGCTGTGCGGCAAGCCCGCCGCGGTGGTCAACCGGCTGCGCGGGGGCAACCGCCTCGCGCCCGATGTCGACCACTGCGCCCAGCTGGGCGACATGCTCGCGCGCATGCACGTGGCCGGCGGTGACTTCGACTTGCACCAACCCAACCTGCGCGGCCTGGCGTGGTGGTCCGAGACAGTGCCGGTGGTGCAGCCGTACCTGAGCGAACCGCAGCGCGCGCTGATCACCTCCGAGCTGGCCTTTGCGCAGCACGTGGCCGCGTCGCCCGCCTATGCCGGTCTGCCCCGCGGGCCGATCCACGCCGACCTCTTCCGCGACAACGTGATGTTCGACGACGGACCCGACGGCGACCGCCTGAGCGGGCTGTTCGACTTCTACTTCGCCGGCGTCGACACCTTCTTGTTCGACATCGCGGTGTGCATCAACGACTGGTGCATCGATCTCGCCTCGGGCCGGCTCGAAGAAGAGCGCGCGTCGGCACTGGTCACGGCCTATCACGGCGTGCGCGCGCTGAGCGCCGACGAGCAGCGGCTGCTGCCGGCCATGCTGCGCGCCGGCGCCCTGCGCTTCTGGATCTCGCGGCTATGGGATTGGCACCTGCCGCGCGACGCCTCCATGCTCACGCCCCACGACCCAACCCATTTCGAACGCGTGCTTCGCCAGCGCGTCGAAGCCCCCTGGCATCCGGCGCTCGCCGAATCGGCTGCCACTTCGCACCGCACCGCATGAAACTGCTCACCGTTCCAGCCAGCCGCGGGGCCGTGTGGGTGCGCAGCGGCTTTCGCATCTTCTTCAGCAAGCCGCTGGGTTTTGCCGCGCTGTTCGCCTCGTTCATCCTGGCGGCCATGTTCTTGCTGCTGGTGCCCAGCATCGGCCCGCTGCTGGTGCTGATCGTGCTGCCGCTGGTGTCGCAAGGCTTCATGCTCGGCACGCAGCAAGCGCTGGCCGGGCACATGCCGATGCCCGAGGTGTTCACCTTGCCGCTGCGCGGTCCGCGCTCGCGCGCCATCGACATGCTCAAGATCGGGCTCATCTACGGCGCGTGCAGCTTCGTGATCATGTGGATCAGCAGTGCGGCCGATGGCGGTCGTTTCGAGATCTTGCAGCAGGCCATGGCCGAAGAAACCCCGGACGCCGCGCGCATCTCCTTCTTGCTGCAAGACCCGATGCTGCTGGGCGGCCTGCTTTTGCGACTGGCGCTGGCGAGCGTGCTGTCGGTGCCGTTCTGGCACGCGCCGGCGCTCATCCACTGGGACGGCCAGGGCGTGGCGCAGTCGCTGTTTTCGAGCACCGTGGGCTGCTGGCGCAACAAGGGCGCGTTCGCGGTCTTCGGCGTCAGCTGGCTGATGGTGATCGTGGTGCTGGGCGTGCTGCTCAACACCTTGTTCGCGCTGCTGCTGGACTCGCCGCAGCTCGTGCCGATGGCCGCGCTGCCCGCCGGTCTGATGTTCTCGACCGTCTTCTACGCGTCGCTGTACTTCACGTTTGTCGACTGCTTCGGCACCCCTGAGGCAGCGCCGACGGCACCCAAACGCTGAGTCGTGACAGCAAGCACCGGCATGGCGGCCACGATGTGCTCGCGCACGCTGCGCGTGCTGGTGCTGATGGGCGTGTGGCTGGCCATGCCGGCGCGCGCGCTGGAACCGGTGGTTCAGGGGCCGGAATCCGTGGCCGACTGGTACGCCGCGGGCAATCGGTTCATCGAGGACACAGGTCGTCTGCCTGACACCCACCGTGCGGCGAAGAACGTGATCTTGTTCGTCGGCGATGGCATGGGCATTTCCACGCTCACGGCAGCGCGCATCCTCGAAGGCCAGCTCGCAGGCCACACCGGCGAGGAACACCGCCTGTCGTTCGAGACGTTCCCGAACGTGGCGCTGTCCAAGACCTACTCGTGGGACCAGCAAACGCCCGATTCGGCACCCACCATGACCGCCATCGCCACGGGCTACAAGGCGCGCGAGGGCATGCTGTCGGTGGATCACCTCACCGCGCGCGGCGAATGCAGCGCGGCTGTCACCGGCGCCCATGCGTTGAAGTCGATCCTGGAGTACGCGGCCGAATCGGGCCGCTCGACCGGCATCGTGACCACTGCGCGGCTCACCCACGCCACCCCCGCGGCGCTGTACGCCCACATCGCGTTTCGCGACTGGGAGGCCGACTCGAACCAGCCCGACTCCAGCAACGGTGCACCGTGTCGCGGCGCCGAAGGCGGCGTCAAGGACATCGCCCGGCAGCTGATCGAGGCATCGCCCGCGGTGCGCCGCAGCCTGAAGGTGGCCATGGGCGGCGGGCGCACCTACTTCCTGCCGGCCACGCACGACGGCACCGCCGTCTTCGACGCCGAATACCCCACCACGCGCGGGCGCCGCTCCGATGGCCGCGACCTGACCGCCGAATGGCTGACCTCGCGCGGGCCCGGTGCGGCCTACGTCTGGAACCAGTCGCAGCTGGCCGCCATCGACCCCGCGCGCACATCGCACCTGCTCGGGCTGTTCGAGCCCTCGCACATGCAGTACGAGGCTGACCGCTCGCGCGACAGCGCGGGCGAGCCCTCGCTGAGCGACATGACCGCCAAGGCGCTGCAACTGCTCGGCAAAGACCGCAAGGGCTACTTCCTGCATGTGGAAGGCGGGCGCATCGACCACGGCCACCACGCGGGCAATGCGCAGCGCGCGCTGCTCGAGACCATCGAGTTCGCCCGGGCCGTGCGCTACGCCATGGACCACACGGACGCGAGAGACACGCTGATCATCGTCACCGCCGACCACAGCCACGCCTTCACGATTGCCGGCTACCCCAGCCGCGGCAACAACATCCTCGGGCTGGTGCGCGAGGTGCCGGCCACCGACGGTGCGCCGCTGGTGCCGACCAGGGACGCCAACGGGCTGCCCTTCACCACCCTGGGCTACGCGAACGGCCCGGGCTACCGCGCGGGCGGCCGCCCCGACCTGACCCGCGTCGACACCACCGGCCTCGATTTCCTGCAGGAAGCCACGGTGCCGCTGGGCTCCGAAACCCACGGCGGTGAAGACGTCGCCATCTTTGCTCGCGGCCCGGGATCGCACCGGGTTCATGGCTCGATGGAGCAGAACTGGATCTTCCATGTCATGCGCCGTGCGCTGGGCTTGTGAGGCGCGGCGAGCGGCGCTGAGCGCGGCGTGGCTGGCGTGCAGCGCCGCGTTCGCGCAACCTGCGTCCGGCTCTGAATGCCCCAGCGTGGCGGCGCTCTACCGAGTCAGCGTGGACACCGGGTGGGCGGCGTCCGGCAGCGCAAGCCACGTGCAGGAATGGGTGTTCGTTCGCGAACCCGGCCGCGTCGCGGTCAACAAGGGCGACACCGAGGAGATCTGGCAACGCCTGCCCCACGGCGGCGTCACGCTGCAACGGGTGCTGCACCGCCAGCAGCGTGTCGTCGACTACAGCGCGGGCGAGCTGGCCGCGCTGCACGTCGAGGTGGACTGGGCGGCGCTGGCGCACTTTGCCAGCCCCGAACCCGCCGCGAGCACCGAGTGGAACGACGCGCTGCAACTGCCCACGCACACCACGCAGCGCACCAACGGCCACACGCAGGTTCGCATCGACTTGCTGGATTGGGCGACCACAGCGCCCGCCGACTGGGTGCTGCCCGGCTCGCGCAGCGCCGATTACCCGCACATCGACGCGGCCGACTTCGGTGACATGGCCTACGACCCGGCGGTGCGAGCGGCCGAGGCACTCGATGTCCGAGCGGGTTGGCGACAGCACGGTCACAGGCACTGAGGCCAGACCCGAGCGACACGAGACGTCATGAGCCGGGTGGAAGCTCGCCCGTCGTGAAGCGGTAACAACCGCGTGGTGTGATCGGCGCTGTTCTGCGCAACCAGCCGCAGCCCCGATTCCCCCACGAGAGCTCCCGCGATGGACGAAGTCATCGGTCTGTTTCCCACGCCGTTCATGCGCGTGCCGGGCGCGCTGCCCAGCGCGCTGGTCCAGGGTCTGGCTCAGCATTTCGGCGCCATGGCCATCCGCGAGAACAACTCGTCGGCGAATCTGTCGCACACCGCCGTGCTCAAGCCCGGCGACAGCCCCTTGTTCATCGAGGCGGCCGCGTTGATCACGCCCAAGCTGGTCGACTTCGGTGCACTGCTGTTCGGTGAGCGTCTGGGCTGGTCGGTCAAGGAGATGTGGGTCAACTTTCTCGATACCGGCGGGCGGCAGGCCATGCACAACCACGCCAACAGCTTCGTGTCGGGCGTGGTCTACCTCACGCCCACCCACCCGGATTCGCGAACGGTGTTCATGAAGTCGCCCGGCGGTCACGACTTCGCCTTCAAGAACGACCATGCCGGCGTGACGCCCGGCCCCTACAGCGCCGACAAGTGGATCAGCCCGGCGCCCGAGCCCGGCGATCTGGTGCTGTTTCCCAGCTACCTGATGCATGCCGTGCCGCCCAATCCGGGCGAGCGGCGCATCACCATGGCGCTCAACGCCATTCCGAGCCGGCTCGAGTCCTGGGGCTATGGCATCTCGTTCGCCGGCTGATCGCGCGCGGCACGCCGCGCTGGTCGTGATGGTGGCCTCGGGCTTCGCCGGCCTGGGCTATCAGATCGTCTGGACGCAGCAATGCGCCTTGTGGCTGGGCCACGAATCGGCGGCGGTGCTGGCGGTCGTGGCCGCCTTCTTTGGCGGGCTGGGCCTCGGCGCGCTGGCGCTGGGCCCGCGCATCGACCGCAGCGAGCGCCCTGCGCGCTGGTACGCCGGCTGCGAAATCGTGATCGCGCTGTGGAGCGTGGCGCTGGCCCTGCTGATGGCGCCGATCAGCTCGGTGATGCTAGATCTCACCGGCGCGCAGCCCACTCCCGTGTGGCAGTGGACGGTGGCGTTCTTCGGCGCGTTCTTCCTGCTGCTGCCGGCCAAGGCGGCCATGGGTGCCA
>CANGBT010000170.1 GCA_947452135.1 Burkholderiales bacterium
GGCGCTGCTGTTCATCGCCTACGAGCGGCTGGTCACCGGCATCCACAACGAAGACACCATCGAGCAGTACCGCGACAACGGCCGCAAGCTCGGCCGGCTGCTCTACCAGGGCCGCTGGTTCGACCCGCAAGCCATCATGCTGCGCGAGACCGCCCAGCGCTGGGTCGCTCGCGCCGTCACCGGCGAAGTCACGATCGAGCTGCGCCGCGGCAACGACTACTCGATCATGAACACCGTCTCGCCCAACCTGACCTACCACCCGGAGCGGCTGACGATGGAAAAGGGGGAGTCGATGTTCTCGCCCGCCGACCGCATCGGCCAGCTCACCATGCGCAACCTCGACATCATCGACACGCGCGACAAGCTCGCCATCTATGCGCAATCCGGCCTGCTGTCGCAAGGCGGCGGCGCCGCGCTGCCCAGCCTGAAGAACGACGGCAGCGTCTGAGCCGTCACGCCCAACCCCACACGAGTCCTCACCATGACCGATCACATCACCGCCACCATCAGCACGCGCGCCAACGTCTACTTCGATGGCAAGTGCGTGTCGCACAGCATCGTGCTGGCCGACGGCATCAAGAAGAGCGTGGGCGTCATCCTGCCCTCGACGCTGACCTTCAACACCGGCGCGCCCGAAGTGATGGAGCTGATCGAAGGCAGCTGCCGCGTGCGCATGGCCAACAGCCAGCACTGGGTCGACTACGCCGGCGGCCAGTCGTTCAGCGTGCCCGGTCAGTCCTCGTTCGACATCGAAGTCTTGCTGCCGCTGCACTACATCTGCCACTTCGGCTGATGCCAGCGCGCTGAAGGTCGCGCATGCGCGGCCTTCAGCACATCGACAGCATCACGCTCCCGCGCGTTGCAGCTTGGCGGTGAGCGCCTGACGCAAGGTGTCGGCGCTGTCTTCCAGGTGGGCGCGAGCATCACTGCCGAGCCCCGGTCGATGAGCGGCAGCGCTCATGCGATCGAGCAGCGTGAGCGCCTGAGCGCGCACCAGGCTGCGCGCATCGGCGCGGCTGAGCGAAGCCGGACGCAGCAGCTGTGAAGCCAGCCGGTTGACGTGATCGCGCTGCAGTTCGCGGCGCGCCGGGGCAATGTCACCGGCCTGACCGAGTTCACTCCACACCGCGTCATTGAGTCGGCGGTACAGCTCCGACAACCGCAGCGCGTCCTTGGGCAGCTTGTCTTCGCTGTCGAGCAGCCGCGCGGCCACGGCATCGCTGAGCAACTGGCCGAGCACGTTGCGCTGCAGCTCGATCACCTGCGAGGCCAGCGAAAAGTCGGTCGCCACCGGGCCATCGCCGTGCAGGGCGGCATCGCCACGCTCGAGGTAATCGACCGCCAGCCGGCGCTGCAACGCGGGTGACACCTGAAAACTGTCAGCCGACAGGAAGCCACGCGCCAGCAGATCAAGCGCGGCGCGCTGCTGAGCAGCCGGCAACGGCAGCAACGGGTCGCGTCCGCTGCCCACGTGGTCACGCACCGTGCGCACGCCACCGATCTGCCGCGTCAGCACGGTCGCTGCGCGGCCCATGTCGCGCAGCGCATAGCCCACCGAGCGGCGCAGCACCGAGTAGTCGGCATCGGCGGCCAGCACCCTCGACTCCTGCCGCTTGAGGAGATCTCGGCCGATCGCGATGCGCTTGCGCGCGAACGCCACCACATCGCTGCCCAGGTCGAACTGCAGCGTTTCGGGGTCGATGCCCAGCGAGTTGTCTTCGTCGGTGCCAAAGGCCAGCAGCGGCTCGGCGCTGCGCGCGGCGATCGCGGCGAGCTGCTGATCTTGCTGATCAGACGCCATCGGCCGGTAGGCGTATTCGATGGCCCAGTAGTCGTAGGGCCCGAGCGTCGGATTGAACGGCGTGGCCTGGCGCTCGAGCGGCACATCAGGCGCAGACAGGTTGATCGGCGAATACTCCATCACCGAACCCGCGATGCCGTGGGTGGCGGTGAACGCCGGATCGTCCAGCTGCTGCTCCGTGTACACGCGTGACGAGCGGAAGTTGTGGCGCAGGCCCAGCGTGTGGCCGACCTCGTGCATGGTCACGTCCTTGAGGTAACCCAGAACGAACTTCTCGGCCTCGGGGCCGGCAGGGTCCAGCTCACCTCGCGCCTCGAGCACATCCAGCGCGTAGCCAAGCTGCTCGGCCGCCTGATCGGCGTAATCGCACAGCGCCTGCGGCCGCATGCCGCGCGCGGCCAGCTCGGCGGGCAACTCGGGGGCCACCGGCGCGGCCAGCACCTGCGAGCGCAAGGCGCGCAGGTTGCGCGACGAGAGGCTTTCAATGCCGATGTCGGCGTCGAGGATTTCGCCCGAGCGCGGATCGACATGGCTCGGCCCGATGGCACCGAACGCCGGGCTGGCATTGGTCATCCAGCGCAGCGAGGCGCGGCCGAAGTCCAGCGTGTCCCAGCTGGCGTCTTCGGGCTGCACCTCGACGCGGACAGCGCCCTTGAAGCCGATCGCCTCGAAGGCCTTGTTCCACTCCAGCACGCCGGCGGTCACGGCATCGCGGTACTTCAGCGGCAAGGTGCGATCAAGCCAGAAGGTGATCGGCTTGACCGGCTCGGACAACGCAGCGGTGGGGTCCTGCTTTTCGAGCCGCCAGCGGTTCACGTAGCGCTGCCGCGGCGAGCGCGCCAGGTCGTCGGTGTAGTCCGACAAATTGGTGCTGAAGTAGCCGATGCGGGCATCGGCCTTGCGCGGCGCCATCACCTGTTCGGGCAGTTTGGCCAGCGAGTAATGCAGCGTCATGAACAAGCTGCGCGGATCGGGCACCGAGCGCGGCGCCGTGGGCACCGGCGCGCCGGGGGGAGCGCCTGGCGTGGGCAGCGAGATCGTCGGCGTGGCGTAGTGGCTCAGCACCTCGAGCACCAGCAGATCGGGGTTGCCGCGCACCTCGGTGATGGCCGAGTTGCGCGCATCGAGCGCGTAGCCCTGCCGGTAGTAGCGCTGCAGGTTCACCGCCATGCCCGTCATGTCGTTGATGAACAGCGCATTGGCCTCGACCAGCACCGACTTGCGCTCGGGCTGCGGCTGGCTCACCACGGCGGCCGAAGACAGCAGGCTGGGCGAAAACGCCGCTTCCACCGCACGGCCGGTGGGCGTCTTGGGCGTGGCGATGAATTCGGTGTTGCGCGCGAGCATTTGCACCTGGTTGTGCACGCGTCGGAATTCGATGACGAGCTCTTCGCCCATCAGACCGCCAAAAAAGCGGCCCTCGCCCAGCCCGGTCTTGAGCTTGGGCGACAAGAAGAAAGGCTGGTTCAAGTCGGACGGCTTGAGCTCGATCCAGAACTTGTCGTCCTTTTGCCAGACGGTGAACAAGCCGGCCACCGGTTTGGCGTCCTTGATCACCTCGGCGAATGGCCGCAGTGCCCCGGCGGCAGCGCCGCCCGGAGCACTGGCACCCGCGGCCACCGGCCTCGCGGTGAAGCCGCTGCCCGACACCCCTGAGGCCGCACCCGAGGCAGCACCTGCCGCCGCCGCCACGCTGGGCGACGGAGCCGCTGCCACGCCGGGCGAACCGGCCGGGTGCTGCACCGCCGCACACGCCGCCAGCAGCAATCCGAGCACCGGCGCGGCCAGCCCTTGCGCCAGCCTGAACAGGTGGCGCAACGGGTTCACTTGAGTGCCTTGAAGCGCACGCGCTTCGGACGCGCACCTTCTTCGCCCAGGCGCTTTTTCTTGTCGGCTTCGTATTCCTGATAGTTGCCGTCGAAGAAGACCCACTTCGAGTCGCCCTCGGCCGCCAGGATGTGCGTGGCAATGCGGTCCAGAAACCACCGGTCGTGGCTGATCACCATGATCGAGCCGGCGAATTCAAGCAGCGCATCTTCCAGCGCACGCAGGGTTTCCACGTCGAGGTCGTTTGACGGCTCGTCCAGCATCAGCACGTTGCCGCCGGCGATCAGCGTCTTGGCCAGGTGCAGCCGGCCGCGCTCACCGCCCGACAGGTTGCCCACCAGCTTTTGCTGGTCGTTGCCCTTGAAGTTGAAGCGGCCCAGATAGGCGCGCGACGGCACCACGAACTTGCCGATCAACAAGTTGTCGAGGCCGCCCGAGATGTCTTGCCACACCGTCTTGTCGGCCTCGAGGCTGTCGCGGCTCTGGTCGACGAAAGCCATCTTGACGGTCGAGCCGATCTTCACGGTGCCGCTGTCTGGCTTTTCCTTGCCGGCGATCATGCGGAACAGCGTCGACTTGCCGGCGCCGTTCGGGCCGATGATGCCCACGATGGCGCCCGCGGGCACCTTGAAGCTCAGGTCGTCGATCAGCACGCGGTCGCCAAAGCTCTTGGTGACGTTCTCGAACTCGATGACTTCATGGCCCAGGCGGTCGGCCACGGGGATGAAGATCTCGTTGGTCTCGTTGCGCTTTTGGTACTCGACGTCGGACAGTTCCTCGAAGCGGGCCATGCGGGCCTTGCTCTTGGCCTGGCGGCCCTTCGGGTTCTGGCGCACCCACTCGAGTTCCTTCTTCATCGCCTTGGTGCGGGCGTCTTCGGTCTTTTGCTCCTGCTCCAGGCGGGTTTCCTTCTGCTCGAGCCAGGTGCTGTAGTTGCCCTTGTACGGAATGCCCGATCCGCGGTCGAGTTCCAAAATCCACTCGGCCGCGTTGTCGAGGAAGTAGCGATCGTGGGTGATGGCCACCACGGTGCCCGGGTAACGGTGCAAGAACTGCTCGAGCCAGTCGACCGACTCGGCGTCCAGGTGGTTGGTGGGCTCGTCGAGCAGCAGCATGTCGGGCTTGGACAGCAGCATGCGGCACAGCGCCACGCGGCGCTTTTCGCCACCCGACAGCTTGCCGATGATGGCGTCCCACGGCGGCAGGCGCAGCGCGTCGGCGGCCAGTTCGAGCTGCAGGTCGGTGTTTTCGGAGCCGGCCGATGAAATGATGGCTTCAAGTTCGGCCTGCTCGGCGGCCAGCGCGTCGAAGTCGGCGTCTTCGGCGGCGTATTCGGCGTAGACCTCGTCGAGACGCTTCTTGGCCGCGAGCACGCCGCCGATGCCTTCTTCGACCGACTCGCGCACCGTCTGGTCGGGGTTCATCACCGGTTCTTGCGGCAAATAGCCGATCTTCAGACCCGGCATCGGCGTGGCTTCGCCCTCGATGTCCTTGTCGACGCCGGCCATGATCTTGAGCAGCGTGCTCTTGCCCGA
>CANGBT010000171.1 GCA_947452135.1 Burkholderiales bacterium
CCGCACAAGCACACACACCGACTGGACCCGATGGCCACACTGAAGCTCAAACCCAAACGCCCCGGCACGCCGGCGTCGCCACGCGGCTCGCGCCCACCCATTCGAGGCATGGGAGCCGGCGTGAGCAAGCGGCCCACGCTGGCCGGCAAGCAGTCCGAGCGGGCCCAGCGCGATGAGCGCCCGGTGAGTTCGACCGAGCGCCGCCCGAACCGGCCCGGCGAATGGCCCGAGTCACGCCCGCAGCAGCGCGGCGACCGGCGCGACGGGCCTCGCCCGAATGGCGAGCGCCGCGACCCGAACGAGCGGCCACAGGAGCGCTCACAACAGCGCGGACCGCAAGCGTCCTACGGCCGGCCGAATGACCGCCAGGACCACCGTGCACCGCAAGGTCGGCCGGGCCCGCGGCCGTACGAATCGCAAAGCGACCGTCCGCAAGGCGACCGCCCGCAAAACCGCCCGTATCAGGGGCAGGACAACCGCCCCCAGGGTCGCCCGTACCAGGGTCACAACGACCGGCCGCAGGCTCGCCCGGACCAGGGGCAAGGCGGCGACCGCCCGCAAAACCGTCCGTATCAGGGACACAGCGACCAACCGCAAGGCGAGCGTCCGTTCGACCGCCCGCCCATCATCGGCACGCCGCGTCCCGGCTCGGCCACGGTGAGCCCGGCCGAACGGCAGGCTTTCGTTCCGGCACAGCGCGCACCCGAGCCACGTCGCCCGATCGCGCAGCGTCCGGCCCCCAACCGCGGCCGTCACCACGACGACGATGACGACGACGACTTCAACGAACCCGCTGCGCACGCGCCGGGCAGCGTGCGCCTGTCCAAGCGCATGAGTGAGCTCGGCATGGCCTCGCGCCGCGAAGCCGACGAGTGGATCGAAAAAGGCTGGGTGCGCGTGGACGACCAGATCGTGCGGGAACTCGGCTCGCGCGTGCAGCCCGAGCAGCGCATCACCATCGATGCGCGCGCCAAGTTCGCGCAGGCCCAAAAGGTCACCGTGATCATCAACAAGCCGATCGGCTACGTCAGCGGTCAGGCCGAAGACGGCTATGAGCCGGCGATGGTGCTGGTGCTGCCCGAAAACCAGTGGAGCGAAGACCACTCCGGCACGCGCTTCCTGCGCGAGCACCTGCGCAGCCTGGTGCCCGCCGGACGGCTTGACATCGACTCGATCGGCCTGCTGGTGCTCACGCAGGACGGGCGCATCGCCAAGCAGCTGATCGGCGAAGACAGCGCCATTGAAAAGGAATACCTGGTGCGCGTGACGGGCCCGAACGGCGACGGCCCGGCGTGCCGCGAGCTGTCGGAAGAAGGCCTCGCGCTGCTGCGCCACGGGCTCGAACTTGATGGCGAGGCGCTCAAGCCCGCCACCGTGGAGTGGCTCAACGACGACCAGCTGCGCTTCGTGCTGCAAGAAGGAAAGAAGCGCCAGATCCGCCGCATGTGCGAGGCCGTCGGCCTCAAGGTGATCGGCCTCAAGCGCGTGCGCATCGGCAGCGTGATGCTGGGTGACCTGCCGGTCGGTCAGTGGCGCTACCTGCGTGGCGACGAGGTGTTCGGTTGAGCGGCATGCCAATCACCGGCGTGCTGTGCCTGGCCGGTCCCACCGCGTCGGGCAAGACCGCAGCCGCGCTGGCGATTGCCACGGCGCTGGCCGAACAGCCCACCCCGCGTGGCGTGGAGATCATCAGCGTCGATTCGGCGCTGGTCTACCGCGGCATGGACATCGGCACGGCCAAGCCGAGCGCGGCTGAACTGGCGCAGGTGCCGCATCACCTGATCGACGTCATCGATCCGGCCGAGTCGTACTCGGCGGCGCGCTTCGTGGGCGATGCGCAACGGCTGGCCGGCGAGATCCGCGCGCGCGGCCACCTGCCGTTGCTCGTGGGCGGCACGATGCTGTACTTCAAGGCGCTGTTCGAGGGGCTGGATGCCATGCCGGCGGCCGATCGCGCGGTGCGTGCCGCGCTCGACGAGCAGTGCGAGCGCGAGGGCCTGTACGCGCTGTACCGCGAACTGCAGCGCGTGGATCCGGTCACCGCAGCGCGCTTGCCGCCGGGCGACCGCCAGCGCATCGGGCGCGCGCTCGAGGTCTACCGCGTGAGCGGGCTGCCGCTGTCGTCGTTCCACCACGAGAAGGCCACGGTCGAAACACCGCCGCTGATCTCGCTCGAGCCCGCCGATCGCGCCTGGCTGCACGTGCGCATCGAAGAGCGCTTTGCGCAGATGCTCGACGCGGGGCTGGTCGACGAGGTCGAAACGCTGATGAAACGCGGCGACCTGCACGCCGACATGCCGTCGATGCGCTGCGTGGGCTACCGGCAGATCTGGGAAGCCCTCGAGGCCGGCGACCTGTCCGACATGCCCGAGCGCGGCATCGCGGCCACGCGGCAGCTCGCCAAGCGCCAGCTCACCTGGCTGCGCAGCATGCCGCAGCGCCACGTGGTGGCGTGCGATGCACCCGACGCGCAAGCGCAGGTGGTGGCGCTCGCGCAGCAACTGATCGCCGGCATCGCCCAGTGAGCGTGGCGCCAGCAGCGGCCGGTGCCGCACCGCCGCTGCTGGCGGTGCGCGGCCTGTGCAAGGACTACGGCGGCGAGCGGGTGTTCGCCCACGTCGATCTGCACGTCGCGCGCGGCGAGTTCGTGGCGATCCTGGGCGAGTCGGGCGTGGGCAAGTCCACGCTGCTCAACTGCATCGCCGGGCTCGACACCGCGCAGGGCGGCTCGGTGCACATCAACGGCACCGACATCACCGCGCTGGCCGAGCCGGCGCAAGCGCTGTTTCGGCGTGCCCACCTGGGCTTCGTGTTCCAGGCGTTTCATGTGCTGCCGCACCTGAGCGTGGCGCACAACGTGGGCCTGCCGCTGCTGCTGCAACACCAACCCGACGACGCTCGCGTGCGCGAGGTGCTCGAAGCGGTCGGCCTGCAGGCACTCGCCGATCGGCTGCCGCAGACGCTGTCGGGCGGCCAGTTGCAGCGCGTGGCGATTGCGCGCGCGCTGGTGCACCGCCCGCGACTGATCCTGGCCGATGAGCCCACCGGCAACCTCGACCCGGCCAGCGCCGAGCGGGTGATGGACTTGCTGTCAGCGCAAGTGCGCCACCACGGCGCGGCGTGTGTGCTGGTGACGCACTCGCGCGCTGCCGCCGAGCGCGCCGACCGCGTGCTCACGCTCACCCCCACCGGCATGGCCACGCTGCCGGACGAAGCGCCGCGCGCCGGCGACTGAGCCGCTCGATGCTCGCGCTGCTGCGCCACCTGAGCTGGCCCGAGTGGCGGCACCACCCGTGGCGCCAGCTGGCCGCGCTGCTGGCCATCATGCTGGGCGTGGCGCTGGCGTTTTCGGTGCACCTGATCAACCAGTCGGCGTTCGGCGAGTTCAGCGCCGCCGTGCGCTCCATCAACGGCCAGCCCGACTTCGAACTGCGCGGCCAGCGCGGCGGCTTTGACGAAGCGCTCTACGAGCGCGTGGCCAAACACCCCGACATCGCGCTGGCCAGCCCGGTGATCGAAGCCGAAACGCAGGCCGTTGTGGTTGACGCGCTCGGCGCCAAGCGGCGCGTGCCGCTGCGCGTGCTGGGGATCGACGCGCTGGTGGCCGCACCGCTGTCGCCGGCGCTGTGGCCGCAGTTGTCCAAGCCCAAGGCCGCCGCGCCTGCAGCGTCAGCACCCGCCACGGCCGAATCCCTCGGGGCTGATGCCGACGAGCCCGACCGCTTCGGCCTGTTCGACCCGGGCGCGGTGTCGCTCAATGCCGCGGCACGCCGCAAGCTGGGCGAGGCCGACACGCTGCAGCTGCTCACGCCCGGCGGCAGCACACGGCTGCGCGTGCAAGGCAGCGTGGCCGCCGGCGGGCCGCCGCTCGCGGTGATGGACATCGCCGGCGCGCAGGCGCAGTTCGCCATGCTGGGAAAGCTCAGCCGCATCGACGTGCGCTTGAAGCCCGGCGCCGAGCGCGACGCGGTGATCACCTCGCTGCGGCTGGCCGATTTCGCAGCCCAAGGCGTGCGCGCGAGTTCGCCCGACGAGGCCGAGCAGCGCGTATCGAACATGTCGCGTGCCTACCGCATCAACCTCACGGTGCTGGCACTGGTGGCGCTTTTCACCGGCGCGTTTCTGGTGTTCTCGATCCTGTCGCTGTCGGTCGCGCAGCGCCTGCCTCAGCTCGCGCTGCTCGGCGTGCTGGGACTCGGCGCGCGCGAGCGGCTTCAACTGGTGCTGGCCGAATCGGCGCTGCTCGGCGTGGCGGGCAGCGCGCTCGGGCTGGCTCTGGGCACCGCGCTGGCGGCGGCGGCCTTGCAGCTGCTGGCCGGCGATCTGGGCGGCGGCTACTTTCCCGGCGTGGCGCCCAGCCTGCATTTCAGCGTGGCGGCCGCGCTGGTCTATGGCGCGCTGGGCGTGGTCGCCGCGCTGATCGGCGGCTGGCTGCCCGCGCGCGAGGCGCAGCGGCTGGCCCCCGCGCAGGCGCTGAAGGGGCTGGGTGACGCCGGCGCGTCAGCCGCCTCGCCGTGGTGGGGCCCGGCGCTGATCGGCGTGGCGCTGGCGCTGCTGGCCGTGCCGCCCGTGCTGGGCATGCCGCTGGCGGCCTATGTGTCGGTGGCCTTGCTGCTGCTGGGCGGCATCGTGGCGGTGCCCGCAGGTGTGGGTCTGCTGCTGCGCCGTGTTGCACCGCCGCGTCAGGCGCTGGCGCTGCTGGCCGTCGAGCGCGCGCGCCACCAGCGGCGCACCGCCACCGTGGCGGTGGCCGGCGTGGTGGCCAGCCTGGCGCTGTCGGTGGCGCTCACGGTGATGGTGGCGAGCTTTCGCGACTCGATCACCGTGTGGCTCGACACCGTGCTGCCGGCCGATCTGTACGCGCGCGCGGCGCCCTCATCGAGCAGCGGCGACGTGGTCACGCTCGATGCGCTCTGGTTGCAAGCGGCGGCCGAACTGAGCGGCGTGGCGCGGCTGGAAACGCTGCGTGTCACCTCGGTGCAGATCGACCCTGCCCTGCCAGCCGTGGCGCTGATCGCCCGGCCGCTGGATCAGCCGGCGCGCACCCTGCCGCTGGTGGGCGACCTGGTGGCGCTGCCCGCGGGCGAAACCGCCGCCTACGTGAGCGAGGCGATGGTGATGCTGTACGGCGCCGAGCCCGGCAGCCACCTC
>CANGBT010000172.1 GCA_947452135.1 Burkholderiales bacterium
GCGGGCGACATCATCGGCATCCCCAACCACGGCGTGCTGCAGCTCGGCGACACGCTGACCGAAGGCGAGGCGCTGCAGTTCACCGGGCTGCCGTTCTTCGCGCCCGAGATGTTCCGCTCGGTCGAAGTGGCCGACCCGCTCAAGACCAAGCAGCTCAAGGCCGGGCTCACGCAACTGGGTGAAGAAGGCGCGATCCAGGTGTTCCGCCCGGTGGTGGGCACGGTGCTGCTGCTGGGCGCGGTGGGTCAGCTGCAGTTCGAGGTGGTGGCGCACCGGCTCGAGCACGAATACGGCTGCAAGGCGCGCATCCTGCCCAGCCGCTTTCAGGTGGCGCGCTGGGTGACATGCGACGAGGCCGACGGCGGCGAGCGCGAGCTCAAGCGCTTCATCGACAGCAACTCGCACCGCGTGGCCTACGACGCCGTCGATGCGCCCACGGTGCTGGTCGAGTACGCGCCCGAACTGCGCGCCATCGAAGCCAACTGGCCGAAGATCAAGTTCCACGCGCTGCGCGAGCACGCCGGGCTGGTGTTCCAGCGGCGCATGGGCGACTGAGCAGCCGCCTGCGCCGAACGTTCGTGCGATGCCGACCCCCGCTGCGCCATCCCGGCTCGCGCTCTGGCTCGACCTGATCCGCTGGAACCGTCCGGCGGGCAGCTATCTGCTGCTGTGGCCGACGCTCTCGGCGCTGTGGCTGGCGGCCGGCGGGTTTCCGGGCTGGCACCTGCTGATCGTGTTCACGCTGGGCACGGTGCTCATGCGCAGCGCGGGCTGCTGCGTCAACGACGTGGCCGACCGCGACTTCGACCGCCACGTCAAGCGCACCGCCGAGCGGCCGATCACGCGCGGCGCGGTGAGCGTGCGCGAGGCGCTGGCGCTGGCCGCGGGCCTGGTGCTGGTGGCCTTCGCGCTGGTGCTCACCACCAACCGCCTGACCATCTCCTGGAGCTTTGGCGCGCTGGCGGTGACGGTCTTCTACCCGTACACCAAGCGCTTTTTCTCGATGCCGCAAGCGGTGCTGGGCGTGGCGTTCAGCTTCGGCATCCCGATGGCGTTTGCGGCGGTGCGCGGCGAAGTGCCGGCGCTGGCGTGGGCGCTGCTGGCGGGCAACTTGTTCTGGGTGCTGGCCTACGACACCGAATACGCCATGGTCGACCGCGACGACGACCTGAAGATCGGCATGCGCACCTCGGCCATCACGCTGGGTCGCTTCGATGTGGCCGCGGTGATGGCGTTCTATGCCGTCTACCTGATCGTGTGGGCGGCGGCGGGTGCGCAGCTGGGCCTCGGCGCGGCGTACTTCGCCGGCATCGTGGTGGCCGCCGGCATGGCGGCGTGGCACCACACGCTGATCAAGGATCGCTCACGCGAGGGCTGCTTTCGCGCCTTTCGGCTCAACCACTGGCTGGGGCTGGCGGTGTTTGCCGGGGTGGTGGCCGACGCCGCCTGGCGCGCGCTGAGCTGATCGGGCCTGCGCCCGGCGGGGTCAGCCGCCGAACTCGTCGCCCAGCTCGCGGGCGCGCTGCTGGGCGGCCTTGAGCGCACGCACGAACGACGCTTTCACGCCATCGGCCTCGAGCGAGCTGATCGCGGCATGGGTGGTGCCGCCCTTGGAGGTGACACGCGCACGCAGCTGCTCGGGCGCATCGGCCGAATCGCGGGCCAGCGAATTGGCGCCGCCCACGGTGGCGATGGCCAGCTGCCGGGAGGCGGCGGCACTCAGGCCCATCTCGATGCCAGCCTGGATCAGGGCTTCGAGCAGATAAAACGCATACGCCGGTCCGGAGCCCGACAGCGCGGTGACCGCATCGAGCTGCACCTCGTCATCAACCCACAGCAGCTGGCCGGTGGGCACGAGCAGTTGCTCGATCCGGGCGCGCTCGGCGGCGCTCACGGCCGCGCGGGCAAACAGGCCGGTCATGCCCTCGCCGATCAGCGCCGGCGTGTTGGGCATGGCGCGCACCACGCGCTCGCCGCCGGTGGCGCGCGCGATGCAGTCGCTGCGGATGCCGGCCATCACGCTCAGGTGCAGCGCGCCGCCCACCCAGGCCGCGCAGGGCTCGGCGGCCGCCTGAAACAGCTGAGGCTTGACAGCCCAGACCACGCAGCCGGCCTCAGCCAGCCGCGCGTCGGCCACGGGCTGAGCGTCGATGCCGAAGCGCGACCGCAGCGACTCGCGCTGCTCGGGAAGTGGCTCGATGACATGGATGGCGTCGGCCGACCAGCCGCTGCGCAGCAGCCCGCCGATCAGCGCGTTGGCCATGTTGCCGCCGCCGATGAAGGCGACCACGGACGAGGCGGCCGTCATGGTGCGGAGGCCGCTGCGGCGGCAGGCATCGTGGGCACGACCACGCCGGGGCCGATCGGGATGTCGGTGGTGGCGGTCACGTCGGTGACGTAGTAGCGCGTGTCGCCGAAGCAGCTGGTGGGCAGCCCCACCTTCTCTTCGTAATGCAGGCTCACACGCTTGCCCATGGCCGCAGTGACCTTGGCCGCCACCGCCTCATCGCGCACCGTGAAGAAGAATTTCTCGACCGAGCTGCCGGGCAGCGAGACGAGGGCCAGTTCGCCCTCGCCGGTCTTGCACACGAAGCCCTTGTGGGAGAACTTCTGCAGCCAGCCGGCGCGCTCGCCGGTGGAGTAGCTCCAGTTCAGCACCAGCGCAAAGTAGGCGGCCACGAGCAGGGCGACGAAGACAAGAGCGGCAATCAGCTTGGGCATGGGCGGGTTCTGCGTTCGGGTGAGGGAAGGAACTGTCGCACGGATGACGGGCCGCGCGGCGGCTCAGCGCGCACCGAAGATCGCCGTGCCCACGCGCACGAGGGTCGAGCCTTCGGCGATGGCCGCCTCCAGATCACCGGTCATGCCCATCGACAAGGTGTCGAGCGCCAGGCCCTGGCGCTGCAACTGCGTCAACAACTCGCGCAGCCGGGCGTGCGGCTCGCGCTGCGCGGCCACGTCTGCCGCCGGTGCAGGAATGGCCATCAACCCGCGCAGCCGCACGCGGGGCAACGCGGCCACGGCCCGCGCGACGTCAGGCACCTCGTCGACCGTCAGGCCGGACTTGCTGGCCTCGCCGCTGATGTTGACCTGCAGACACAGTTGCAGCGGCGACAGATGCGGCGGGCGCTGCTCGCTCAGGCGCTGCGCGATCTTCAGCCGGTCGACCGAATGCACCCAGTCGAAGTGCTCGGCCACGGCGCGGGTCTTGTTGGCTTGCAACGGGCCGATCAGGTGCCACTCGATGCGATCGCGCAAATCGGCGAGCACGCTGATCTTGTCGAGCGCTTCGGCCACGTAGTTCTCGCCGAAGCAGCGCGCACCAGCCTCGAAGGCGGCGCGCAGATCGGCCGCCGGAAATGTCTTGCCAACCACCAGCAGCGTGACGCTTTGCTCGGGGCGCGCAGCCGCCGCGCACGCGCTGGCGATGCGCCGGCGCACTTCGTGCAGGTTGTGTTCGATCGTCGCCATAATCGACTCGAGTATCCGCCACCGAACAAAGCCCACAGCACTCCGGCGCCGTGGTGACTGAGTCGCACACGCACCCTGAGCGAGCCCCCATGGACATCTCCCAACTGCTGGCGTTTTCGGTCAAGAACAAGGCCTCGGACCTGCACCTGTCAGCCGGTCTGCCGCCGATGATCCGGGTGCATGGCGATGTGCGCCGCATCAACGTCGAGCCGCTCGAGCACAAGGATGTGCACGACATGGTGTACGACATCATGAGCGACTCGCAGCGCAAGGCCTACGAGGAACTGCTCGAGTGCGACTTCTCGTTCGAGATCCAGGGGCTTGCGCGCTTTCGGGTCAACGCCTTCAACCACAACCGCGGGGCCGGCGCGGTGTTCCGCACGATTCCCTCGAAGATCCTCACGCTCGAGCAGCTCAACGCGCCCAAGGTGTTTGCCGAACTCGCGCTGCGCCCGCGCGGTCTGGTGCTGGTGACCGGCCCGACCGGTTCGGGCAAGTCGACCACGCTGGCGGCGATGGTCAACCACCTCAACGAAAACGAATACGGCCACGTGCTCACGGTCGAAGACCCGATCGAGTTCGTGCATGAGTCCAAGAAGTGCCTGATCAACCAGCGCGAGGTGGGCCCGCACACGCTGAGCTTTTCGAACGCGCTGCGCTCGGCGCTGCGCGAAGACCCGGACGCCATCCTGGTGGGCGAAATGCGCGACCTCGAGACCATCCGGCTCGCGCTGACCGCCGCCGAGACCGGCCACCTGGTGTTCGGCACGCTGCACACCTCGAGCGCGGCCAAGACCATCGACCGCATCGTGGACGTCTTCCCGGCGGCCGAAAAAGACATGGTGCGCGCGATGCTGTCCGAGTCGCTGGTCGGCGTGATCTCGCAAACGCTGTGCAAGACCAAGGACGGCAGCGGGCGCATTGCCGCCCACGAAATCATGCTGGGCACGCCGGCCATCCGCAACCTGATCCGCGAAAGCAAGATCGCCCAGATGTATTCGGCCATCCAGACCGGCAACACCATGGGCATGCAAACGCTCGACCAGAACCTTGCTGATCTGGTGCGGCGCAACGTGGTCTCGTCGGTCGAGGCGCGCGCCAAGGCCAAATTCCCCGAGAACTTCCCGGGCTGATCGCGCCCCTGAATTGACCGCACGGCGCCGGCACAGCCAAAGGAAACACGCACATGGAACGCGATCAGGCCTCGAAATTCATCAACGACTTGCTGCGCCTGATGGTGTCGCGCGGCGGCTCCGACCTGTTCCTGACCTGCGACTTCCCGCCGGCGATCAAGGTTGACGGCAAGGTGACCAAGGTGTCGCCGCAGCCGCTGACGGGACTGCACACGGTGGCGCTGGCGCGCGCGGTGATGAACGACAAGCAGGCCGGCGAGTTCGAGCGCACCAAGGAGTGCAACTTCGCGATTTCGCCGCAAGGCATCGGACGCTTTCGCATCAACGCCTTCGTGCAGCAAGGCAGCGTGGGGCTGGTGATGCGGACGATCCCCAAGGACCTGCCCACGCTCGACGGGTTGCACCTGCCCGAAGTGCTCAAGGAAGTGGCGCTGACCAAGCGCGGTCTGGTGATCTTCGTGGGCGCCACCGGCTCGGGCAAGAGCACCTCGCTGGCGGCGATGGTCAACCACCGCAACGAGAACTCCTACGGCCACA
>CANGBT010000173.1 GCA_947452135.1 Burkholderiales bacterium
GCACTGGTCGCAACGGTTGGGGCTGCTTCGTTCCCGACCTGACCCGGTTGGCCGCGCTTCCATGCGGGGAGGCCCGTCCCGGTCGATTGTAGTGACCGACCGCGCGGCCGCGGGCCGGCGAATCAGCGCAATTGCAGTGCGTCGTCACCGAATTCGATGCCCAGAGGCTCGATCAGCAGCCGCTTCGGGCCGGCTTCGACCTGACCTGCAACCCACGCACGCACGCCTTGCGCTTCGGCCACCGCCACCGTGCGTTCGGCTTGATCGGCCGGCACGAAAAGGGCGAAACCGGCGCCCATGTTCAAGGTGCTGTAGGCCTCTCGGTCATCTTGCTGCGCGTGATGCTGAATGAACCGCAGCACCGCCGGAACCTCGGGCAGCGTGTGGATGCGGTAGGTGTGTTCGGCGGGGTGCCGCAGCAATTTGCGCCAGCCGTGGCCGGTGATGTTGGCGCAGTAGTGCGGAATCACGCCGGCACGGTAGAGCGCTTCAGTGACGGGTGAATACAGCGCGGTGGGCGCCAGCAATGCCGCACCGTAGGTGAGTGTTGACACGCCGGGCTCGACGGGCGTGAGGTAGCCCTCGGGCAAGCGTTCGACCAGTTTGCGCGCCAGGCTCAGGCCGTTGGCGTGGATGCCGCTCGAGGCCAGCAGCACGATGGCGTCTCCCGGGGCCAGACGGTCGCCCACCGACAGGCGCTCTTTCGGGTTGATGAGCCCGGTGCACGAGGCGGCCAGATCGATGCGGCCCTCGGCCACGATGCCGGCAAGCGCTGGCGTCTCGCCGCCGCCCCAGGCCACGCTGCAGCGGTCGCAGGCACTCTTCCAGCCGGCGACCAGCGCCTGCGCGCGCTGGGCGTCTGAAAACCAGTCGGAGCCGCCAGCGGCCCAATAGGCCTGCACGACCAGCGGCGTGGCGCCCACGGTGATCAGGTCGTTGATCGCCATGGCGATGGTGTCCTGTGCGATCGCGTCGTAGTGGCTGATGCCGGTGAGTTGCTGCATCTCGTCTGCCACCAGCGCCTTCGAGCCGAGGCACTCGACGATGCTCGCCAGGTAGAACGGGCCCACATCGACCACGTACGCCGATTCGCCGCGTGAGGCGGTGATTTCGCTGAACCCATGCGCCGCGAGGTGGGCGCCGGTGGCTGCTGCGGCGCGCTGGGCCGAGATTTTCAGCGGGTCGATCAGGTCGTAATTGACGCCGGATTGCGCGTAGCTGAGCGTGCCGTGATCGGTCGCGGAAGGCGGGGTGGTGGTCATGGGCGAGGGCTGCGAGGAGCCGCGGCAAGTGGGACTGAGGGGCAAGCCGTAGATTATCCGGCAGCCCCCGCGCCGGCGGTCGCGGCGGTGGTCGGCAACTAGAATCGATCGATGAGTTACTTGGTGCTCGCCCGCAAATACCGCCCCCGAAGTTTCGACGCATTGGTGGGGCAGGAACACGTGGTCCAGGCGCTGGCGAATGCGCTCACCCAGGGCCGCTTGCATCACGCCTACCTGTTTACCGGGACGCGTGGGGTGGGCAAGACCACGGTGTCGCGCATCCTCGCCAAGTCACTCAATTGCACCGGTGCCGACGGGCAGGGCGGCATCACCGCCAGCCCGTGTGGCGTGTGCAGCGCCTGCCTCGACATCGATGCCGGCCGCTTCGTCGACTACATCGAGCTCGACGCCGCTTCCAACCGCACCGTCGAAGAGATCACGCCGTTGCTCGATCAGGCGGTCTACAAGCCGGTGGTCGGGCGCTTCAAGGTCTATCTGATCGACGAAGTTCACATGCTGTCGAACACCGCGTTCAACGCGATGCTCAAGACGCTGGAAGAGCCACCTGAGTACCTGAAATTCGTGCTTGCGACCACCGATCCGCAAAAAGTGCCTGCCACCGTGCTGTCGCGCTGCTTGCAGTTCAACTTGAGGCCGATGGGCGCGCGCACTGTGCAGGACCACCTCGCGCACGTGTTGGCCGCCGAGGGCATTCCCGCCGAGGCAGGCGCGTTGCGCTTGCTGGCGCGCGCCGCGCGCGGGTCGATGCGTGATGCGTTGTCGGTCACCGACCAGGCCATCGCGTTTGGTGGCGGTGCGCTGGTCGAATCCGCGGTGCGCGACATGCTCGGCGCGGTCGACCGCAGCCATGCCATCCGCCTGATCGAGGCATTGGCCGATCGCAACGGCCGCGCACTGCTTGCTGAAGCCGATGCGCTGCGTGCGCTCGGCCTGTCCGCCGCAGGCACGCTGGAGGAGATGGCCGACCTGCTGCAGCAGATGGCGGTGGCACAGGCGGTTCCGGACGCGCTCGATACGAGCGAGCCGGACGCATTGGCAGCCGCGCGCCTGTCGTCGCGACTGGCGGCTGACGAGACCCAGTTGATCTACAGCATGGCCTTGCATGGCCGTGGCGAGTTGTCGCTGGCACCCGATGAGCACAGCGGTCTGGTGATGGTGCTGCTGCGCATGCTGGCGTTTTGTCCGCCCGGCAGCCAAACAACCCACGAGGCCGCGACGCCCGCCGCGAAGCCGGCTGCTGCGGCCGCGGTGGCCAGCCGTGTGGCCAGAAATGACGTGCCTGTGCCCCCCATCGCCCACGTCGCTCCACCAGTCGAGGCTGCGCGGCCGCAGGCGGTTTCCGTGCGGGCGGCCGAGCGCACCCCGCCGCCTTGGGTCGATGCCGAGTTCGGCGATGAACGCTCGGTCGAGGCATCGGCATCAGACGTCGTGCCCGCTGAAGTCGTACCGGATCCCGTCCAGCCCGTGCCGCGTCGCGCGCCTGCGGTGGCTGCCGTGCTCAGCGTGGCCACCACCCCCCTGGGTGATCGCTGGGCCGGTGTTGTCGATGCCATGGCTCGTGCGGGCACCATCAGCGCGATGGTGCGTGAGCTCGCGCAGCAGTCGCAGTGCCTGGGAATCGATGAGGCTGCCTCGCCACCCGCCTGGGTCTTGCAGGTCGACCGCGAAACGCTGCGCTCCACCGCTCAGTGCGACAAGCTCGAGGCCGCCTTGAAGCAGCACCTCGGCGCCGACATCCGGCTGGAAGTGCGTGGCGGCGCGGTCACCGACACGCCAGCCCTGCGCAACGCCGCCGAGCGCGAGCGCAGGCAGCGCCAGGCCGAACAGATCATTCACGACGACGCAGCCGTGCGCTCACTGATGGATCAGTACCCCAGCGCGCGCATCGTGCCCGGCTCGGTCAAATACCAATAAGCATTGCTGACACTTACCAAGGAGATCTACCCATGATGAAGGGCCAACTCGCCGGCTTGATGAAGAAAGCCCAGGCCATGCAGGACAACCTGAAGAAGGCGCAGGATGAACTCGGTGATATCGAGGTCGAGGGCCAGTCAGGAGCCGGTTTGGTCAAGGTGACGATGACCTGCAAGCACGAGGTCAAGCGCGTGGTCATCGACCCGAGCCTGCTCGCCGACGACAAGGACATGCTCGAGGACATGGTGGCTGCCGCCTTCAATGATGGCCTGCGTCGTGCCGAAGAGGTGTCCCAGGAAAAGATGGGCAAGCTGACCGCCGGCATGCCATTGCCGCCCGGCATGAAGTTTCCGTTTTGATCGGCACGAGCCGCTCCCACCGGCATGGCTGAGCCCGCGCTCGACGCGCTCGTCGATGCGCTCCGGGGTTTGCCCGGGGTGGGCGAGAAATCGGCGCGTCGCATGGCCTTGCACCTGCTCCAGCATGACCGCGCAGGCGCACAGCGTCTGGCGCTTTCGTTGCAAACGGCGGTGGCCAACGTTCGGCACTGTGCTCTCTGCCACACCTTCACCGAAAGCGAGTTGTGTGGCATTTGCGCCGATCCGCAGCGCGATGCCCGCTTGCTGTGCGTGGTCGAGACCCCGGCCGATCAGGCCGCCATGGAGCGCACCGGCAGTTACCCTGGCTATTACTTCGTTCTGATGGGGCGCCTGAGTCCGCTCGACGGGGTGGGTGTTCACGACATCGGACTGCGTGAGTTGCTCGACCGCGCGGCGCAACCCGGCGTTGAAGAGGTGATCGTGGCGACCAACTTCACCGCCGAGGGCGAAGCCACGGCGCATGCGGTGAGCGAGGCTTTGAAAGCCCGCCACCTTCGTGTGACCCGACTGGCGCGCGGCGTGCCGGTGGGCAGCGAACTCGAGTATGTTGATTTGGGCACCATCGCACATGCGCTGGTTGACCGCCGTTGAGGAGCCTTCCGTGAGCAGTGTGTCCACCGTGTGCGTTCTGATCGCTTCGTTGATGCCGATCGTGTGTGCGGGCATCGCCAAGAGCGGCACGTTTTCGAAACCGCCCTCGGAAGGTGGCTACGACAACAACGCGCCGCGCGAGTGGATGGCCCGGCAGCAGGGCTGGCGGCAGCGAGCGAATGCGGCTCAGTCCAACTGCTTCGAGGCGCTACCGTTTTTCATCGGGGCCGTCTTGCTGGCCCAGCAGGCCGGCGCTGCTCAGGCGCGGGTCGATGCGCTGGCAGTGAGTTTCATCGTGCTGCGCTGCGCTTACATCGGCTGCTATCTGGGCGACCGGGCGCTGGCGCGTTCGGTGGTGTTCATCGCCGCCCTCGCGGTCAACGTGACCCTGCTGCTGTCGGGCGTCTGATCAGCGCGAGGCCACGCGCAGCGGCTTGCGTGCGGGTGCCGCGCTGGTGACGCGGGTCGCGGCCTTGACTGATGGCGCCCGCTTGGTCGTTGATGAGCGAGCCGCCACCTGGGTGCTGCGTTTCGAGGCCTGTCCGGCGGCTTGATAGATGACGATCGGCGCACCCGGCTTGAAGCGCCCGTCGATGCGCAGCGAGTTCCATTCGGCCACACGGGCCGCCGCCAGACCGTAGCGTCTGGCAATGCCGGGCACCGAGTCGCGCACACCTGCTTTCAGGACCACGCGCTTGAGCGGTGGCACATCGGGTGCGAGCGTCATCGTGGCGTTGTCGGCCACGCCTTCAGCCACATCGCCCAAGCGATGCTCGCTGCGCGGCACCAGCAAGGTCGATCCAGCCTTGACCAGCATGCGCGGCGGGATGTGGTTCAGTTCGCTCAACTGGCGCTCATCCATGCCCACCTGATGCGCCACGTCCACCGTGCGCATGGTCTTCGGGGCGACCCAGGCCGTCCAGGTGGCCAGCGGTGCGCGGTGCGCCGCGAGCTTGTGCA
>CANGBT010000174.1 GCA_947452135.1 Burkholderiales bacterium
ACCACGGTCTGCGCGGCGGCGCGGCGGTGATCCTGTGCTCGCCGTGCTGCCACAAGCAGTTGCGCCCGCAATTGCTCAGCCCGCACCCGCTGCGCCCGATCCTGCAGCACGGGGTGCACCTGGGTCAGCACGCCGAGATGCTCACCGACGGACTGCGTGCCTTGCTGCTCGAGGCCTGCGGCTACGACACCCAGGTGTTCGAGTTCGTGGCGCTCGAGCACACGCAAAAGAACAAGATGATCCTGGCCGTGCGCCGCCCCGACGCGCGGCCTGCCGCCGCGAGCGCGGCCCAGATCGACGACCTGAAGGCGTTCTACGGCATCCGCGAGCACTGTCTCGAGACGCTGCTGCGCGCCGAAGGGCTGCTGCCGGCCTGATTCATCCTTGCCCGGCGTGGGGAATACCTGTGCTGTGCCCGTCAGGGGGCGCACCAAAATGAGCCGATGGAAGTACCCGCCCCCCCGACTGTGTTGCAGCTGCCGCTGTTTCCCCTGCGCAACGTGTTGTTTCCGGGGGGCTACCTGCCGCTGCGGATCTTCGAGGTGCGCTACCTCGACATGATCGGCCGCAGCCACAAGGCGGGCGCGCCCTTCGGCGTGGTGTGCCTGACCGAGGGCGCCGAGGTGAACAGCGCGCCGGCTCCGGGATCGCCTTCGGGCGACGGCTATGCCAACGAGGAGTTCCACCTCGAAGGCACGCTGGCCACCATCACCCGGCTCGAGCGGCCGAACCCGGGTCTGATGATGATTCGCTGCACCGGTGCGCAGCGCTTTCGCGTGCGCTCGAGCGAAAAGCTCAAGCACGGCCTGTGGATGGCCGACGTGGAGTTGCTGCCCGACGATGTGCAGGTACCGGTGCCCAGCGACCTCGAGAACGCGGCGTTTTCTCTGCAAGAGCTGGTGCGCAACCTGTCTGCCCGCACGGGCGATGTTGACCGGATGCCGCTGCAGCCGCCCTACCAGTGGGGCGATTGCGGCTGGCTGGCCAACCGCTGGTGCGAGCTGCTGCCGCTCGATCTGCAGCAAAAGCAACGGCTGATGTCGCTCGACAACCCGCTGCTGCGCCTCGAACTGGTGGCCGATCTGCTCGAGCGCATGGGGTTGGATCAGCCCACGCCCCCGGTCTGATCGGGCGGCTCAGCGCGCCGCGTGCCGCTGCAGCCAGTCGCTGTGCAGGTCGGCCCGGGTGTAGGGCTCGCTGCGCCCGGACACCTGCAGCGCCAGCCGCGTGACCAGCCCGTGCGTGGTCGACGGCGGCGCGTTGCCCGGTGTCACGCCCAGCCACACGGCGAGCGCGACCGGCAGCCACAGCGCGGGCCGCACCGCGGGCAGGCGCCCTGCGCTGAGCGCCGCCAGGCTCACCAGCCCGCCCAGGCCCAGCCCCACCAGCACCTCGAACACCGAGTGCGCGCCCACCGCCACGCGCGAGGCGCCCACCAGCAGCGCCAGCGCGCCACCCAGCGCCAGACCCGACCCGCGCCAGTCCAGCGCGCGCGGCCCGGCCACCGCGTGCAGCACCGCGATGCCGGCCAGCGGGTAGACCGATGCGGCAAACATCGAATGCCCGGAGATGCCGGTGTAGTCGAGCGGCGCCCATCCCCAGCCGTAGCCCATGAAGGCGATCTTTGACAGGGTCGTCAGGCCGATCGCGCCGCCCAGGCTCACCAGCCACATCGCCACGAGTCGCACGGAGCGGCCGCGCCGCGCAAACCACACCGCCAGCAGCGCCACCGTGGGCAGCAGGATCTGCGCTTCACCCAGCCGCGTGACCACCGGCCAGAACGCCTCCGCCACCGCCACCGTCAGGCGCCCTCGCCTGCCCGGCGCGGCCACCAGCGCAGCAGCGCGCGCACCGCGTCATCGACAAAGGTGAACAGCACCGGAATGACCAGCAAGCTGAGGAAGGTCGAGGTGATCAGCCCGCCGATCACCACGATGGCCATCGGCGCGCGAAAGCTCGGATCGACGCCCAGACCCAGCGCGATGGGCAGCATGCCCGCGCCCATGGCGATGGTGGTCATGACGATCGGGCGCGCGCGCTTGTGGCTGGCGTCGAGCAGCGCGTCCCAGCGCGAGAGGCCGCCGTCGCGGCGCGCCACGATGGCGTACTCGACCAGCAAGATGGAGTTCTTGGTGGCGATGCCCATCAGCATGATCAGCCCGATCAGCGAGGGCATCGAAATCGCCGTGTGGGTCAGGAACAGCGCGAGGAAGGCGCCCGGCACAGACAGCACCAGCGCAGCCAGGATGGTCACCGGCTGCACGAAGTCCTTGAACAGCAGCACCAGCACGATGTAGATGCACACCACGCCGTAGAGCATGGCCACGCCGAAGCTCTCGAACAGGTCCTTCATGGTCTCGGCGTCGCCCACGCTCTTTTGTGCCACGCCCGGCGGCAGGTCGCGCAAGCTGGGCAGCGCCATCGCGGCCGTCTTGATCGCGCCCAGCGGCTGGTTGTTGAGCTCGATCTCGAGGTTGACGTTGCGCTGGCGGTCGTAGCGGTCGATCTCGGCCGGGCCGCTGTCGAGGCTGAGCTGCGCCACGTTGCCCAGGCGCACTGGGCCGTGCGCGCCGGGTACCGCCAGGCGCGACAGCAGCTCGATGTCGGTGCGCGCCTCGGTGTCGAGCTTGACGACGATGGGCACTTGCCGCTGCGTCAGGTTCATCTTGGGCAGCTGCTCGTCGTAGTCGCCACGCGTGGCGATGCGCAGCGTGTCGGAGATCGCTGCCGAGGTCACGCCCAGATCGGCCGCGCGGGCAAAGTCGGGCCGCACGATGAGCTCGGGGCGCACCAGGCTCGACGACGAGACCACGTTGCCGATGCCCGGCAGCGTGCGCAGCTCGCGCTCGACGAGGCGGGCGTGCTCGGTCAGCGTGTGGCCGTCCTCGCTGGCCAGCACCAGCACGTACTTGGCGCCGGCGGCCGCCAGCCCCACCTTGATGCGCGCGCCGGGCAGCTCGGTCATCGCTTCGCGCAGCTGGCGCTCGATGGTCTGCTTGGACACACCGGCACGCTCGCGGCGCGGCGTGAGGTTGAGCGTCAGTGTGGCGGTGCCCACGTCGGGTGCCCCGGCCGCGGCAAACGGATCGGCCCCGGTCGCGCCGCCCCCCACCGCGGTGTACACGCGCTTGACGTACGGGTTGCGCTCGATGATGGCGCGCGCGCGCTCGGCCGCGGCCAGCGTCTGGCCAAAGGTGCTGCCCGGCGGCAACGACACCGTGACCTGCGACTGCGACACGTCATCGGCCGGGATGAAACCCGTGGGCAGCAGCGGTGCGAGTGCGAGCGAGCCCACCAGAAAGGCACCGGCCGCCAGCAGCGTGAGCACGCGGTGGTTCAGGCACCAGCGAGTCCAGCGCAGGCACACCGTGATCCAGCGCGAGTCGGGCCCCTCGGCGTGGCGCGGCGCGCGCAGCAAGTAGGCCGACATCATCGGCGTGAGCAATCGCGCGACCACCAGCGAGAAGAACACCGCGAACGCCGCCGTCCAGCCGAACTGCACGAAAAACCGCCCGGCGATGCCGCCCATGAAGGCCGTGGGCAGGAACACCGCGATCAGCGTGAAGCTGGTGGCGATGACCGCCAGGCCAATCTCGTCGGCCGCCTCGGTGGCCGCTTGCAGCGGTGTCTTGCCCATGCGCAGGTGGCGCGCGATGTTCTCGATCTCGACGATCGCGTCGTCGACCAGGATGCCCACCACCAGTGACAGCGACAGCAGCGTGACGGTGTTGAGCGAAAAGCCGAACAGGTACATCGCGCCGAACGTGGGGATGGCCGACAGCGGCAGCGCGGTGGCCGCCACGAAGGTCGCGCGGCTGTCGCGCAGGAACAGCCACACCACCAGCACGGCCAGCGCGGCGCCCTCGTAGAGCAGCAGCATCGAGCCGTCGAAGCTGTCTTGCACCGGGTCGACGAAGTTGAAGGCCTCGTTGATGGTGATGTCGGGGTGCTCGGCGCGCAGCCGGTCGAGCTCGGTGCGCACCAGCGCGGCCACCTCGGTCACGCCGGCGCCGCGCGTGCGCACGATCTCGAAGCCGACCACCGGCTGGCCGTTGAGCAGCGCGGCCGAGCGGACTTCGGCCACGCCGTCGCGCACCGTGGCCACCTGATCGAGCCGCACGTGGCGGCCGTCGGACAGCGCGATGTCCATGCGCGCGAGCTCGTCGGCGCTGTGCACGGTGGCGATGGTGCGCACCGACTGCTCGGCGCCGCCCACGTCGGTGCGCCCGCCCGAGGCGTCTTGCTGGATCTTGCGCAGCTGGCGCGAGATGTCGGAAGCCGACGCATTGAGCGCTTGCAGCCGCAGCGGGTCGAGCGCCACCTGCACCTCGCGCGTCACGCCGCCCACGCGGCTGACCGCGCCCACGCCACGCAGGCTCAGCAGCCGCTTGATCACCGTGTTGTCGACGAACCAGCTCAGCGCCTCGCCGTCCATGCGGGGCGCGGCGATGGAGTAGGTCAGGATCGGCGCGCCCGAGATTTCAAGCTTGGCGATCACCGGGTCGCGCAGATCGGCCGGCAAGCTGGTGCTGATGCGGTTGACCGCCTCGCGCACGTCGTCGACCGCCTCCTGCGTGGGCTTTTCAAGGCGGAACTCGACGCTGATGACGGTGCTGCTGTCTTGCACCTTGGCGTGGATGTGCTTGACGCCGGAGATGGCGGCCACCGAGTTCTCGATCTTGCGCACCACCTCGGTCTCGAGCTGCGAGGGCGAGGCGCCCGGCAGCGTGGCGGTGATGGTGACCACCGGCAGCTCGAGGTCCGGAAACATCTGGACCTTCATCGCCCGAAAGCCCATCAGCCCGGCCAGCGTGAGCAAGACGAACAGCATCACCGACGGGATCGGGTTCTTGATCGACCAGGTCGAAAAATTCATGGCGGGGCCCGGGCCGTCAGCGTGTGGGCTGCGGGTTGGTCGAGCGCCCCGGCGTGGCGGCAGGCGCTGCGGCGATCACCCGAACGGTGTCGCCGTCACCCAGAAAGCCCACGCCGTCGGCGACCACGCGCGCGGCGGCGTCGAGCCCGCCGGTGATCTCGATGCGATCGCCCTGGCGGCGCCCCGTGGCCACCTTGACCTC
>CANGBT010000175.1 GCA_947452135.1 Burkholderiales bacterium
CATCGAAGGCATGCGCATCGCCGGGCGGCTGGCCTCCGAGGTCCTCGACTACCTCACCCCCCACATCGTGCCGGGCATCACCACCGATGCCATCGACAAGCTGGCCCATGACTACATGGTGGAAGTGCAGCAGTGCATTCCGGCTCCGCTGAACTACGCGCCGCCGGGCTACGCGCCCTTCCCGAAGTCGATCTGCACGTCGATCAACCAGCAGATCTGCCACGGCATTCCGAGCGACCGTCAGCTGAAAAATGGCGACATCGTCAACGTCGACATCACCACCATCAAGGACGGCTGGCACGGCGACACCAGCCGCATGTTCGTGGTCGGTGAAGGCTCGATCGCCGCAAAGCGGCTGTGCCAGTTGACCTACGAAGCCATGTGGCGCGGCATTGCCAAGGTCAAGCCGGGCGCGCGGCTGGGCGACATCGGCCACGCGATCCAGACCTTCGCCGAAAACAACGGCTTTTCGGTGGTGCGCGAGTTCTGCGGCCATGGCATCGGGCGCAAGTTCCATGAAGAGCCGCAGGTGCTGCACTACGGCCGCCCCGGCACGCTCGAGTTGCTGGTGCCGGGCATGGTGTTCACCATCGAGCCGATGGTCAACGCCGGGCGCCGCGAAATCCGCGAGGCCGGTGACGGCTGGACCATCGTCACGCGCGACCGCTCGCTGTCGGCTCAGTGGGAGCACACCGTGGTCGTCACCGAGACCGGCTACGAGGTGCTGACCGTCTCGGCAGGCAGCCCGGCGGTGCCGCAGTTCGTTCGCGAAACCGCGACCGCCTGATCGCCAGCGCCGCGTCCCCCATGACGCAGACCCGACCGCCGGCTGTGAGTGGCGGCCCCGTCCCGCTCCCGAGCCATCGCATCGATGCCGCAGCGATCGCGCAAATGCGCACGGAGTTTCGTGCCGGCAAGGAATCGCTGATCCGGCTCTTCGCGGCCGGACGCCCGACCGCACAGGCGGCCGCACGGCTGATGCGCGGCATGGCACGCCACGCCGATGTCACGCTGGCACGCCTGTGGTCGCGGCTGCGCATGCCGGCGGATGCGGCCCTGATCGCGGTGGGCGGTTACGGGCGCGGCGAGTTGTTTCCGCATTCCGATGTCGACGTGCTGGTGCTGCGGCCGTCCATCTCGCTGGGCGACACCGATTTGCCCGAGCAACTCGGCCAGGCCATCGAGACCTTCATCACCGCGTGCTGGGACATCGGCCTGGAGATCGGCTCGAGCGTGCGCACCGTCGAGGAATGCGCCATCGAATCCGAGCGCGATGTGACGGTGCAAACCGCCCTGCTCGAAGCACGCCGGGTGTGTGGTTCGCGGCGCGGTTTCAATGTGTTTCGGCGCACCCAGACGCTGGCGATGAACCCGCGCGCCTTCTTGCGCGCCAAGAAGCTCGAGATGCGCCAGCGCCATCAGAAGTTCGAGGACACGCCGTACTCGCTGGAGCCCAACTGCAAGGAAAGCCCGGGTGGCCTGCGCGACCTGCACGTGATCCGCTGGGTGGCGCGGGCGGCCGGTTTGGGGCGTACCTGGGGCGAACTCACCGCCAGCGGCCTGGCCACGCCGTTCGAACTGAAGCAGCTTCAGCGCAACGAGGGGCTGCTCAAGCTGATCCGCACCCAGCTGCATCTGGTGGCGGGGCGCCGCGAAGACCGGCTGGTGTTTGACCTTCAAGGCGCCATTGCCCAGCGCTTCGGTTACCGCGATCAGCAAGGTCAGCAGGCCTCCGAAGTGCTGATGAAGAACTACTACTGGGCGGCCAAGGCGGTGGTGCAGCTCAACCAGATCCTGATGCTCAACATCGAGGAGCGCGTCAGCGGGTTGCAAGACGCGCCGATGCGCCCGATCAACGAGTACTTCCTGGAGCGCGACGGCACGCTCGAAGTCGTCAGTGACGACCTCTACCGCAAGGATCCGCATGCGATCTTGCAGACCTTCCTGGCTTACCAAAGCGAAGGCGGACCGAAGGCGCTGTCGGCGCGCACGCTGCGTGCGCTGTACAACTCGCGCGACTTGATGAACGCGCAGTTCCGCAGCGATCCGGTCAACCGCGCCGCGTTCATGAGCATCCTCAAGGCGCCCATCGGTGACACCCTGGCGCTGCGCCTGATGAACGAGACCAGCGTGCTCGGTCGCTACCTGTGGGTGTTCCGGCGCATCGTCGGTCAGATGCAGCACGACTTGTTCCACGTCTACACGGTCGATCAGCACATCCTCATGGTGGTGCGCAACGTGCGCCGCTTCTTCACCCCCGAACACGCCCACGAATACCCGTTTTGCTCGCAACTCGCGATGCAGTGGGACAAGCCCCACGTGCTCTATCTGGCCGCCTTGTTCCATGACGTGGCCAAGGGGCGCGGCGGTGACCACTCCGATCTCGGTGCGGTCGAGGTGCGGCGCTTTTGCCGCGAGCACAACGTGGAGCGCGAGGACGCGTCGCTGGTCGAATTTCTGGTCAAGGCGCACCTGACGATGTCGCGCGTGGCCCAAAAGGAAGACCTCAGCGACCCCGAAGTGATCAAGTCGTTTGCGCAACTGGTGGGCAGCGAGCGCCGGTTGACGGCGCTTTACCTGCTCACGGTGGCCGACATCCGCGGGACCAGCCCGAAGGTCTGGAACGCCTGGAAAGGCAAACTGCTCGAAGACCTCTACCGCGCCACCTTGCGGTCGCTTGGAGGTGCCCAACCGCAGCTCGACGCCGAAATCGATGCCCGCAAGCAAGAGGCTCGACACATGCTCAACCTCGCGTTGCAGCCACCGGATGTCGAGGTGCCGCTTTGGAAAACGCTCGAGATCAGCTACTTCGCTCGCCACGATGCCAGCGAGATCGCCTGGCACGCGCGCACGCTGCACCCGCATGTGGCCGCGGTGATGCCGGTGGTGAAGGCCCGCGTGTCGCCGGTCGGCGAAGGCTTGCAGGTGACGGTCTACGTGCGCGACCGGCCCGATCTGTTCGCACGCATCTGCGGCTACTTCGACTCGGCTGGGTTCAACATCCTGGACGCCAAGGTGCACACCACACGGGCTGGCTACGCGCTAGACACCTTCCAGGTCACCAACCCGCTGCTCGAGTACTCGCGCGACGGTGCACCGGCCGGTCAGTACCGCGACTTCATCTCGCTGGTCGAGACCGACCTCGTGCTGGCGCTGGCCTTTGAAGGCGCCCTGCCCGAGCCCAGCCGTGGCCGGCTGTCGCGCCGCGTCAAGTCGTTCCCGGTCTCGCCTCGCATCACGCTCACGCCGGATGACCGCGCGCAGCACTGGCTGCTTGGCGTGTCGGCGAGCGACCGCTCGGGGCTGCTGTACGCGATTGCACGGGTGCTGGCGCGGCACGGCATCAACTTGCAGCTCGCCAAGATCAGCACGCTGGGCGAGCGTGTCGAAGACACCTTCCTGATCGACGGCGCCGGGCTGTCGCACAACCGCACCCAGATCGCCATCGAGACCGAGCTGCTCGATGCGATTGCCGCTTGAACCCACACACCATGCCCATTGAGCTGCACGAGACGCTGACGCAAGCCGGCCTGACGCGATGGCACTGACCCCCATCGAGGCGTCTGCCTGCCTGGCGCAACTCGACCGCTACGACGCCATCATCGACGCGCGTTCCGAGGGCGAGTTCGCGCTCGACCACCTGCCCGGCGCGCTCAACTGGCCCAGCCTCAACAACGAAGAGCGCGCGCTGGTGGGCACCGAATACAAGCAGATCTCGCCGTTTGTCGCCCGCAAGCGCGGGGCCGCCTTGGTAGCGCGCAACATCGCCGCGCACATCGAGCGCCACGTACTCGACAAGCCCAAGGACTGGCAGCCGCTGGTCTATTGCTGGCGCGGCGGCCAGCGCAGCGGATCGCTGTCGCTGGTGCTCAGCCAGATCGGCTTTCGGGTGCAGGTGATCGAAGGCGGCTACCAGGCCTACCGCCGAGCGGTGATGGCTGATCTGGAGCGGCTGCCATCCACCTTGCGCTTTCGGGTGCTGTGCGGCAAGACCGGATCGGGCAAGAGCCGGCTGCTCGCGGCCTTGCAGTCGCAAGGCGCGCAGGTGCTTGATCTGGAGGGCATCGCCAACCACCGCGGCTCGGTGCTCGGTCTGGTGCCAGGCCAGCCGCAGCCCACGCAAAAGCGCTTCGACAGCGTGCTGTGGGACACGCTGCGCCGCTTGGACCCCGAGCAGCCCGTGTGGGTCGAAAGCGAAAGCCGCAAGGTCGGCGAGTTGCGGGTGCCCGAGCAGTTGATCCACCACATGCGCGCATCGCCATGCGTGCGCGTCGAGTTGTCGGTGGCCGCGCGCGTGCGCTTGCTGATGGAGGACTACGACTTCTTCGTCAACGATGTGCCGGCGTTTTGCGAGCGGCTCAATGCGCTGCGTGCGCTGCGAGGCAACGAAGTGATCAACGAGTGGCAAACGGCGGCCAGTTCGGGCCGCATCGAGGGTGTGGTCGAGCAGTTGCTGACCACCCACTACGACCCGGTTTACCTGCAATCGATGCAGCGCAACTTTGCGGACTTCCCGAACGCCACGCTGGTGGAGCCGCCGGATGGCGACCACGCCACCTTGCAAGAGGTGGCGCGCTCGCTGCTGGTGTCAGCCAACGGCGGCTGACACCGCCTCAGCCCATGTGCAAGCCGCCGTTGACCGAGAAGTCAGCGCCGGTGGCAAAGCCCGACTCGTCAGAAGCGACCCACGACACCATCGAGGCGATGTCGTCTGGCGTGCCCAGACGCTTGACCGGAATGCCGGCGATGATCTTGTCGAGCACGTCCTGGCGGATCGACTTGACCATGTCGGTGGCGATGTAGCCGGGGCTCACGGTGTTGACGGTGACGCCCTTGTTGGCCACTTCCTGCGCCAGCGCCATCGTGAAGCCGTGCATCCCGGCCTTGGCCGCCGAGTAGTTGGTCTGGCCGAACTGACCCTTCTCGCC
>CANGBT010000176.1 GCA_947452135.1 Burkholderiales bacterium
CTCATCAAGCTCGACCCCTACCTCAACGTTGATCCCGGAACGATGTCGCCGTTCCAGCACGGCGAGGTCTATGTCACCGAAGACGGTGCCGAGACCGACCTCGATCTGGGCCACTACGAGCGCTTCATCACCACGCGGATGAAGAAGGCCAACAACTTCACCACCGGCCAGATCTACAAGAGCGTGCTCGAAAAAGAGCGGCGCGGCGACTACCTCGGCAAGACGGTGCAGGTGATTCCGCACGTCACCAACGAGATCCAGGATTTCGTCAAGCGCGGCGCTGGAGCGACCAACGAAGGCGAGCCGGAATTCGACGTGGCCATCGTCGAGATCGGCGGCACGGTGGGTGACATCGAGTCGCTGCCGTTCCTGGAGGCCGTGCGTCAGATGAGCCTGCGCATGGGCCCCAACAACGCGGCGTTCGTGCACCTGACCTACGTGCCGTGGATCGCCGCGGCCGGTGAGTTGAAGACCAAGCCGACCCAGCACACCGCCCAGAAGCTGCGCGAGATCGGCATCCAGGCCGACGTGCTGCTGTGCCGCGCTGACCGGCGCATCCCCGACGAAGAGCGCGAGAAGATCTCGCTGTTCACCAACGTGCCGACCTGGGGCGTGATCTCGATGTGGGACGTGGACACCATCTACAAGGTGCCGCGCATCCTCCACGAACAAGGCCTTGACGGGCTGATCTGCGACAAGCTGCGCATCAACACCCCTCCGGCCAACCTCAAGCGCTGGGACGACCTCGTCTACGAAGTCGCGCACCCGCAGCGCGAGCTGACCATCGCCATGTGCGGCAAGTACACCGACCTGTCGGACTCGTACAAGTCGCTCAACGAGGCGCTGCGACACGCCGGCATGCAAAGCCACGCCAAGGTTCACATCGAGTACTTCGATTCCGAATCGCTCAACGACGACAACTTGCATCAGCTCGACGCATTCGACGCGGTGCTGGTGCCCGGCGGCTTCGGCAAGCGCGGCGTGGAGGGCAAGATCCTCACCGCCAAGTTCGCCCGCGAGCACAAGGTGCCCTACCTCGGCATCTGCCTGGGCATGCAGGTGGCCACCATCGAGTACGCGCGCCACATGGCCGGCCTGAAGGACGCCAACAGCACCGAGTTCGACCCGCACACGCCACACCCGGTGATCGCGCTGATCGAGGAGTGGCAAGACGCGGACGGCTCGATTCAAAAGCGCAACACCAGCTCCGATCTGGGCGGCACGATGCGCCTGGGCGCGCAAAGCTCCGACGTCAAGCCGGGCACGCTGGCGCACGAGATCTACGGCAATGTGGTCACCGAGCGGCACCGCCATCGCTACGAAGCGAACGTCAACTACCTTGAGCAGCTGGAAGCGGCCGGCCTGGTGATCTCGGCGCTGACCCAGCGCGAGCACCTGACCGAGATCGTCGAGCTGCCGCGCAGCGTGCACCCGTGGTTCATGGGCGTGCAGTTCCACCCCGAGTTCAAGTCGATGCCGTGGAGCGGCCACCCGCTGTTCAACTCGTTCATCACGGCCGCGCTGGCCCATCAGGACGCACGCGCTCAGGGGTTGAAGGCATGAAGCTGTGCGGGCATGAGGTGGGCCTCAGCCAGCCGTTTTTCCTGATCGCCGGCCCTTGCGTCGTGGAGTCCGAGCAACTGCAAATGGACGTGGCCGGTGCGCTCAAGGAAATGACCGCAGCGCTGGGCATCCCGTTCATCTTCAAGAGCAGCTACGACAAGGCCAACCGCACCAGCGACAGTGGCTTTCGGGGCCTGGGCGCAGAACGCGGACTGGAGATCCTGGCCAAGGTCAAGCGCGAACTGCAAGTGCACCTCATCACCGACGTGCACAACGAAGCCGAGGTGGCCGCCGCCTCAGCGGTGGTGGACGTGCTGCAAACGCCTGCCCTGCTCAGCCGCCAGACTGATTTCATCCAGGCTGTCGCGCGCAGCGGCAAGCCGGTGAACATCAAGAAGGGGCAGTTCATGGCGCCCCACGACATGAAGAACGTCATCGCCAAAGCCCGCTCTGCGGCGCGCGCGGCCGGTCTGGTCGAAGACAACTTCATGGCCTGCGAACGCGGCGTGAGCTTTGGCTACAACAACCTGGTGAGCGACATGCGTTCGCTGGCCATCATGCGCGAGACGAACGCTCCGGTGGTGTTCGATGCCACCCACAGCGTGCAGTTGCCCGGTGGCCAAGGCAGCAGTTCAGGCGGAGCCCGGGAATTTGTGCCCGTGCTGGCCCGCGCTGCGATTGCCGTGGGCATCGCGGGCGTGTTCATGGAGACGCACCCGGACCCGAAAAACGCGCTGTGCGACGGACCCAATGCGGTGCCGCTCAAGCACATGCGCGCCCTGCTCGAACAACTGCAGGCGCTCGATCGGGTGGTCAAGCAACAACCCCTGCTCGAAAACGATTTCGGTTGCTGAGCCGCCGCTGCGGCGCACGCCAGCCACCCACCCTTTTCAAACACATCTATCAGACTGAGGACACCCCATGAGTGCGATTGTTGACATCGTCGGCCGCGAGATTCTGGACAGCCGAGGCAACCCCACCGTCGAATGCGACGTGCTGCTCGAGTCGGGCGTGATGGGCCGTGCGGCCGTGCCGTCGGGTGCATCGACCGGCTCGCGTGAGGCCATCGAGCTGCGCGACGGCGATCCGCTGCGCTACCTCGGCAAGGGCGTGATGCGCGCGGTCGAACACGTCAACACCGAGATCAGCGAAGCGGTGCTCGGGCTTGATGCCAGCGAGCAGGCTTTTCTGGATCGCACGCTGATCGACCTCGACGGCACCGACAACAAATGCCGCCTGGGCGCCAACGCGACGCTGGCCGTGAGCATGGCCGTGGCACGCGCAGCGGCCGAGGAAAGCGGCCTGCCGCTGTACCGCTACTTCGGCGGCTCGGGCGCCATGCAGCTGCCCGTGCCGATGATGAACGTCATCAACGGCGGCGCGCACGCCAACAACTCGCTCGACCTGCAAGAGCTGATGATCATTCCGGTGGGCGCGCCGAGCTTTCGCGAAGCCGTGCGCTGGGGTGCGGAAACCTTCCACGCACTCAAGAAGATCCTGCACGACAAGGGCATCAGCACCGCGGTGGGCGACGAAGGCGGCTTCGCCCCCAGCGTGGCCAGCCACGAAGCGGCCATCCAGATGATCCTGGACGCCATCGACAAGGCCGGCTACACCGCCGGAGAGCAGATCGCCATCGGCCTGGACTGCGCGGCCAGCGAGTTCTACAAGGACGGCCACTACGTGCTCGAAGGCGAAGGCGGCCTGAAGCTGTCGGCGCCTGCCTGGACCGACATGCTCGCCACCTGGGTCGACAAGTACCCGATCATCAGCATCGAAGACGGCATGCACGAAGGCGACTGGGACGGCTGGAAGCACCTCACCGAACGCCTGGGCAACAAGGTCCAGCTGGTGGGTGACGACCTGTTCGTGACCAACACCGCCATCCTCAAGGAAGGCATCGAGCGGCGCATCGCCAACTCGATCCTCATCAAGATCAACCAGATCGGCACGCTGACCGAAACCTTCGCCGCCATCGAGATGGCCAAGCGCGCCAACTACACCGCGGTGATCAGCCACCGCTCGGGCGAGACCGAAGACTCCACCATCGCCGACATCGCCGTGGGCACGAACGCCTTGCAGATCAAGACCGGCTCGATGAGCCGCAGCGACCGCATCGCCAAGTACAACCAGCTGCTGCGCATCGAAGAAGACCTGGGCGATGTGGCCAGCTACCCCGGTCGTTCGGCTTTCTACAACCTGCGCTGACGCGGCACGCGCAGCGTCCGCTCCAACTCACCGCTGACCCGTTCGATCGATGCGATTCATCAGCCTCGCGTTGGCCCTGCTGATCGTGCTGGTGCATGCCGAGTTGTGGTTTGGCAACTCGGGCGTGCCACGCATGCTCGAGTTGCAGGCCAAGCTGGAGCGTCAAAAGGCGGTCAACGACGAGGCGCGGCACCGCAACGAGCAGCTCGCCGCCGAGGTCAGTGACCTCGCGGAGGGTCTGGAGATGGTCGAGGAAAAGGCGCGCTATGACCTGGGCATGGTCAAGCGCGACGAGATCCTGGTGCAGCTGACCACCACCAACGCCGCCACCAAGTAGGCGGCCACGCTGCCGGGTGCGCTCAGTTGAGCGCGCTCGATCCCGGCGCCTGATGCACCGACGGCGTGAACACCTCGCCCACGTCGACCGCATCGAAGTGGTACTTCACGCCGCAGAAGTCGCAGCCCACTTCCACCCGCCCCTGCTCGACGACGATGCCGTCGACTTCGGCGCGGCCCAGCCCGACCAGCATGCTGCCCACGCGGTCGCGCGAGCAGCTGCAGGCAAAGCGCGGACCGGCGCCGCCCGCCAGCGCCGGAAAGCTCAGCAGCGGCTCTTCCCAGAACAGCCGGCGTAGCACCGTGTCGGCATCGAGCGTGAGCAGCTCGTCGCGCGTGAGCGTACCGGCCAGCATGGCGATGCGGTTGTAGGCCTCGTTCAGGCCGATCTCGTCCTCGTTGCGCTGGCCCAGGTTGCCCGCGCCTTCGACCGGCAGGCGCTGGATCAGCAAGCCGGCGGCGACGTCATCGTTGGCGGCCAGGATCAGCCGCGTGTCGAGCTGCTCGGACTGCAGCATGTAGTGCTCGAGCACCTGGCTGATCTCTTGCAGCGGCTCGCGC
>CANGBT010000177.1 GCA_947452135.1 Burkholderiales bacterium
CGAGGCCGGCCCCGGCGAGCCGGTGCGCGTGTTCGAAGCCACCAGCGACTTCGCCGAAGCGCAGTGGTTCATCGAAGAAGCCCGCCAGTTGCACCGTGATGGCACGCCGCGGCGCGACATCGCGCTGCTGTACCGCAGCAACGCGCAAAGCCGGGTGATTGAGAGCGCGCTGTTCAACGCGGGCATTCCGTACAAGGTCTATGGCGGGTTGCGGTTCTTCGAGCGCGCCGAGGTCAAGCACGCGCTGAGCTACTTGCGGCTGATCGAGAACCCGAACGACGACACCAGCTTCTTGCGGGTGGTCAACTTCCCGACCCGCGGCATTGGTGCGCGCACCATCGAGTTGCTGCAAGACGCCGCACGCGCGAGCGGGCGCAGCCTGTACCAAAGCGTGGGCGCGGTGGCCGGCAAGGGCGGCGGCAACGTGCAGGCCTTCGTGGCGCTGGTCGATGCGATGCGCGACGCCACGCGTGGTTTGACGCTGCGCGAAATCATCGAGCACATGCTCGAGGCCTCGGGGCTGCTGAACTTCTATCGCACCGACAAGGAAGGCCAGGATCGGCTCGAAAACCTGGATGAGCTGGTCAACGCCGCCGAAGCCTTCGTCACGCAAGAAGGCTTTGGCAAGGACGCCGTGGCGCTGCCGGTCGATGAGTTCTCGACGCCGGTGCCGCCATCTGATGCGGCCGATGCCGAGCTGACGAAGGTGCTCGGCGGGCTGGGGCAGGCGGTGGAGCCGGTGGTCCCAGGCGGCATCGCCTCGCTGATCACCACGCCCGATGCCGAAACCGGCGAGATCATGTCGCCGCTGGCCGCCTTTCTGACGCACGCCTCGCTCGAGGCCGGCGACAACCAGGCGCAAGCCGGCCAGGATGCCATCCAGCTGATGACGGTGCACGCGGCCAAGGGCCTTGAATTTGACGCGGTGTTCATCACCGGCCTCGAAGAAGGCCTGTTCCCGCACGAGAACAGCGCGTCCGACCGCGACGGTCTGGAAGAAGAACGCCGCCTGATGTACGTGGCCATCACGCGGGCACGCAAGCGGCTGTACCTGAGTTGCAGCCAGACGCGCATGCTGCACGGCCAGACCCGCTACAACGTCAAGAGCCGCTTCTTCGACGAGCTGCCCGAGGCCTCGCTGAAGTGGATCACCCCGCGCAACCAGGCCTTCGGTTCCGGCTTCGGCCGCGAGTACCAGTCGGCCTGGGCGCGCGGCTCGGGCCTGGGCTCGATCGTCGGTGCCGGGCGCGTCGAGCCGGCGCCTCCGGCCATGGTGTCCAAGGCACCCTCGCACGGCCTCAAGTCAGGCCAGAGCGTGTTTCACACCAAGTTCGGCGAGGGCGTGATCGTCACCCTCGAGGGCCACGGCGACGACGCGCGCGCCCAGGTCAACTTCGGCCGCCACGGCATGAAGTGGCTGGCGCTGTCGGTGGCGAAACTGACACCGATTCCTTGATGTCTGCGAGGTGGGTTCAGCGAGCCAGTGGGGCAGTCCGCGTTGCTCGTGTCCCCCGCCCGCGCCCTCAGGGCGCAGGCTCCTCCTTCACCTCGCCACGCGACCTGCCCCACCGGCTCGCGGCCGTCACCTGCGCGTTGCGGACGATGAGCGCCGTGACCTGTGCGCCTAAAGCGGTACTCGAGTAGGACGGCGAGGCACTCGGGGTCGGGAGGTCAAGGAGAAGCCATGGGCCAATGGCCCATGGCGGGGGACACGGACGACACCGAGTGCCTCGCCGTCCTGCGGACGCCTCACCGCCCCGCGTGCAGTCAGATCCCGGCCATCTCGATTTGCTGATTGGCGTCGCGCAGCCACATCTTCAGGCGCTGACGGTCCATCAGGCCCAGGCCGGTGCGTGACTTCTCGGTGTCGTGTTGGGCCGCCCAGAAGCTGCTGCTCGAGGCATCGATCTTCTGGATGATGGCGTCGCTCAGGTGCTTGATCGACACGGTGCGTGCGCCCAGCGCTTCGGCGCGGTCTTGTTCGCCCGAACGCTCGAGCAGGCTGAAGTCGTCGCCACGCATCTGGTTGCGCACCAGCACGTAGCTCAGGCGCGCACCAAAGCGGTCGAGCACCTTCTTGAGCAGATCGACCGAGTCACGGCCCGAGTCCATCACGTGCCAGTAGGTGATCGAAAAGCCCGATTCGCCGGCCATCTCGAGCACGCCGGACTCGTCCATCCACTTGACCAGAGGGTCGTGGGTTTGGGCGGCCAGATCGACCAGCAAGCGGCGGTCGGGTTGCTCGATGGCGGCCTCGATGATCGAGTCGAGCGCTTCGTAGCGGTCGACCAGCACCGGCGAGGCGTAGCCCGAATAAAAGCGCAGCAGCGCGCCGTGCGAGCGGTCGGTGTCAAAGCCCATGAACGGCAGTTCGCGGTCGATGAGGTACTGCGCCAGCAGGCGAGACACCAGTGATTTGCCGACCCCGCCTTTCTCGCCGCCGATGAAGTGGATGTTGGCCATGGGAATCCTTGTGTGGTTTGGAGAGTGTTCACCACACGCTAGCGAGGGTCGTGCCAGCGGCGGTGAGGGCGAAAAAAAGCCCCCGGCCGGGCTACCGGCCGAGGGCTTGATGCTGCGCAGACGCCTGCGGTGCGCCCGCAGGCGCAACGTCACGAACCCAGGCGCTCTTCGATGCTTGCCATGGTGGCAGGCAACTCGCCGGGCAGGTGGTACTCGAGCTGCTTGAACAGCTCGGCATGCAGCGTCAGTTCTTGCTTCCAGGCGGCCGTGTCGATGCTGATGACGCTTTCGAACTGCTCCTTCGAGAAGCTCAAGCCTTCCCAGCGCATGTCTTCGAAGCGCGGGCTGACGCCGAACACGTTGTCCTTGCCACCGGCGGTGCCTTCGATGCGGCCGAGCATCCATTCCATGGCGCGCATGTTCTCGCCGTAGCCCGGCCAGACGAACTTGCCATCAGCGCCCTTGCGGAACCAGTTGACGCAGAAGATCTGCGGCAGCTTGGCGCCGGTGGCGGCGATCTTTTCGCCCAGGTTCAGCCAGTGCTGGAAGTAATCAGCCATGTTGTAGCCGGCAAACGGCAGCATCGCGAACGGGTCGCGGCGCACGATGCCTTGCTGGCCGGCGGCCGCAGCCGTGGTCTCGCTGCCCATGGTGGCGGCCATGTAGACGCCTTCGACCCAGGTGCGCGCCTGCGTGACCAGCGGCACGGTCGTCGAGCGGCGACCGCCGAAGATGAACGCATCGATCGCCACGCCATCGGCGTTGTCCCACTCGGGGTCGAGCACCGGGTTGTTGGTGGCGGCCACCGTGAAGCGCGCGTTCGGGTGCGCGGCCTTGGCGCCGGTTTCCTTGGCGATGGCCGGCGTCCAGTCCTTGCCTTGCCAGTCGATCAGGTGCGCCGGCGGGGTGTCGGTCATGCCTTCCCACCACACGTCGCCGTCGTCGGTGAGTGCCACATTGGTGAACACCACGTCGGTCTTGAGCGAATCCATGCAGTTCGGATTCGTCTTGTAGTTGGTGCCCGGCGCCACGCCGAAGTAGCCGGCCTCGGGGTTGATGGCGTACAGGCGGCCATCGGTGCCCGGCTTGATCCAGGCGATGTCGTCACCGATGGTGGTGACCTTCCAGCCCTCGTAGCCGGCCGGTGGCACGAGCATCGAGAAGTTGGTCTTGCCGCATGCGCTCGGGAAGGCGCCGGCCACGTGGTACTTCTTGCCGGCAGGCGAGGTCACGCCCAGCACCAGCATGTGTTCGGCCAGCCAGCCCTGATCGCGGCCCATGGTCGAGGCGATGCGCAGCGCAAAGCACTTCTTGCCCAGCAGCGCGTTGCCACCGTAGCCCGAGCCGTAGCTCCAGATCTCGTGGGTCTCGGGGTAATGAACGATGTACTTGGTGCTGTTGCAAGGCCAAGGCACGTCCTTCTGGCCGGCTTCGAGCGGTGCGGCCACGGTGTGCACGCACGGCACGAAGTCGCCGTCTTCGCCCAGCACGTCGAGTGCGGCGCGGCCCATGCGGGTCATCGTGCGCATGCTGATGGCCACGTAAGGGCTGTCAGACAGCTCGACGCCGATGTGCGAGATGTGCGAGCCCAGCGGGCCCATCGAGAACGGCACCACGTACAGGGTGCGGCCCTTCATGGCGCCACGGAAAAGCGCCTTGTCGCCGGTTTGCAGCAGCACGCGCATGTCGGCCGGTGCCATCCAGTTGTTGGTGGGGCCGGCGTCTTCCTTGCGCTCGCTGCAGATGTAGGTGCGGTCTTCGACGCGCGCCACATCGCTCGGGTCGCTGATGGCGAGGTAGCTGTTGGGGCGCAGCTCGGGGTTGAGCTTTTTCATCGTGCCGGCGGCCACGAGCTTGGCGCACAGCCGGTCGTACTCGGCTTGCGAGCCATCGCACCAGTAGACGTCGGCGGCTTCGGTGAGCGCGGCGACTTCGGCCACCCAGGCGGCCAGTCGTTTGTGTTTCAAGTCAGCGGGCACGTTCAACGGTGCTCCTTCCATCGCGGGACGGTTCATGGGGACTCCAATCAAGGTAATGACAAAACGGGATTGGGCGAAACCCGCCTCGCGTCGAGGCTCGCCCAATACCACACGCCATACCGCCGACCCCTTAGGGGGATCGAGATTGTGACGGCGAAATGCCCTGTTTCGACTCGCTCCAGATCAATGGAATTGCCATCTGTTGCCGA
>CANGBT010000178.1 GCA_947452135.1 Burkholderiales bacterium
GCGATCTTGCGGTCGCCCTTTTCGTTCTTGTCGAGGCCGAAGGCCAGCGCTGCGGCAGTCGGCTCGTTGATGATGCGCTTGACGTCCAGACCGGCAATGCGCCCGGCGTCCTTGGTGGCCTGACGCTGTGCGTCGTTGAAGTACGCCGGCACGGTGATCACCGCTTCGGTGATGGTCTCGCCCAGGTAGTCCTCGGCGGTCTTCTTCATCTTGCGCAGGATCTCGGCGCTGACTTGCTGCGGCGCGATCTTCTGGCCACGCACTTCAACCCAGGCGTCGCCGTTGTCGGCCGACGCGATCTTGTAGGGCATCAGGTCGATGTCCTTTTGCACTTCCTTCTCGGTGAACTTGCGACCGATCAGGCGCTTGACCGCATACAGCGTGTTTTGCGGGTTGGTCACCGCCTGACGCTTGGCCGAGGCGCCGACGAGGATCTCGCCGCTTTCCTGGTAAGCCACGATCGACGGCGTGGTGCGTGCACCCTCGCTGTTTTCGATCACGCGGGTGGTGTTGCCTTCCATGATCGACACGCATGAGTTGGTGGTGCCGAGGTCAATGCCGATGATTTTTGCCATGTCGAAATCTCCTGAAAACTGAATCTGTATGGGGCTCGAGGTTTGGACATCTCGAGGTTTTTCAAGGGGCAGCCCGAGCACGCTCGGCCACCCGCCAGGTGGGGTGGGCTACTTGGGTGCGGTGACGGTGACCAGCGCCGGGCGCAGCACGCGGTCTGAAATCAGGTAGCCCTTTTGCAGCACCGCCACCACGGTGTTGGCCTCTTGCTCGGCCGGCACCACGCTGATGGCCTGGTGCTGGTGCGGATCAAACCCCACGCCAGCGGCCGGGTTGATTTCGATCACGCGGTTGCGCTCAAGCGCAGACGACAACTGCCGCAGCGTGGCGTGCACGCCTTCGAGCAACTGCTCGGGCGTGGCCCCCGGCAGGGCAATCGCCGCTTCCAGGCTGTCTTTGACCGGCAGCAGGCTGTCCGCAAAGCTCTCGACGGCGAACTTGCGCGCCTTCGAAATCTCGTCTTCCGAGCGCCGGCGGATGTTTTCGGTCTCGGCCTTGGCCCGCAGGTAGGCGTCAGCCACCTCGGCGTGTCGCGCTTCCAGCTCGGCGAACTTGGCCGAGGGATCTTGCGCCTCAGCACCCGGTGCGGACGGCTCGGCCTGCGCCGCTTGTTCTTGGTGGAACTCTGATGGGGTCATGTTTGCTGTTTTCCTCCTCCAAGTTATGTGGCGACAAGCGCCGGCATTTCAAGAGAGGTATTTCAGATCGCTTGCGGATCCTCGACGGTCACTCGCCGTCGATCGACGCGCTCCAGCGGTTCCAGTCGGACAGTTGCCGGCGGTCACGTTTGGTGGGGCGGCCCTGATCGATGGCCAGCGCAGGCTCGGGGGACTCGCGGCGTTCGCGGGCGGCCTTCTCGCGTGCGGCGATGCTTTCTTCGGTTTCGGCGTAAAGGGCTTGCGCTGCGGGAGCGGGGCCGCGACTTTCGCTCAGGCCCATCACCACCACGCAACGTACCAGTGGGCCCTGACGCAGCTCGATGTGGTCACCGACACGCACCTCGCGCGAGGGTTTGGCCGATTGGGTGTTGACGCTGATGCGGCCCTTGCCGATCTCGTCGGTAGCCAGGCTGCGCGTCTTGTAGAACCGCGCGGCCCACAGCCACTTGTCCAGCCTCAAGGGCGCACCCTGCAGTGGCGCCCGCAGCCCCAACCCGTCATCGATCGGCCCCGAGCGTGACGGCACGTTCGCGTTGAGCCGCCAGCGCGGGTGCATCGGCGGGCGTCGTGCAGTCCCAGCCTTGCAGATGCTTCATGGCAATGCCGGTCAGCGCCAGCAGCCACTCGTGTTGATCGTTGAGGCAGGGCAGGTAGTTGAACTCTTGGCCGCCGGCGCCGATGAAGGCGTCGCGCGCTTCCTGGGCGATTTCTTCAAGCGTCTCGAGGCAGTCCGAGGTGAAGCCGGGGCACAGGATGTCGACGCGCTTGACGCCTTGCGCCGCCAACGCCACCAGCGTGGGCTCGGTGTAGGGCTGCAGCCATTCGGCCTTGCCGAAGCGGCTTTGAAAGGTAACGACCATTTCGTCCTTGCGCAGACCCAGACGCTCGCCCAGCAAGCGCGCCGTCTTCTGGCACTGGCAGTGGTAGGGGTCGCCCAGCAGCAGCGTGCGGCGCGGCACACCGTGGAAGGTCATCACCAGCCGATCGGGGCGGCCGGCTTGTTGCCAGTGGTCGGAGACCCGCTTGGCCAGCGCATCGATGTAGGCCGGGTCGTCGTGGTATTCGTTGACGAAACGAAATTCAGGCAGACGGCGCACTCGCTGGCCCCAGGCGTACACCGCATCGCACACGCTGGCGGTGGTGGGGCCGGAGTACTGCGGATACAGCGGCAGCACCAGCACGCGGGTGGCGCCGGCCTGCTTCAGCTCATCAAGCACGCTGGCAATCGACGGCGAGCCGTAACGCATGGCGGGACGCACGGCGACGCGGTAGCCGCGTTCACCCAGATAGCCCTGCAGCAGCGCGGCTTGCTTGTCGGTCCACACCTTGAGGGGCGAGCCCTCCTCGGTCCACACGGTGGCGTACTTGGCGGCCGACTGCTTCGGGCGCACGCGCAGGATGATGCCGTTGAGGATGAACCACCACACCAGCTTCGGAATCTCGACCACGCGGTGATCGCCGAGGAACTCTTTCAGGTACCGCCGCAAAGCGGGCGCTGTCGGGGCATCGGGCGTGCCCAGATTGCACAGGAGCACCGCCGTGGACGCCGCCGGGGACTTGCCGTGTTCGTAGACGGGTTCAGGAGCGAAGGGCATGCGGCGTCCGGGGGAAATTCAAGTTGAAATTATCGTCGAGCCCCTTCGTGGAAGGGTGGATTGAGCACGTGTTCAGGTGGGGCTGCCAGGTCAACGGATGTCGGCGTCGCCGGGGTGCACGACTTCAAAGCCCACGCACGGCGCCGAAGGGTCGCTGGGCGATGCGCCCAGCCCCAGCACGCCGCTGCCGTGCAGCGTGCAAGTGCCGCGGCGCAGGGTGACCACCTCGCTGTCGGCCGCAAACTTCACGTGGGTGCCGTTGGAGCTCAGATCGACCAACTGAAAGGCGCCGCCGTGCCAGTCGATGCGGGCGTGCGAGCGTGACACCCGGTTGTCGTCGATCCAGCACTGGGCCTGCTCGCCGCGCCCCAAAACCAGCGGCATCTCGCTGGTGGTGAACACGGTGGCAGCACCCAGCCAGGTCAGCCGCAGTGCCGAGGGCACGGTTGCGGCCAGCACATTGCCGAACATGGTGGCTGCCAGGTCAGGAGCGTCGTGCCGCTCGAGCACATGGACTTCGACCGGCTCGACGCGCCCGCGCAGTTGCAGCAGGTCCAGACGGCGGAACTTCAACTTGTCGTGTGCCGGCAGTGTTTCCACAAGCATCGACGTGGCCAGGGTTTCGTTGTCGCCGCAGTGCTCGAGCAGCCGCGCGGCGATGTTGACGCTGTCACCGAAAAAGTCGCCCGACATCTCCACCATCTCGCCGAAGGCCAGACCGATCTGCAGCTTCATGGGACGGTGCTGCGGCTCGGCGTCGGCCCATTCATCGTGGCCGATCTGTGCCAGCGCAGCGTGCATGTCGACCGCCGTCTGAATGGCCGTTGCGGGCTCGTCAAAGGTGGCCATGAGGCCGTCGCCCAATGTCTTGACCAGCACGCCGTCTTGAGACGAGATCACCCGACCCAGAACCGACACCGTTCGCGATACCAACTGGGTGGCGAACGCATTGCCCAGCGTTTCGTACAGGCCGGTGCTGCCGCGCAGATCGGCAAACATGACGCAGCGAACGAGGGTCTGTTGCATGCGCGATCTCGGCCGGATTGCCTCGGTCCCTCAGCTACCGGAAGCCCCGAAAGCCACGTCACTCAATGGCGTTTCGGGGTGCGACGTTGAAGGCTCAAAGGTTGTCAAGATAGGTGCGCAGCTTGTCCGAGCGGCTTGGGTGCTTGAGCTTGCGGATGGCCTTGGCTTCGATCTGGCGGATGCGCTCGCGGGTGACGTCGAACTGCTTGCCGACTTCTTCGAGCGTGTGATCCGATTGCATCTCGATGCCGAAGCGCATGCGCAGCACCTTGGCCTCGCGCGGGGTGAGGCTGTCGAGGATGTCCTTGACCACGTCGCGCAGGCCGGCCTGCATGGCGGCCTCGATTGGCGCGGTGTTGTTGGTGTCTTCGATGAAGTCGCCCAGATGCGAATCGTCGTCGTCGCCGATGGGCGTTTCCATCGAGATCGGCTCTTTCGCGATCTTCATGATCTTGCGGATCTTGTCCTCAGGGATCTCCATCTTCAGCGCCAGCGTGGGCGCGTCAGGCTCGAAGCCGAACTCCTGCAAGTGCTGGCGCGACAGCCGGTTCATCTTGTTGATGGTCTCGATCATGTGCACCGGGATGCGGATCGTGCGCGCCTGATCGGCGATCGAGCGCGTGATGGCCTGACGGATCCACCAGGTCGCGTAGGTCGAGAACTTGTAGCCCTTGCGGTAGTCGAACTTCTCGACCGCCCGGATCAGGCCGAGCGAGCCTTCCTGGATGAGGTCGAGGAACGTGAGCCCGCGGCC
>CANGBT010000179.1 GCA_947452135.1 Burkholderiales bacterium
CCGGTCAGCAAGCGCGTGCTGCACATCGATGCTCAGGTCTACAACATCAACCGCACGTTGATCTATGACCGCAAGGGCGAGCTGTGGAAGTCGTGGACCATCGGCAAGTCGCACCCCGACTTCCACCTGCCCATCAACAAGGGCAGCGGTATCGCGATCGACGATTCGTTCTCGATGGTCGACTTGCAGAGCAAGCACTGCACGACAGGTCAGTTCAAGGGGCAGGTGGATTCGAAGCTGAATCCGCCGAACCTGTTCCAGGTGCAAAACCTGCGCGGCGGCGATTGAGCTGCGTGTGATCGAACGGCGCTGCCCGGTGGGTCATTCACCGGGTGGTACTCACGGCTTCTGCCGAAAAGAGCCCTTCTTCGTGAAGGGCTCTTTTGTTTTGGGCCCCGTACCGGGCAGGGAATCGAACAGCCGGGCATGGACTAAGCCTGGCCCGAGGACGCCGCAGACCGCTGACGGGCCGCCACGCCAGCGACGAAGCGGCCGAAGGCGTCGAGCAGCGGGGCAGCGCCGAAGGACGGGCCTTCCAGCATCGCCAGCGCCTGCACGGTGGCTTCCAGCGTCGAGACCTGGTCGACTCGCCGCGCTGTGCGGATCGCGCCGTAGCAGGTCGGCGCCGGCGCGTGCAGCGACAGCCGCGGCAGCGCCGCCAGGGCAGGGTGCTCCACCAGCATGCGCAGGCTCTTGCGCCAGGTCGCGTCGATGACCACCAGTCGCAAAGGCCCGCCCGCCGTCGTCTGCGGTGCCGATGGCGCGGGCGCGGCAGGCACGTCGGGGTAGAGCAGCCGCGTGTGGCGCCCGGGGCGCTGCAGCAGTGCGGCCAGCGCCTCGGGCGCGAAGCGCTCGCCGACGACCACCTCGCAGTTCGCCAGAGACAAACGCAGCAGCGCCACGCTGTTTTTGGCCTGGCGCTGCTCCTGCGGATGCTGCAGCACCAGCACCTCGGTGCGATGGGCGGTCGGCCGCGCGAGCGCGCACAGGCAGGTCACCTGAGGGCGTTCGCAGCGCGCGCACACAGCGCGGCGCAGGGTTGATGGACCGTTCACGCGGGCATGGTCGCACGCCCGCCACGTCAGCCGGCCGCACCGGGTCAGCGCAGGCCTTGCGATGTCGGGGTGGTCGTGCGCGCCGGAACTGCCCGTGGCAATTGCGCTCCAATCGACCCACTGAAGTCGAAGGAGCATCTCCCATGAACATCGTCTGCCCCGCCTGCGGCGCCACCAACCGGGTGCCTGATGAAAGGCTCCACGAAGCGCCGGTGTGCGGCCGCTGCAAGGGCGCGCTGATGGCTGCCCAGCCGGTCGAACTGGACGATGCGCACCTGAGCGCTTTCATCGCCGGAACCGGCCTGCCTGTGCTGGTTGATTTCTGGGCCGACTGGTGCGCACCGTGCAAGTTGATGGCGCCGCACTTCGCCAAGGCGGCCGGGCAGTTGCCGCTGGTGCGATTCGTCAAGGTCGACACCGAGGCCAACCCGCAAGCCAGTGCGCTCAACCAGATCCGCAGCATCCCCACGCTGATCCTGTATCGCGGCGGCAAGGAAGTGGCACGGCAGTCCGGTGCCATGCCCGCCGGCGAGCTGGTCGCCTGGGTTCAATCGCAACTCGGCTGAGCCATTTCCAAGTCCGGCTCACGCCGTGAGCCGACACTGCGCAGCAACCGTGCTCAGGCCCGGCGTTGCACTTACGCGCCACGCAACGCCGTTTTCATGGGGTCTTGATCAGAATCAAGAGCACCTGCTGGTGGAGGAACAGCCTGCCTACAGAACAACACAAAGCCAACCATGAAGATCATTCGGGCGGGGTCGTTGACTGAACCGTTGATGCCATTCGTACAACGGTCCTTCAGGCGCAGCGGATTCGTCATCGCGCTGATGACCCGATGGCTGAGGCTTGTCAGAGGCGATAGATGCTGCCGTTGTTTGGTGCTTCTTCTTTGCACCCAGAGCCTTTTGGGCTGTGCCGGAATCTGGGTTTCTTCCCGCCCCGTTTACCCGTCCAGTTGGCCAGCGCTCGCCGCATTGGACGCGGGACGCACGTGTCCTGATCTCTCAGGGACGTACCGGGCCGTGAGTGATGAGCCGGCGCCCCTGGTCTATCCGCCGGGCGGTCACCCCCGGGAAATGTTCATGTTCATCAGTTACGGACAGCCCGAGCCCGTGCCGCGCCTGGGTCGGCGAGTGTTGCCCTGGCATCTCGCCGGCGCGTTCCCGACTCAAGATGTGGAGGTGTGGGGTTCGCTCACGCGGTACGCCGCCAGCCTCGATGCCGAGGCCACGGCTGTCGATCCACAGACCGGTTGGGTCCGCGTCCTGGACCTGCACGATCACCGCATCGAGCTGAGCGCGGGGCTTCGCGACCAGACACTCCTCAACCTGTCGCTGACACAGGAGTCGCAAGGTCTGTGGACCTACAAGAGTCACCTTTACGAGTGCAAGGACGGCGGACTGTCCGTGGTGGCCGGGTTCCCCCCGCCGAGCCTGGAGAACCCCACCGGGGCCCCGACAGCCGCCATCGGCGCGTGGTTCACCTTCTATCGGGCGACCGACGGATCGCTGGTGGCGCTCGAGGAGGCGAACACCGGGGTGAGTGGCGGCAACATGGTCTTCAACAAATGGTGGCGATGGCAGCGGATCGAATAGGCATCAGGCGGCGCTCACATCTCGATCACACGCACTTGAATCCACTGCCGCTCGCGGGCCTGCGACGACTGTGTCGACCAGGTGCCCGCGCTCGACACGGTCTGTGCCGAGCCCGTCGTGGCCAAGGTGGTCCAGCGGCCCATCGGTACCGACAGCGTGGTGTCTGACTGGCGGCTTGAGGTGGCGGGCAAATCACCCGGGCGTTCGCCGATGCGATCGGAATCCAGCCGCACTTCCAGCCGCACCGGCTGGTCGCCGCCCGGCCAGCGCGGTTGAACCCACAAGGCCTGGCCGGCTTGCAGCCAGGTCACGGCGTTGACGATGCCCGCTCTGGCACCGTTTGCGCCTGTGGCGCCCGCCGTGGCCGCTTGCATCCACTGGAAGGGCACCGCCTGCGACCAACGGAACGACGCGCTCTCGCCGTTGAGCACGCGCAGTTCCCGGGATTCATCGGCCTGGGTGTTCAGCGTCGAGGTGCCATGGCTATGGCCCTGTCTGGGTGCGGACAGCGTCGACGTGGTTGTTGCCGAATCACCCGGTGCGATGTCGGCTTCGCTCACGATCCGGATCTGCACCACCAGATTGACCGGCGGCAGCGGTGGCGGGGCGGCCACAGCCGCTGCCGTTGGAATGGCCAGCGCGCACCACACGGTGAGCCCGCGCATCGAACACATCTTCACGCCCATCGGATACCCCTTGCGAAGCCTGCGGCCTGAAGCGGCCGCGATGTCGGATCCTCGCATCGGGATATCGACAGGCTGACGCTCACGCTGAAGCCCGCCGGCCGCGACAACACGGCGTGTCACCCCAGGCGCAGCGGCAGGTACAGCGTCATGCCGGCGCGCTGCACCAGGATGGCAGCCGTCTTGTCCGATCGGCTCGCGGCGGCGGTGGCCTGTGCCACGGAGGCCACCCGTTCGTTGCCGATGGCCAGCAGCAGGTCGCCGGGCAGAACGCCGGCGCGCGCTGCCGGACCGCTCACCGCCTCGATCAGCAAGCCGCCCACCACGCCCGATGCGCGGCGCTCGTCAGGCTGCAGCGGCCGCATCGCCAGGCCGAACCGTCCGCCGGCGGCCGGGCTGGCGGCGGGCTCGGCGGGGTTGTCGCGCACCTTCACGCTGTCGAGCAGGGCATGCAGCGTCACGCGTGCGCCGTGGCGCCACACATCGATGGCCAGAGGATCGCCCGGCTGCGCCATGCCCACCAGCGCAGGCAGATCGCCCGACATGCCGATGGCCTTGCCGTTGACGGCCAGCACCACGTCGCCGATCTCGATGCCGGCGCGCTCTGCAGCGCCGCCCGGGTCGACGCTTTCGATCAGCGCGCCGGCCGGCTTGTCGAGCTTGAAGGCCTCGGCCAGCGTCTGATCGACTTCCTGGACCCCGACGCCGAGCCTTGCGTGGCTGACCTTGCCGGTGCTGATGATCTGCTGCTCGACGTGCTGTGCGATGTCGATGGGGATTGCGAACGACAAGCCCTGGAAGCCGCCTGTGCGCGAGTAGATCTGCGAGTTGATGCCCACCACCTCGCCGCGCAGGTTGATCAGCGGGCCACCGGAGTTGCCGGGGTTGATGGCCGCGTCGGTTTGAATGAACGACACCAGCCCGTTGCCCGGCAGCGAACGCTTGGTGGCACTGACCACGCCGGCGGTCACCGTGCTCTCGAAGCCGAACGGCGAGCCGATGGCGACCACCCAATCGCCCGCGCGCAGTGACTGCGTGGGCGCCAGTGCGGCCACCGGCAGGTGGTCGGCGTCGATCTTCAGCACGGCGATGTCGGTGAGCTTGTCGCTGCCCAGCACCTTGGCGCGGAACTCGCGCCGGTCGTTGAGCTTGACCACCACCTCATCGGCATCGTTGACCACGTGGGCGTTGGTGAGGATCACGCCGTCGGCGCGCA
>CANGBT010000180.1 GCA_947452135.1 Burkholderiales bacterium
CCGCGGTTGTCGTCGTCGCGCACCGAGTCGTCGTAGACCTTGCGCTGCTCGCGCGTGAGCGCCAGCCCGGTGCCCACGCAGGTGCGGCACCAGCCGTGCTTGCTGTTGTAGCTGAACATGCGCGGGTCGAGCTCGGGGTAGCTGGTGGCGCACACCGGGCAGGCGCGCTCGGTGGAAAACACGGTGACGCGGCCGATGCCCCCGCCCTTGCCGAGCGGCGCGTCGGGTGCGGCGCTGTCGGCGTTGACACGCATCGCCTCGGCCAGACCGTCCATCGACGTCAGCAGGTGCATCACGCCCTTGCCGACGTCCAGCGCTTCGGCCAGCGCAGCGCGCAATGCGGCTTCGTTGTCGGCGCTCACGACCAGATCGGCCACCGGCAGCTCGAGCGTGTGTTCCTTGAAGCGGTCGAGCCGCGGCCACGGATCGACCGGCACGAACTCGCCATCGACGCGCAGGTGCGTGTGGCCGCGCGCCTTGGCCCATTTGGCCAGGTCGGTGTACACGCCCTTGCGCGAGACCACCAGCGGCGCGAGCAGCCCGACATGCTGGCCGCGGTGCTCGCGCAGCAGTTGTGCGGCGATGCTCTCGGCCGACTGCGGGCGCACCGCCGCACCGTCCTTCACGCAGTGCTGGATGCCCAGCTTGACGTAGAGCAGCCGCAGGAAATGCCACACCTCGGTGGTGGTGGCCACCGTGCTCTTGCGCCCGCCGCGGCTCAGGCGCTGCTCGATCGCCACCGTGGGCGGGATGCCGTAGACCGCATCGACCTCGGGCCGGCCGGCCGGCTGCACGATGCTGCGCGCGTAGGCGTTGAGGCTCTCGAGGTAGCGGCGCTGGCCTTCGTTGAACAGGATGTCGAACGCCAACGTGCTCTTGCCGGAACCCGACACGCCGGTGACCACGGTGAACTTGCCACGCGGGATGTTCACGTCGAGCGACTTCAGGTTGTGCTCGCGCGCGTTGACGATGCGGATGAACTCGTCGGCCGCCACCCGCTCGGCGCGTGCGGCACGCAGCAGCGACTGCAGCGGCACGCCTTCTTCGACCGTGCACACGCCCAGGCCCATGGCGCGGTCGTAGTCGGCCAGTGCGCGGCCGGTGTGCGAGGTGGGGTGCAGCTTGACGTCGGCCGGCGTGCCTTCGCACACCACCAGCCCGCCGCCCTCGCCGCCTTCGGGTCCGAGGTCGATCAGCCAGTCGGACGCGCCGATCACATCCAGGTTGTGCTCGATGACGATCAGCGAGTGACCGGCGTCGAGCAGCTTGCGAAACGATCGCATCAGCTTGGCGATGTCATCGAAATGCAGCCCGGTGGTCGGCTCGTCGAACATGAACAGCGTGCCCTTGCGCGCCACCGCCTGGCGGCTCGCCGAGGACTTGTTGGCCGACTCGGCCAGAAAGCCCGCCAGCTTGAGCCGCTGCGCCTCGCCGCCGCTGAGCGTGGGCACCGGCTGGCCGAGCTTCACGTATTCGAGCCCGACGTCGACGATGGGCTGCAGCACGCGCAGCACCTCGCGGTCGTCGGCAAAGCGCTGCACGGCCTCGCTCACGGTGAGCTCGAGCACATCGGCCACCGACAACTCGCCGGCCACCTCGCCGGGCAGACGGCGCTCGATGGTGACTTCGAGCAGCTCGCGCCGGAAGCGCCGGCCGTCGCAATCGGGGCAGCGCAGGTACACGTCGCTCAGGAACTGCATCTCGACGTGCTCGAAGCCCGAGCCGCCGCAGGCGGGGCAGCGCCCATCGCCCGCGTTGAAGCTGAACATGCCCGCGCCATAGCCGCGCTGCTGCGCCAGCGGTGCGGCGGCGAACAGCTTGCGGATCTCGTCGAACGCGCCGACGTAGCTCGCCGGGTTGGAGCGCGCCGTCTTGCCGATCGGCGACTGATCGACAAACACCGCGTCGCTCAGCCAATCGGCACCCAGCAGCCGGTCGTGCACGCCGGGCGTATCGCTGGTCTTGCCGAAGTGGCGCGCCAGCGCGGGGTACAGCACGTCCTGGATCAGCGTCGACTTGCCCGAGCCCGACACGCCGGTGACGGTGACCAGCCGCTGCAGCGGGAATTCGACGGTGACGTTGCGCAGGTTGTGATCGCGCGCGCCTTCGAGGATCAGCCGCGGCGTCGCGTCGCTCACCAGCCGGTTGAAGCCCGCGCCGATGTGCTTGCGCCCGCCCAGGTAAGCGCCGGTCAACGTGTCAGCGCTGCGGATGGCCTCGGGCGTGCCGTCGAACACGATCTGCCCGCCGCGCTCGCCGGGGCCGGGGCCCATGTCGATCAGGCGATCGGCCGCCAGCATCACCGCCGGGTCGTGCTCCACCACCACCAGCGTGTTGCCCGCATCGCGCAGCCGGTGCATGGCTTCGATGATGCGGTTCATGTCGCGCGGGTGCAGCCCGATGCTGGGCTCGTCGAGCACGAACATCGTGTTGACCAGCGAGGTGCCCAGCGCGGTCGTGAGGTTGATGCGCTGCACTTCGCCACCGCTCAGCGTGCGGCTTTGCCGGTCGAGCGTGAGGTAGCCCAGCCCGACTTCGCACAGGTAGCGCAGCCGGGTGCGGATTTCGTCGACCAGCAGCTTGAGTGCGTCGTCAAGCAGCGTGCTGGGCAGGCTCAGGCCCTCGAAGAAGCGGCGGATGCGGTCGATCGGCAGCAGCATCAGATCGTGCACCGTGAGGCCCGGCAATGCCTCGAGCTGCTCGCGCGACCAGCCCACCCCGGCCGGCATGAAGCGCGCAGCAGGCGACATCACCGCATCGGCATCGGCCTGCGTGCCCAGCCGCCACAGCAGCGATTCGGTCTTGAGCCGCGCGCCGCCGCAACTGCCGCACGGCGTGTAGCTGCGGTACTTCGACAAGAGCACGCGGATGTGCATCTTGTAGGCCTTGCTCTCGAGGTACTCGAAGAAGCGCTTGACGCCGTACCACTGCTTGTTCCAGTTGCCGCGCCAGTCGGGCGAGCCGTTGATGACGAAGTCGCGCTGCGCCTGCGTGAGCTGCGACCACGGCGTGTCGCGCGGAATGCCAGCGTCGCCGGTGTACTTGAGCAGGTCGTCTTGCGTGTCCTTCCAGGCCGGCGTCTGCAAGGTCTTGATGGCGCCCGAGCGCAGCGTCTTGCGGTGGTCGGGGATGACCAGGTCGTAGTCGACGCCGATCACGCGGCCGAAGCCGCGGCAGGTCTCGCACGCGCCCATCGCCGAGTTGAAGCTGAACAGCGACGGCTGCGGATCGGTGTAGCGCGCATCGCTTTCGGGACAGTGCAGCCCGGTCGAAAAGCGCCAGATCGCCGCCGTGCCTTCCTCGCCCAGCACGTGCACGTCGACGCGGCCGCCGCCGCGCTTGAGCGCGGTCTCGATGGCCTCGATGGCGCGCACCTTCTCGATGCCCTGGATGCGAAAGCGATCGGCCACCACATCGAGCACCTTGCGCGGCCCGCTGGGGCTGGCCACCTCGCGCTCGGCCTGCACGCGCGTGAAGCCGCTGGCCGACAGCCACTGCGCGACCTCGTCGGCGGTGCTCACCGCGGGCAGCTCGACCGGGAAGGTCAGCACCAGGCGCGGGTCGGCCTCGCGGCTGCGCCCCTGCAGCTCGGCGTAGATGGTCTCGGGCGTGTCGTGGCGCACGCGCTGCGCGGTGGTCGCGTCGAACAAATCGGCGGCGCGCGCGAACAGCAGCTTGAGGTGGTCGTTGAGCTCGGTCATCGTGCCCACCGTGCTGCGGCTGGTGCGCACCGGGTTGGTCTGGTCGATGGCAATCGCCGGCGGCACGCCGTCGACCCGATCGACCGCCGGGCGGTCCATGCGATCGAGAAACTGCCGCGCGTAGGCGCTGAAGGTCTCGACATAGCGCCGCTGGCCCTCGGCGTACAGCGTGTCGAACACCAGACTCGATTTGCCCGACCCGCTGGGGCCCGTCACCACCGTCATCTCGCCGGTGCGGATGTCGAGGTCGAGGTTCTTGAGGTTGTGTTGCCGCGCGCCGCGGATTCTGATCAAGCCCGATGGCGGGCGTGGGGCACCTGAGGACATGCGGAGACTTTCAGACAGGCGGTGCGGCAAGGCCTTGATTTTAGGAGCGGTCCGCGTCGGGCAAGCCCCCCTTCAAGACGGCCGATCCATCAGCCAAAATCGCGGCTTGCCCGCAGTGGCTCAGGCCCTGCCCCAAGGATTTCTCGATGCCCGGCTCCGTTGAAGTTTCCCTCTCCCCGCGCATCACCCGCGTGACGCTGCGCAACGCCGGCAAGCTCAACGCGATCGACATCGCCATGTGGCACGCGCTGCGCCAGGTGTTCACCGAGCTGCAGGCGATGCCCGCCGACCAGGCCCCGGCGGTCGTGGTGATCTGCGGCGCGGACGGGCACTTCGCGGCCGGCGGTGACA
>CANGBT010000181.1 GCA_947452135.1 Burkholderiales bacterium
GACAACGCGACGGCGCGAGTGGTGCTGTCGAAGATGGTCAGGGCGCTGGGCTGGCAGGTGGATGTGGCCGGTGATGTGGCGCAGGCCATTGCGATGACGAGCCAGCGCGAGGCCGCCGGCGAGGTCTACGACGTGGTGTTCATCGACGGACAGCTGCAAGGCATCGACAACTGGTCGGCCAGTCAAAAGGCCCGGGCTCGGCTGCGGCCGCAGCCCGCCGTGGTGATGGTGGTGAACGCCCAGGCCCGCGAGGCGTTGACCCAGCGCAGTCGCGAGCGGCGCAGCACCGATACGGGCGCCGCGCGCAACGCCGGCCCGACCGCACGGCAGCGCTTTCTGGTCAAGCCGGTGACGACCTCGATGCTGATCGATGCGGTCGCTGACGCCCGTCAGGGCGGCACAGGCGAGCGTCGCCGACCCAGCGAACCGGCGCCACCCACGGGCTGCCTCGAAGGGCTGCACCTGCTCATCGTCGAAGACAACGCCAACAACCGGCAAGTCGCACAGGAGCTGCTGATGGCCGAGGGCGCCAAGGTGGCGCTGGCCGAGAACGGCGAGCAAGGTGTGCGCGCGGTGTTCGAAGCCACGCCGCCTTTTGACGCGGTGCTGATGGACATCCAGATGCCGGTGATGGACGGGTTCACCGCCACCGCGCGCATCCGCGAGCGGTCCGGGTTCGAGACCTTGCCGATCATCGCCATGACCGCCAACGTCATGGCGTCTGACCGTCAGGCTTGTCTGGACGCCGGCATGAGCTCTCACGTGGGCAAGCCTTTCGACCTGAACGATCTGGTGTCCGCGTTGTTGCTGCACACCGATCGCCCGGCCGCGCAGGTCGTGCTGCCGTCGACGGCCACCGCGCCGCCAACCGGTCTGCCCGATGAGCGCCAACTCGGCGGCCTCGAGGTCTCGGCAGCGATCCGCCGCCTTGGCGGCAATGCGCCGGTCTACGCCCGCATGCTGCGCAGTTTCCTGAAGGATCTGCCGCAGTACGTCGACCAGGCCGAGCAGCAGACCCTCGCGGCGGATTGGCCCGCCGCATTGATGTCGATGCATGCGCTCAAGGGCCTGGCTGCCACCGTTGGCGCGCGTGAGTTGCAGTCCGCGGCGGCCCTGGCCGAGGCGACCTTCGGGCGCCCGCCTGTCGAGGGTGTGGCGCGCGAACTGATCGCCCGGGTGCGTGTTCTCGCCGAGTCCTTGCGCACGCAAGTCGGCCCGTGGGCGGCTGGTTTCGCTCTGGATACCGAGGCTTCGAGCGCGCCGCTCGGGGCTGCGATGCCGCTGCGCGCAAGCCTGCAGGCGTTGCTCGATGCGCTGAGCCGCTCGGACATGCATGCGCTCGATTTGCTCGAACCGTTGCGAGCCGACCCTGCGCTGCGGTCCCTGCCGCAGTGGCTTGCACTCGAAGCCGCCGTGGACGCGCTCGACTTCGATCGTGCGGCGGCGCTGTGTGTGGAATGGCTGCGCGGTTTGCCCGCGTGACGCTGGTCGAAAGCCTCGATTTATATTGCGACAAGCCTGTAACAAAGCCGGTTGCCAGCCCTCGCGGCGGTAGCATTCCGCTCAGAATTTTCTGAACGTTTGAATCGGGTCCAAGGCTGTTGCACGCAGGGCCGAGGATTCGTTGGATGGCTTGCATCGAGGAGCACGCATGACCAATAAAACGCCCCCCACGCTCACCCGCGAGAACCGCCGCGGCTTCATTCGCACGGCGGGAGCGCTGGGTCTGGCCGCTTCGGTGGCGCCGCCCTTGCTGCGCAGCGCGAATGCGGCGCCCAAGGTGCTCAAGATCATGCAGTGGAACCACTTCGTGCCGGCCTTCGACGAGTGGTTCAACAAGACCTTCACCAAGGAGTGGGGCGAACAGAACAACACCGAAGTCATCGTCACCAACGTGGGCATGACCAGCCTGGACAGCCGCGCTGCAGCCGAGATCGGCAAGAAGCAAGGCCACGACCTGTGCATGTTCCTGAGCCCGCCGGCGTCTTATGAAGATCAGGTGATCGACCATGCCGACGTCTACGCCGAGTGCGAAAAGAAGTACGGCAAGCCGCTCGACATCGCCATCAAGAGCACCTACAACCCGGTCACCAAGAAGTACTTCGGCTTTTCCGACAGCTACGTGCCTGACCCGGTTAACTACCGGCAGGACCTGTGGGACGACGTCGGCGTCAAGCCCGACAGCTGGGACGCCATCCGCGATGGCGGCCGCAAGATCAAGGAAAAGCACGGCATCCCGGTGGGCATCGGCATGTCGAATGAGCTCGACAGCAGCATGGCGCTGCGCTCGATGCTGCTGTCGTTCGGTGCGGGTGTGCAAGACGCCGACGGCCGTGCGAGTCTGAAGTCGCGGCAAACGCTCGAAGCGCTCAAGTACGCCCGGGCGCTTTACACCGAGACGATGACCGACGAGATCTTTTCGTGGGACGCCTCGTCCAACAACCGGTTGATGCTCGCGGGCAAGGGTTCGCTCACGCTCAACGCCATTTCCATCACGCGCACCGGCGAGAGCGAAAAGATCCCGGTGGCCAGCAAGATCATGCTCGGCCGCCCGGCCCGGGGCCCGGCGGCGCAGCTCGGCGTCATGCACCTGATGAACGCCTATGTGATCTGGAACTTCGCACGCAACATCGGCGGGGCCAAGAAGTTCCTGGTCGATCTGGCCGGCCATTCGCGAGATGCGTTCATGGCCAGCGGCTTCTACAACTTCCCGACCTTCCCGCAGCTGGTGCCCGACTTGCAGCAGCTGGTGGCCAACGACCCCAAGGCCACGCCGAGCGACAAGTACGCGATCTTTTCCGATGCCAGCAAGTGGACCGTGCCGGTGGGTTACCCCGGTTACGCCAACGCGGCGGTCGACGAGATCTGGAAGGAGTGGATCGTGCCGCGCATGTTTGCCGATGCTGCCTCGGGGCGCCTCACGCCCGAAGCGTCGATGGATCTGTACTCGGGCCAGGTGGCCGAGATTTACAAGAAGTGGCAAGGCCTGCGCAAGGTCTGAGCGGTGAAAGGAAACCCCATGTCGCTCATCCAGCGCCGGGCCGTGCTCGGCCTGCCGCTCGCCGCCTTGTGCGCCGGCGAGGTGCAGGCGCAAGCCACGCCGACGAAGAAAAAGCGCATCTTCATCGTCAGCAGCTACCACCGCGAGTACATCTGGTCGCAGTCCACGCAAAAGGGCGTGAATGCGGCGATGCGCAAGTTCGGCTACCTCGACAACGATGCGCAGGCCGACGCGCTGGTCAAGAACGACACCGTCGAGAGCAGCCGCGCGGTGATCGGCAAGGCGTGGATGGACACCAAGCGGCGCGACAGCGGCCCCGAGATGGCCAGCGCTACCGCACGCATCATGGGCGAGATCCGCGCCTTCAAGCCCGACGTGGTGCTGCTGGGCGATGACAACGCGGCCAGGTTCATCGGCGGGCAATTGCTCGATTCCACGACGCCGGTGGTGTTCTGGGGCATCAACGGGCTGCCGCTCAAGTACGGGCTGGTTGACAGCATGGACACGCCAGGGCGCAACGTGACCGGCGTGTGGCAGCAGGGCTATCACCGCGAAAGTCTCGACCTGCTCAAGCGGCTGGTGCCCAAGGCCAAGACCTTCGCGATCCTGGCCTGCGATTCCGAGTCGGCGCGTCCCAACGCGAAGATGATCGAGCAGCTCGCGCAGCGAGGCGCCTTGCCGCTCAAGCTGGTCGACAAGGTCATGACCAACTCGCTCGAGGAGTTCAAGTCCCGCGCGCTCGAGCTGTCGAGGAAGGTCGACGCCTTTTTTGTGCTCAACCACGACACCTTGCGCGACGCCAAGGGCAACCACGTCGACATGCTCGAGGTGGGTCGCTGGTACCTCAACAACATTCGCATTCCCGAGGCGTCGCACGAGGACCAGTTCGTCTTCGAGGGCATGCTGCTGACGGCCAACGACTCGGGCTACAACCAGGGCTACCTGGCCATGGAGATGGCGCAAGGCATCCTCGACAAGGGCCTGAGCCCGGCGCGCATGGCGGTGCGAACCCCCGAGCGCGGCCCGTACCTGGTCAACCGCAACCGCGCCAAGTCGCTCGGCATTCCGCTTGAAGACGCCATGTACCTGATCGACGAGGTGGTGGACAAGTCGCTGGCGCTCACCCCATGACCCTGCAAACCGCGAGCCGCTGCGGCGGCTGAGGGCACCGTCGACGATGCCGATCTTCCATCGACTGCTGCTGGCGTTTCTGGCCGTGGGCGCGATCATCAGCGCGCCGCTGATCTACGTGTCCTTCGAGTTCAGCAAGGACTCGGCGAGGCTGCGCACCGAGCAGAGCATCACCCAGCAGATCGCCGCCATTGCGGCCAATTTCGA
>CANGBT010000182.1 GCA_947452135.1 Burkholderiales bacterium
AGCAGCTTGCGGCCCACCCGGTCGGCATCGCCCGAGGTGTCGATCTGCGACAGCAGCACCGCAAACGAGTCGTCGCCCACCGAGGCCACCACGTCGCTGGCGCGCACGCCGGCACGCAGCCGCACCGCGATCTTGCGGCGCAGCGCGCCGGCCGCCTCGGCACCGAGGCGCACCATGGTGGTGGCCAGCCCCTCGATGCGCAGCACCAGCAGCGCCATCGGCGCGGGTTCGCGCTCGCGCAGCGCCAGCAGGTGGCTCATGTGTTCGATCAACTGGCCCGCATGGGGCAAGCCGGTGTGCACATCGGTGGCAAACGCCTGCCGCGTGGCCGCACGCACCCGCTGACGCTCGTGCGCAGCACGCAAGCGGCGCGGCCAGTCGGCAGCGCCCACCTCGGCGCTGCTCACCACGTCTTGCGCACCGCTGCGCCACCAGCGCAGGCAATCGTCTGGCGCGGCCGCATCGGCCACCACGACCACCGCCACCTCGCTCGCACAGCGGCTCCAGCCGTCCCACCAACCGGGCACCACCAGCACATCGACCGGGCCACCCGCCATGCGCTGCCACACCTCGCTGGCGGGGCATGACATCACTTCGAACGGGCCGAACGCACAGCCATCCCCCGCCAGCGCCGCAGCGCCTTCGACCGGCTCGACCTGCAGCACGCGCAACAAAGAATCGGACATGGCCGCAGCCCTCGCAGTGTTCAGGAAAACGATTGTGGCGGTGACGCGCCATACCGCACCGCGCCATCGGCATCAGCCCGCGATCCGGCCACGCCATGGCGCCTAGAATCGAGCCGTTCTGCGGGTGTAGTTCAATGGTAGAACGGCAGCTTCCCAAGCTTCATACGAGGGTTCGATTCCCTTCACCCGCTCCAGATTTCTCGTTCCAGTTCGCATCCGCCACGGCCCGCTCAGGGCCGTTCTTGTTTCCGAAACCGACCGCGCCCATGAGCCTGCCCCCAACGCCGATGGATGTGCCCGATGCGGCCGATCCGGCTGCCGCCACCACCACGCCGCGCCGGGCGATCAAGTCGTTCGTGCTGCGCGCCGGGCGCATGGGCAGCGGGCAGGTGCGCGCGATGGAAGAACTCGGGCCGGCCTATGTGCTGCCCTACGCCGCGCAGCCGCTGGACGCCGCGCAGGTGTTCGGGCGCAGCGCGCCGCTGGTGCTCGAGATCGGCTTTGGCATGGGCGACGCCACCGCGGCCATTGCCGGCGCGCTGCCCGACACCGACTTTCTGGGCGTCGAGGTGCACTCGCCGGGCGTGGGCGCGCTGCTCAAGCTGATCGGCGAGCAGGGCCTGTCCAACGTGCGCATCGTGCGGCACGACGCGGTCGAGGTGCTCGATCACATGATCGCGCCGGGCTCGCTGGGTGGCGTGCATGTGTTCTTTCCCGACCCGTGGCACAAGAAGAAACACAACAAGCGCCGCCTGATTCAGCCGGAGTTCGTGGCGCGGCTGTGCACGCGGCTGGCTCCGGGCGGCTACCTGCACTGCGCGACCGACTGGCAGCCCTACGCCGAGCAGATGCTCGAGGTGCTGAGCGCCGAGCCCGCGCTGCGCAACACGGCCGAGGGCTACGCGCCGCGGCCGCACTACCGACCACTCACCAAATTCGAGCGCCGTGGCCTGAAACTCGGCCACGGCGTTTGGGATTTGGTGTTCCGGCGGGCTTGATCAAACGCACCGCGCGCTTTGGTTATCGTCCTAGGGTTCCCACCAAGTCGCGACCGACGCCTGAGGGCCCTCGCGCTCCGTTGATTTCAGCGGACTTCACGTCCACCCCCCGTTTGCTGGCCCGAGACCGATGACCATGAATGCTGCACGCCTGAAGTCCGTCACCCAAGCCACCTGCGGTGCTGCCGCGCTGATCGCGATGCTGCTGGCCGGCGGTTGCTCGAAACCCGGCGCGCCGGCGGGCGGACCCCCCGGAGCCGCGCCGGTGTCGGTGGCCGCAGCGGTGCAGCGCACGGTGGGCGACAGCTACGAATTCACCGGACGGCTCGAAGCCCCGCGCTGGGTCGAGGTGCGCGCGCGCATCGGCGGCACGATCGAGCGGGTGCACTTCAAAGACGGTGCGCGCGTGGCCGCCGGCGCGCCGCTGTTCACCATCGACCCCAAGCCCTACGAAGCCGAACTGGCGCGCGCTCAATCGCAGCTCGCCGCCGCGCGCTCGCGCGCTGAGCTGGCCACGCAAGACCTGACCCGCGCGACCAAGCTGCTCGAGGCCAAGGCGGTGTCGCGTCAGGAGTTCGACCAGCTCACCTCGGGTGCAGCCACCAGCACCGCCGACATCCGCGTGGCCGAAGCCGCGCTGCGCATCGCGCAACTCAACCTGGGCTACACCAAGGTCACCGCGCCGATCGCCGGGCAGCTGTCGCGCGCCGTGCTGACTGAGGGCAACCTGGTCACGCCGCAAAGCGTGCTGACCACGCTGGTGTCCACGCAAACCGTGTATGCCTACTTCGATGGCAGCGAGCAAATCTTCTTGCGGCTGCGCAAGGGCGAACCGGGCCTGCGCACGGTGCACCTGGGGCTGGCCGACGAGGCGGGCTTTCCGCACGAAGGCCGCATCGACTTCATCGACAACCAGCTCAACGCGCAAACCGGCGCGATCCGCATGCGCGCGGTGTTCGACAACGCCCGCGGCGAGTTCACGCCGGGCCTGTTCGCGCGGCTGCAGCTGGCCGGCGGCGTGCCTTACGCGGCGGTGCTCACGCCCGAGCGCGCCATCGTCACCGACCAGAGCAAGAAGCTGCTGTTCGTGATCGGCGAAGGCAACGTGGCGCAACCGCGCGAGGTGCAGCTCGGCACGCTGATCGACGGCATGCGGGTGATCACGCACGGCTTGAAGGCCGGCGAGCTGGTGGTGGTCGATGGCCTGCAGCGCGTGCGCCCGGGCGCTCCGGTCACGCCGCTCAAGGTCGAGACCGACGAGCGCGGCATGCCCATTGCGGCATCCACGCCACCGGCGCCCGGTGCACCGCCGGCCGCGCCGGCATCGGCGCCAGCGGCAGCGGCCTCCGCGCCTGCGGCGCCGGCCTCCACCGCGTCAGCCGCCTGAAGCCGCCACGATGAACATCTCGCGCTTTTTCATCGACCGGCCGATCTTCGCGGCCGTGCTGTCGGTCGTGGTCACGCTGGTGGGCACGCTGGCGATCTTCGTGCTGCCGATCTCCGAATACCCCGAGGTCACGCCGCCGCAGGTGGTGGTGCGCGCGCAGTTCCCCGGCGCCAATGCGCGGGTGATCGCCGAGACCGTGTCCACGCCGCTCGAAGAGCAGTTGAACGGCATCGACGGCTTGCTCTACATGAGCAGCCTGGCCACCGCCGATGGCGCGATGACGCTCACGCTGAGCTTCAAGATCGGCACCAACCCCGAAGCCGCTGAAACCGCGGTGCAAAACCGCGTCACGCGGGCCACGCCGCGGCTGCCCGAGATCGTGCGGCAGATCGGCATCACCACCGAGAAAAGCTCGCCCAACCTGACCATGGTGGTTCACATGGTCTCGCCCGACAACCGCTACGACGCGCTGTACCTGCGCAACTACGCGCTGCTCAACGTGCGCGATGCGCTGTACCGCATCCACGGCATGGGCTCGGTGCAGGCCTTCGGCTCGGGCGACTACGCCATGCGCGTGTGGCTCGACCCGCAAAAGCTCGCCGCGCGCAACCTGACCTCGGCCGATGTGGTGGCCGCGCTGCGCGAGCAAAACGCGCAGGTCGCCGCCGGCGTGGTCGGCAGCACGCCGGCCGCCAAGGGCACCGAATTCCAGCTGGCCATCAACACGCAAGGGCGCCTGTCCACCGAAGAGCAGTTCGCCGACGTGATCGTCAAGGCCGACCCGGTCGACCGCTCGCTGATCCGCATCAAGGACGTCGGGCGCGTCGAGTTGGGCCCCAACACCTACTCGCTGGGCTCGCTGCTCAACAACAAGGAAGCCTCGGCCATCGCCATCTTTCAGGCGCCCAACTCCAACGCGCTGCAACTCGCCAGCGACGTGCGCGCCACCATGGAGCGGCTCAAGGCTGACTTCCCCGATGGCGTCGATTACGACATCGTCTACGACCCCACGCGCTTCGTGCAGACCTCGATCGAAAAGGTCATCTCCACGCTGATCGAAGCGGTGCTGCTGGTGGTCATCGTGGTGGTGGTGTTCCTGCAGACCTGGCGCGCGTCGTTGATCCCGCTGCTGGCGGTGCCGGTGTCCATCGTGGGCACCTTCGCGGTGCTGCTGATGCTGGGTTTTTCGATCAACACGCTCACGCTGTTCGGGCTGGTGCTGGCCATCGGCATCGTGGTCGA
>CANGBT010000183.1 GCA_947452135.1 Burkholderiales bacterium
TCGCGATCGCGCAGCCGCGCCAGATCGCCGTCGCCGCTCGGCAGCCGGCGCACGTGCAGCGGCTCGCTGGGCGTCATCAGCACAGCGGTGGTCCAGGCGGCTTCGACCGACACGAACCAGCACCAGCCGGCCTCGAGCTCGAAGCGCGAGCGGTTGTGGTCGTGCATCAGCGCGGGCTGCACGCTGGCCAGCTTGAGACCGCGCGCGAGCGCCAGCGCGGCCAGCCGGTCGAGCAGCGCGGCGTCGATCGCGCACGCCAGCGTGGCCGCGCCGTGGCGCTCGGCGTGCTGACGCACCGTCCAGCCGCGGGCGACCTCGCCATAGGCTTCGACAAACACCTGCTCGGCCAGCCGCTGCCGCTGCGCGGGGGTGGCCAGGTCGTCGCGCCACGGCACGATGCGGTAGCGCACGCACTCGCCGCCCAGCACGCAGTCGAGCCGCGTGCCGCGGCGCAGTTCGCGCGCATCGAGCTCGGCTTCAAAGGCACCCAGCAGGGCGTCGAGCGCGCTCACGCCCTCGACGGGCGCGACAGGCGCCGCGTCACCCAGGCGAAACAGCGCGCGATCAGGCGACCAGCGTGACACGGTTGATCTCGTCGAGTGTGGTCAGGCCGTCGAGGAACAACTCGACCGCCGCGTCGCGCAAAAAGCGCGTGCCGTTGCGCCGTGCGGCGTCCTTGATCTGGCGCACCGGGGCGCGCGCGACGATCAGCTCGCGCAGCGCGTCATCGAGGATGAGCAGCTCGCCCACCGCCTTGCGGCCCTTGTAGCCGGTGCCGCGGCACTTGCCGCACCCGTGGCTGGCGCGCAGCACGCGGCCCTCGATGCGCGCGGGGTCGATCAGCGACTCGCGCAGCGCCGCTTCGGTGACCGAAACCACCTCGCTGCAATGCACGCAGTTCACGCGCACCAGCCGCTGCGCGAGCACGCCGGTGAGCGCCGAGACGAAGCTGTACGGATCGACGTCCATGTGGGTGAAGCGGCCGATCACGTCGAACACGTTGTTGGCGTGCACGGTGGACAGCACCAGGTGGCCAGTGAGCGCGGCCTGGATGGCGATCTGCGCGGTCTCGGGGTCCCGGATCTCGCCGACCATGATCCGGTCGGGGTCGTGGCGCAGGATCGAGCGCAGCCCGCGCGCGAAGGTCAGGCCCTTCTTCTCGTTGACCGGGATCTGCAGCACGCCGGGCAGCTGGTACTCGACCGGGTCTTCGATGGTGATGATCTTGTCGTGGCCGTGGTTGGTCTCGGAGATCGCCGCATACAGCGTGGTTGTCTTGCCGCTGCCGGTCGGACCGGTGACCAGCAGCAGCCCGTAGGGGTCGCGCGCCATGCGGCGGAAGGTGGCCAGCGTGGTGTCGTCAAAGCCCAGCACGTCGAGCCGCAGGCCCGACACCTGATCGGCCAGCGAGCGCTTGTCGAGCACGCGCACCACCGCGTCCTCGCCGTGGATGCTGGGCATGATCGACACGCGAAAGTCGATCTCGCGGCCCAGCGCACGCACGCGGAAACGCCCGTCTTGCGGGATGCGCCGCTCGGCGATGTCGAGCTCGGACATCACCTTCAGGCGCGACAGCACCTGCTCGGCGAGTTCGCGGCCTTCGATCGAGCCGACCTGCGTGAGCGTGCCGTCGAGGCGGTACTTGATGACCAGGCCGCTCAGGTGCGACTCGATGTGGATGTCGCTCACGCCGCTCTTGAGCGCGTCGTACAGCGTGGAGTGCACCAGCTTGACCACCACGCTGGTGCCTTCGCCGATGGAACGGATCGACAGGTCCTCGAGATCGGAGCCGCTGTCGGCGGTCTGCTCGCCCGTGGGCAGCGCGGTGTCGATGGCGCGCATGGAGTCTTCGTGGCGCGACAGCAGCGCGGCGATGTCGTCGGCGCTGGCCAGGCCGATCTCGTGCGGCACGCCCAGGTGCTCGACGCACCACGCCTGCAGCGCGTCATCGAACGGATCGGACACCACCACCCAGATCACGCCGGCGTCGCGAAACGCCAGGCACCCGCGGCGTGCGCCCTCGGCGTAGTCGATCAGATCGAACGCCGGCGGCAGGCTGGCCAGCACGGCGTTGTCGAACACGCGGTGGTGCAGCACCCGGCCCAGCGCGTGCACCAGCGCTTCGGCCGACACGGCAAGGTCGTCTTCGAGCACCGAGTTCACGCTGCGCTGCTCGCTCGAGGCGCGCTGGCGCGCTGCGCGCACCACCGCGGGCGTGAGCCGGTGGATGAGCGCCTCGTCGTGCAGCGCCGACTCGTTGACCGCGTTCATTGGATGCTGCCTGCGAGTTCGAAGATCGGCGCGTACATCAGCAGCACGACCACGCCGATCACCACACCCATCACGATCATCAGCAGCGGCTCGAACAGCCGGATAAACCACTCGATCGACTGCGAGATGTCTTCTTCGTGGAAGCCGGCGGTGCGCTCGAGCATCTCGCCCATCTGGCCGGTTTTCTCGGCCACGCGCAGCAAGCGCAGCGACACCGCTGTGGTCAGGCCGTGCGTCTCGAAAGCCGCCGAAATGGAGCGGCCCTCGCCGATGTCGCGGCGTGCCGCAGCCAGCGCCGGGTGCAGCGAGATCGGCAGCAAGCCCACCACCATGTCGAGCGCGGTGACGATGGGAATGCCCGCTTGCTGCAGCATGCCCAGCGCGCGGTAAAAGCGCGCGAGCTGGTACACACGCACCACCTCGCCGATGTGCGGAATGCGCTGGATCTGGCGGCCGATGGCCAATTGCACCGACGCCCGCGTGAGCGCATAGCCCAAGCTGCCCAGCAGCAGCACGCCACCGCCGACCAGCTCCACGCCGTGCGCATGCGCGAACTGGCCCCACTGCAAAAGCAATCGCGACATCAGCGGGATGCGGTCGCCCATGTCCTGAAACACCTGGCTGAAGCGCGGCACCACGTAGAGCAGCAAGAACGCGATCACCAGCGTGCCCACGCCCAGGATCATGGCCGGGTAGATGGCCGCGCCGACGATGCGCTTGCGCATCTGGTCGGACTGTGAGCGGTAGACGATGAAGCGCTCGATCGCCTCGGTCAGCGCGCCGGTGCGCTCATTGGCGCGCACGCTGGCCACGTACAGCGGCGGAAACACCGCCGGCTGTGCTTCGAGCGCCGCCGAAAACGAGATGCCCTCGCGCAGCTGCTCATGCAGCCGGGTCAGCACCTGCTTGGCGTCGGGCCGGGTTTCGCGATCGGCCAGCGTCTCGATGGCCTCGACCACCGACAAGCCGGCTTTGAGCAGGATCAGCAAGCTCTGGTTGAAGTGCAGCAGCGGGAAGACCGGCGAGCGGGCAAAGATGGATCGCCCGGAACGCGCCGGCTGCACCGCGAGCACCGCATAGCCTTGCGATTCGGCTTGCCGGCGCGCAGCCACGCCATCGCTCGCCTCGATGGTGATCGAGACCGACTGCATCCGGTGGATGGCCCTGACGGCGTACTGCATGGGGTTCCCGCGCGGCCGGGCGGGCATTACCAGTTGGTGACGTCGGCGTCGAGCCCGTCGCCACCGGGTCGGCCATCACGGCCGGTCGAGCTGATGTCGAATTCGCTGTGCTCGCCGGGCGCCACGTAGAGGTAGGGGTGACCCCACGGGTCGGCGGGCAGCGCCTTTTCCAGGTAGGGGCCGTCCCACTTGGCGACGTTGGCCGGCTTGGTCATCAAGGCCTGCAAGCCCTGCTCGGTGGTGGGCAGGCTGCCCACGTCGAGGCGGTATTGCTGCAACGCTTTTTCGAAGCCGACGATCTGCGCGCGGGCGGTCTTGACCTCGGACTTGCCGACTTGCGAGAAGTACTTGGGGCCGACGTAAGCGGCGAGCAATCCGATGATGACCATGACCACCAGCAACTCGAGCAGCGTGAAGCCGCGACGCAGGCGTAAAAGGGACATGGTGACTCGACTCTCAAGCGTTCAAGGATGCCGCAGTCTGCCCACCCAATGTGACGCCGTCGTGAAGCGCGCCTCACCCCGGAACGCTCCGGCGCCGCGTGCGCCGCGAGACGCCCACGCCCCCAATCCTTATTGGGCTCGATCGTGCCCATCACGGCGCGCGCCAGA
>CANGBT010000184.1 GCA_947452135.1 Burkholderiales bacterium
CTCGCGTCCGCCAGAGCCGATCACGAGGACCTTCATGGCGAAATCTCGGCGTTGTGGAACACCGCCTGCACGTCGTCGAGGTCTTCGATCATGTCGAGCAGCTTTTGCATGCGCTGGCCTTCTTCGCCGGACAGCTCGACGGTGTTTTCAGGACGCATGGTGACCTCGGCCACCTCGGGCGTCAGGCCGGCGGCTTCGAGCGCGGCCTTGACGGCCTCGAAGGCCGATGGAGCGGTGATGACCTCGACCGCGCCATCGTCGTCGGTGATCACGTCATCGGCCCCGGCTTCGAGGGCGACTTCCATCACCTTGTCTTCGCTGGTTCCCGGCGCCAGGATGAGTTGCCCGCAATGCTTGAACTGGAACGACACCGAACCTTCAGTGCCCAGGTTGCCGCCGTACTTGCTGAACACGTGGCGCACCTCGGCCACGGTGCGCACGCGGTTGTCGGTCATGGTGTCGAGGATCACAGCCGCGCCGCCGATGCCGTAGCCCTCGTAGCGGATTTCCTCGTACTGCACGCCTTCGAGGTTGCCGGTCGCCTTGTCGATGTTCTTCTTGACCGTGTCGGCCGGCATGTTGGCCGCCTTGGCCTTGTCAACGGCCAGGCGCAAGCGCGGGTTGAGCGCCAGATCGGCGCCGCCCAGCCGTGCGGCCACGGTGATTTCACGGATCACGCGCGTCCAGATCTTGCCGCGCTTTTCATCCTGGCGACCCTTGCGGTGCTGGATGTTGGCCCACTTGGAATGTCCGGCCATGGAATGACGCCTCCTGCGCAGGCCATGCGGTGACGCAGCCTGCCGTATTTGTTGGATAGACTGGAATTTTACGGGCCGCCTCGAGCCGCCCGGGGCTCCATCCCAGCCCGCCCCCGACCACCGTTTTCTGGAGCCCCTCATGGCCGAGCCCATCCTGGTTGCCAAGCACGGCGACATCGAGTGCCACCTGTTGCCGGAGCTGGCCAACCGCCACGGGCTGATCACCGGGGCCACCGGCACCGGCAAGACGATCACGCTGCAAACGCTGGCCGAGAACTTCAGCCGCATCGGCGTGCCGGTGTTCATGGCCGACGTGAAGGGCGACCTGACCGGCATCACGCAGGCCGGGCGCGTGAGCGACAAGCTCGCTGCGGTGCTCAAGGAGCGCGGGCTCGACGCGCCTGAGACGGTGGCCTGCCCGGCCATGTTGTGGGACGTGTTTGCCGGCGACACCAAGAGCGGCAAGCCCGCGCAGGGCCACCCGGTGCGCGCCACCGTGAGCGACATGGGCCCGCTGATGCTCGCGCGCATGCTGGCACTCAACGAGACGCAACAAGGCGTGCTCAGCCTCGTGTTCAAGATCGCCGACGACAACGGCCTCTTGCTGCTCGACCTGAAAGACCTGCGCGCGATGCTGCAGCACGTGGGTGACCACGCCAGCGACTTCACCACCGAATACGGCAACGTGAGCGCGGCCAGCATCGGCGCCATCCAGCGCGGCCTGCTGCAAATCGAGGAGCAAGGCGGCAACCAGTTCTTCGGCGAGCCGATGCTCAACATCGCCGACTTCATGCAGACCGAGTCCGGCAAAGGCGTCATCAACATCCTGGCGGCCGACCAGCTGATGAACAGCCCGCGGCTGTATTCCACCTTCTTGTTGTGGATGCTGTCCGAGCTGTTTGAGCAGTTGCCCGAGGTGGGTGACCTCGAGCAGCCCAAGCTGGTGTTCTTCTTCGACGAAGCGCACCTGCTGTTCAAGGAAGCGCCCGCCGCGCTGGTCGAGCGCATTGAGCTCGTGGTGCGGCTGGTGCGCAGCAAGGGCGTGGGCGTGTACTTCGTGACGCAAAACCCGCTCGACATCCCCGACAGCGTGCTCGCACAGCTGGGCAACCGGGTTCAGCACGCGCTGCGCGCGTTCACGCCACGCGACCAGAAGGCGGTCAAGGCGGCGGCCAGCACCATGCGCGCCAAGCCCGGGCTCGATATCGAGACCGCGATCACCGAGCTGGCCGTGGGCGAAGCGCTGGTGAGCTTTCTCGACGCCAAGGGCCGCCCGAGCGTGACCGAGCGCGTGTTCGTGGTGCCACCGGGCAGCCAGATCGGGCCGATCACACCGGCGCAGCGGCAGTCGCTGATCGACAACTCGCTGGTGGCCGGCGTCTACGAAAAGCGCATCGACCGCGAGTCGGCTTACGAAAAGCTCAAGGGCCGCAGCGCGAGCGCGCCCGGCGAATCGGTGCCCACCGCGCCAGCCGGCTCACGCCCCAGCGCTCAGCCAGACGCACCGGCCGCTGATGACGGCGGCGGCTTGATGGGCGGCCTCGGCGACATCCTGTTCGGCAGCACCGGACCGCGCGGCGGGCGGCACGAAGGGCTGGCGCAATCGATGGCGCGTTCGGCCGTGCGCACCATGGGCACCACCGTGGGCCGCGAGATCATCCGCGGCGTGCTGGGCAGCATCCTGGGCGGCTCCCGCCGGCGCTGAGCGGGCATGGCGGCGCAGGCCGCAGGGGATAATCGGGCCTCGCTGAATCGAGGCTGAAGACGGCCTTTCCTGCACCGCGCCGAACGGCGCCAGCCCCATGACCGCACCCACCCACCCGACCGCGCCCGACGACACCAAGCAGCCGAGCAATTTCCTGCGACAGGTGATCGAGCGTGATCTGGCGGCGGGCACCTACGCCAGCCGCACCTTTGCCGGCACGCCGGGCGATGCGGCGCACCACGCGATGGGCGCGGCCGATCCGGCTCGCATCCGCACACGTTTTCCGCCCGAGCCCAACGGCTACCTGCACATCGGCCACGCCAAGAGCATCTGCCTGAACTTCGGGCTGGCGCGCGACTACGGCGGCGTGTGCCACATGCGCTTCGACGACACCAACCCCGAAAAGGAAGAGCAGGAATACGTCGACGCGATCCTCGATGCGGTGCGGTGGCTGGGCTTCAGCTGGGAGTCCCCCGATCCGCAGTACCCGGCGGCCGTGCGCACCCACCTGTACTACGCGAGCAACTACTTCGACTTCATGTACCGCGCGGCCGAAGCGCTGATCGGCGCGGGCCTGGCCTATGTCGATGAGCAAAGCGCCGACGCGATGCGCGCCAACCGCGGCGACTTCAACACGCCCGGCACCGACAGCCCGTTTCGAAGCCGCACGCCCGAGCAGAACCTGGCGCGCTTTCGCGAGATGCGCGACGGCCAGCTGGCCGATGGCGCGGCAGTGCTGCGCGCGAAGATCGACATGGCCTCGCCCAACATCAACATGCGCGATCCGGCGATCTACCGCATCAAGCGCGCCACGCACCACAACACCGGCGATGCCTGGTGCATCTACCCGATGTACACCTACGCGCACCCGATCGAGGACGCGCTCGAGAACATCACCCACAGCATCTGCACGCTCGAGTTCGAAGACCAGCGCCCGTTCTACGACTGGCTGCTCGACACGCTGTGCGAGCTGGGGCTGACGCGCCAGCCGCGCCCGCACCAGTACGAGTTCGCGCGGCTCAACATCACCTACATCGTCACCAGCAAGCGCAAGCTCAAGCAGCTGGTCGATGAAGGCCACGTGCAGGGCTGGGACGACCCGCGCATGCCCACACTGGTCGGCATGCGCCGCCGCGGCTACACCGCTGCCAGTTTGCAGTTGCTGGCCGAACGCAGCGGCGTGAGCAAGGCCGGCGGCTGGCTCGACTACTCGTCGATCGACATCGCCTTGCGCGACGACCTCGACCCGAAGGCCGCGCGCGCCTGCGCCGTGCTCGATCCGCTCAAGCTCAAGCTGGTCAACTTTGCTGACGTGTTTGGCAGCGAAGCCCATCAGGAGCCGTGCCACGCCCCGGTGCACCCCGGCCACCCCGAACGCGGCCAGCGCGAGTTCGTGCTGACGAACGAAGTCTGGATCGAGCGCGAAGACTTCATGGAAGAGCCCAGCAAGGGGTTTTTCCGCCTCAGCCCGCCACGCACCGACGCGGCCGGCGTGGCACAACCGGGCAGCAAGTCACGTCTCAAATACGGCTACGTGATCGAGTGC
>CANGBT010000185.1 GCA_947452135.1 Burkholderiales bacterium
GGCGGCTTTGGCAACGTGCACGCGCGGTTGCTCGAAGCGCTGGCCGCCGAGGCTCGCTGAGCGCGCGTCGATCCACGAGCCGCCGATGAACCCATCGGTGCCCGATCCCAGCGCGATGCACCACGACACGCTGGTTTCGCATCTGCTTTACCTGCACGGGTTCCGGTCCTCGCCGCACTCGACCAAGGCGCGGCAGTTCGCCGACTGGGTGCGTGAGTACCGCCCCGATGTGAGCTGGTGGTGCCCGCAGTTGCCGCCCTCGCCGCGCGAGGCGCTGGCGCTGCTCGAACACGGTTGCGCCGCCTGGCCGAAAGACCGCACCACCGTCATCGGCAGTTCGCTGGGCGGCTTTTACGCCACCGTGCTGGCCGAGCGCTGGGGCTCGCGCGCGGTGCTGCTCAACCCCGCGGTGAACCCGGCGCGCGACCTGGCCACGCAGATCGGTGAAAGCCGCAGCTGGCACGACGACGCGCCGTTTTTCTTCCGGCCCGAGTTCATCGATGAGTTGCAGGCCATGGCGCCGGCGGCGATCACCCTGCCGCAGCGCTACCTGGCCGTCATCGCCGAGGGCGACGAGGTGCTCGACTGGCGCGAGATGCGCGCGCGTTACGTCGGCTGCGCGATGCGCGTGCTGCCGCGTGACGCCGTAGGCAGCGACCACGCGCTCAGCCGCTTCGACGATCAGATGCCCGAGGTGCTGGCGTTCGCGGGACTCAGCGCACCGTGATCACCAGGTGAGCAACGTGTGCACCACGCTGCCCCAGATCTCGAGGTTGAACCACAGCAGCACCAGCACGAAGGCCCACTGACGCAGCATCCGGCTGCGCCGCAGCCACAGTTGGATGTCGGTGGCGATGAAGATCCCGAACGAGGCGATGCTCAGACCGCCCATGAGGGCAATGGCACCGCCCATCCCCCAGCGCAAGGCCTTGACGATCACCATGCCGGTGCCAGATCGGCCAGCCCTGCGGGGGCCAGCGCGGCATCCTCGAAGCTGACGATCTCGTAGGTGCTCGGGTCGGCCAGCACCGCGCGCACCAGCTTGCTGTTGAGTGCGTGGCCCGACTTGAACGCGCTGTACGCGCCGATCAACGGGTGGCCGATCACGTACAGGTCGCCGATGGCGTCGAGGATCTTGTGCTTGGCGAACTCGTCGGCGTAGCGCAACCCGTCACTGTTGAGCACCTTGAAGTCATCGACCACCACCACGTTGTCGAGGCTGCCGCCCAGACCCAGCCCGCGCGAGCGCATCAACTCCACGTCGCGGGTGAAGCCGAAGGTGCGTGCGCGCGCGATCTCGCGCTTGTACTGGCCCGAGCCCATGTCGAACACCACGTGCTGGCCCGTCTGGTTGACGGCCGGGTGATCGAAGTCGATCTCGAAGGTCAGCCGGTAGCCGTCGAAGGGCTCGAGCCGCGCCCACTTCAGGCTGGCGCCCTCGCCCTCGCGAACCTCCACCGGCCGCACCATGCGCAAGAAGCGTTTGGGCGCGTTCTGCAACTCGATGCCCGCGCTTTGCAGCAGGTACACGAACGACGCCGCCGAGCCATCGAGGATCGGCACTTCTTCGGCGGTGATGTCGATCAGCAGGTTGTCGATGCCCAGACCGGCGCACGCCGACAAAAGGTGCTCCACCGTGTTGACCTTGGGCGCGCCCGGATCACCAAGCGGCGACAGCGCCGTGGCCATGCGCGTGTCGCACACCGACTGGGCGTGCACCGCAATGTCCACCGGCTGCGGCAGGTCCACCCGCCGGAACACGATCCCGCTGTCGGGCGGCGCCGGGCGCAGCGTGAGCTCCACCCGCTGCCCGCCGTGCACACCCACCCCCACCGCGCGGGTCAGGGATTTCAGGGTGCGTTGAGCAAGCATCGTTTCATTTTAGGAACGCCAGTCCGGCGCCCGGCCGCCCGAAGCCGGACTGCGCCCCTTGGGGGCAGGAGCACCGCGACTGGGGGGCTCACCTCAGTCTGCCTGCTTGCGCAGGAACGCGGGGATCTCGATCTCGTCCATGCCGTTGCTGGCCAGCGCGTCGACCTTGGCCGCCGCAGTGCGGGTGCGCCACACGCTGGGGATGTTCGTCGAGCGGAAATCGTTGCCGCCGGGCAGACCCATGCCCTGCGGGTTGAGCGCCATCGGGCTGATCGCGTTGTCGAGCACCGGCAGGTTGTCGGTGCCGGTGCGGCGGATGACCGGCGTGTCCACCAGCGAAATGTTGGGACGACGCGCCGGGCTCAGGCCGGTGGCGATCACCGTGACGCGCAGCTGGTCGCCCAGGCTTTCGTCGTAGACCGTGCCGAAGATCACCTGCGCCTCGTCGGCGGCGTAGCGGCGGATGGTGTTCATCGCGTTCTTGCTCTCGGCCAGGCGCAGCGTGGTGCGGCTCGCGGCGATCAGCACCAGCACGCCCTTGGCACCCGACAGGTCGATGCCTTCGAGCAGCGGGCAAGCCACCGCCGCATCGGCCGCCTTGGTCGCGCGGTCCGGGCCGCTGGCCTGGGCGGTGCCCATCATGGCCTTGCCGGGTTCGCTCATGACGGTCTTCACGTCTTCGAAGTCGACGTTGACCAGACCGTTCATGTGGATGATGTCGCTGATGCCGCCCACGGCGTTCTTGAGCACGTCATTGGCTTCGGCAAACGCCTGGTCCTGGGTGATGTCGTCGCCCAGCACATCCAGCAGCTTTTCGTTGAGCACCACGATCAGCGAGTCGACATTGGCCTCGAGCTCGGCCAGACCCTGGTCGGCGGCCTTCATGCGGCGGTTGCCTTCGAAGTCGAACGGCTTGGTCACCACACCCACGGTCAGGATGCCCATTTCCTTGGCGATGCGCGCGATCACGGGGGCTGCGCCGGTGCCGGTGCCGCCGCCCATGCCGGCGGTGATGAACAGCATGTGCGAGCCGTCGATCGCCTCGCGGATGCGCTGCTCGGCCTCGAGCGCGGCGGCCTTGCCCATCTCGGGCTTGGCGCCGGCGCCCAGACCGGTGCTGCCGAGCTGGATCAGCTGGTGCGCGGCCGAACGGTTGAGCGATTGCGCGTCGGTGTTGGCGCAGACGAATTCGACGCCTTGAACACCCTGCGTGATCATGTGCTCGACGGCGTTGCTGCCGCCGCCGCCGACGCCGATCACCTTGATCTGGGTGCCGAGGTCAAATTCTTCGATCATTTCGATGGCCATGTGTTGCTCCAGTGCTTGTGTGCAGTTGCCGAGAGGTTGAGGATGAAAGTTCTTGTGGGTCTGGCGGTTACTTTGGGGACTAGCGAGTACTGCGGGTCTAACGGAATCAGGATCAGAAGTTGCCGAGGAACCAGTCGCGGGCGCGGCCCATCATCGACTTGACCGAGCCGGCCTGAGCCGACGCGCGCAGACCGCGCGTGCGGGCCATGCGGCCTTCTTCGAGCAGGCCCATCACGGTGGCCGAGCGGGTGTTGGCAACCATGTCGTGCAGCGCCCCGCGGTACAGCGGGATGCCCTTGCGCACGGGCTTGAGGAAGATGTCTTCGCCGAGTTCGACCATGCCCGGCATGAGTGCGGCGCCGCCGCAGATCACGATGCCCGACGACAGCAGCTCTTCGTAGCCGCTCTCGCGGATCACCTGGTGGACCAGCGAATAGATCTCCTCGACGCGCGGCTCGATCACGCCGGCCAGCGCCTGGCGGCTGAGCATGCGCGGCGCGCGGTCGCCCAGACCGGGCACCTCGAGTTGTTCGCTCGGGTCGGCCAGCAGCTGCTTGGCCACGCCGAACTCGACCTTGATCTCCTCGGCGTCCTTGGTCGGCGTGCGCAGCGCCATGGCGATGTCGCTGGTGATCAGGTCGCCGGCGATCGGGATCACCGCGGTGTGGCGGATCGCGCCGTCGGTGAAGATCGACACGTCGGTGGTGCCCGCGCCGATGTCGACCAGCGCCACGCC
>CANGBT010000186.1 GCA_947452135.1 Burkholderiales bacterium
ACCTTTCGCTTTGACTGTTCCTGCTGTTGCCATGATGTTGTGTCTCCTGTTGATTCGCAGCGTCTCCGTGCGAGGCCGCTTGAAAGGATGATCACGAACGGCTCTGACCGAGTGCTGACGCCGCGCTGAAGCGAGACTGACAACCTGGGTAGAAACCCAAGGCTTTGATTTCTTGATGTGAAATCTGTGGGGAAACACCGGCCGCCGCTGCCGATCCGACCGCCGTCTGGGCAGCTCAGGCGTCAGGTGGCGGCAGCTTGTTGCTGCGCTGGGGCAGCGCCTTCCACACGGTGAGCTTGTCGCGGTCGATCAGTTGCGACCACAGCGAGATCTCGTCGATCGTGCGCAGGCAGCCCTCGCACCAGCCGGTGGCGCCGTTCATGCGGCACACGCCCACACAGGGGCTGGGTACGGCAGAGTCGAGGGGTGGGTTCATCGGGCGCTGGAACTGCAGGGGTTCAGCCCATTGTGGGGCCCATACCCCTCGCGCCGGGAATCGTGCGTTCAGCGAGCCGAGAGCAGCGCGCGTCCGGCGCGCGAAGGCACCGACCGGCCGAGTTGACCCGAGATGAACGACGCCGCATCGAGCAACCGATCGAGATCGACGCCGGTGTCGATGCCCAGGCCGCGCAGCAGGTAGAGCACCTCTTCGGTCGCCACATTGCCCGTCGCCCCGCGCGCATAGGGACAGCCACCCAGCCCGGCCACGCTGGCATCGAAGGTGTGCACGCCCATTTGCAGGCAGGCGTAGATGTTGACCAGCGCTTGGCCGCAGGTGTCATGGAAGTGGCCGCTGACGGCATCCAGATCGAAGTGGCGCAGCGCGGCCTCCATCGCGGCCTGCGCCCGCAGGGCGGTGCCCACGCCGATGGTGTCGGCCACACCGCAATGGTCGGCACCGAGCGCCTTGAGGCCCGCGGCCACCCGCCCCACCGCGTCGGGCGAGACCTCGCCCTCGTAGGGGCAGCCCAGCGCGCATGAGATCGAGCCGCGCACGCCCAGACCTTCAGCGCGGGCCCGGGCCACCACGGGCTCGAAACGCTCCAGGCTTTCCTCAATGCTGCAGTTGGTGTTGCGCCGGCAGAACGATTCGCTCGCCGCGGTGAACACCACGATCTCGTCCGGCCAGCTCTCGCGCGGACCGGCCAGCGCGGCTTCGAGCCCCTTGAGATTGGGCACCAGCGCCGAATGACGCACCCGCGCATCGCGCACACCGGGCGCACGCACACCAGCCAGCACATCGCAGGCATCGGCCATTTGCGGCATCCACTTCGGGCTGACGAAGCTGGTGACTTCGATGTGGCGCAGGCCAGCGTGCTCGAGCAGCCGAACCAACTCGATCTTGTCGGCGGTGGCCACCGGCTGCGGCTCGTTTTGCAGCCCGTCGCGCGGGCCGACCTCGACCAGGGTGACGTGCGCAGGCAGCATCAGAAGGGGCCTTGCGACAGCCGCCGTTCGATCTGCAGCCGCCGGTCGTTGCCCCAGAACGGCTCGCCATCGATGATGAAGTACGGCGCGCCAAAGACGCCCGCGGCCACGGCATCGTCGTTGGCCTGCTTGAGTCGCGCCTTCCAGTGCGGATCGCTCCAGGCGGCCTCGGCCTCGTCGGCATCGAGCCCGAAGCGGGTGGCCAAATCGCGCAGCTGAGCGGTGTCACCGATGTCGATACCTTCGACAAAGTAGGCACGCAAGCCGTGATGCAGCCAGCGTGCAGCCTCGGCCGCATCGCGCTCCTTGAGCCACCAGAACACCCGCGCAGCGTTGTGCGTCGAGATCGGAAAGCGCTCGGGCATCTTGAAGGGCGTGCCGTCAAAACGCGCCGAACGCTCGAAGTCAAGCACCGAGTACACGCTCTTGATCGGGTACGACATCAGCGGGCGCAACTCAGCCGACTGGAACACCACGCCCAGCAGCACGGCATGCCAGTTGACGCTGCGGCCGTGCTGCGCGGCCAGGTCCTCGATCCACTCGGAAGCGAGGTAGCCATAGGGCGACGAGAAGTCGAGGTAAGCCTCGATGGGAGCGAGTGTGTTCATGGTGTCGGTTTTCATGGGTGCAGATCAACGCGGGGGCCCGGCGGGCGTTGCCGCACCGCGGGTGCGAACCATTCGGTGACCAGCAGCGGCACACCGCGCCGTGTGAACACCGAACGACGGAACCACAACGGCGCGCCGCGCCACGCCGAGTCGCTCGAGCGCTCAAGCCGCTGCGCCAGCCGACGTGCGCGGCACGGCACCATGCGGTCGTGGCCCAGGCGCTGGCAGCGCGCGGCGCGCAGGCCGAACAGCAAATCGGCCAGCGGGCGGCTGCCCAGACCGCGCAACGCACGCCAGGTCAGACGCGCCTGAACCGCCGGCAGCACGGAGCGCGCATGCACCAACGGCTGACCGTCGCCCCACAACATGACTTCGCGCACATGGCAGCGCTGCACACGCAGCCCGACGGCTGCCCTTCGCAACGTCGCCAGCTCATCGGGCCGAGCCGGGGCCACGCCTTGCGACAGCACGCGCACCTGAAAGCCGCCGAAGGTATCGGCCAGCCGCCGGCTGAGCGACCCGTCGGATTGCAGCCAGGCGCGCAGCACCCGGTCGACCGGTGCGCGGCTCACGAGCCGTTGCACACCGGTTCAATCTGCCCGCGCCCCGACGCTTTCACGGAAACCGGTTCCTTGACGAGGATCGTTCCGCGCGCCACCAGCGCAGGCTGCGCGTGCGCCACGCCGGCCGAGCCGTCGAGCTGCACCACAAAGCCGCCAAGCTTGTCCTTCCATTCGAGGCTGGACACGCGCCAGCGCAAGGTGACGTCCTGGTCGGCAAACACCGGATGCTTGAAGGCAAAGTTGACGTTCAGGCACAGCATCTCGCGCCGCAGCGTCTCATCGCTGCGCGAGAAGTGCGTCGCCAGCAAACCCATCAACAAGGCGCTGGTGTGCTGGCCGCTGGCGATGATTTCGCCAAAACGGGCCCGCGCGGCGATGGCCGCGTCGCTGTGCAGGGGGTTGGCATCGCCGCTGATCTGGGCAAAGGCGGCAATGTCGGCACGCGACAGGCGCACCACGCGCGACACGGTTTCGTTGATCGCCACCAAAGCAGGGTTGGGGATGGTTTCCATGGGCGGGACGCAATGCGAATCAGGATGCAGCGGCCACCGGTGACTGGCGCTGGTTCTTGAACCGCTTGGCGGCGTCATACGGGAACACGTCATGGACATGACCAGCCAGGATGCGCTCCTTGTGCTGCTGCCAGAACGCCGGGTCGAGCAGGTCGGCGTGGTGCTTCAGGAACACATCGCGCACCTGCAGGTTGCCCAGCAGGAACGGCGCGAACGTTTCGGGAAACACGTCTTTCGGGCCCACGTGGTACCAGATCTCGCCAGACATCTCTTCTTCTTCGTTGCGCGGCTCGGGCACGCTGCGGAAGTTGCAGTCGGTGATGTATTCGATCTCGTCGTAGTCGTAGAACACGACCTTGCCGTGGCGCATCACACCGAAGTTCTTCCACAGCATGTCGCCGGGAAAGATGTTGGCAGCCACCAGATCCTTGATGGCATTGCCGTATTCGATCACCGCGTGCGTGACCTGCTCGGGCGCACCTTCCTGGATGTAGATGTTGAGCGGGATCATGCGCCGCTCGATGTAGACATGGCGGATCACCAGATCGTCACCGTCTTCTTCGAGCAGGCTGGGGCAGAACTTCTTGAGCTCTTCGACCAGTTCGTCATCAAACCGCGCACGCGGAAAGGCCACCTTGCTGTACTCGAGCGTGTCGGCCATGCGGCCCACGCGGTCGTGCTGCTTGACCAGCAGGTACTTGCCCTTGATCTGCTCGCGGGTGGTGTCCTTTTGCGGCGTGTATTATTCCTTGATGACCTTTAACA
>CANGBT010000187.1 GCA_947452135.1 Burkholderiales bacterium
CGGATGCGGTCGGCCGCCATCTGGATGGACGTGAGGCCCGACGCGCAAAAGCGGTTCACGGTCACGCCGCCCACGCTGTTGGGCAGGCCGGCCAGCAGCACCGCCAGCCGCGCCACGTTGTAGCCCTGCTCGGCCTCGGGCATCGCGCAGCCGATGATGGCGTCTTCGATCGCCTTGGGGTCCAGCGTGGGCACCTGCCCCAGCGCCCCACGAATGGCCGCGACCAGCAGGTCGTCAGGCCGCGTGTTGCGAAACACGCCCCGCCCGGCCCGCCCCACCGGCGTGCGCGTGGCGGCAACGATGTAGGCGTCTTGAATTTGTTGACTCATGTGTGTCTCCAGAGGAGGAATTGCATCCCGAAACAAGATCCGTTCGCGGCTGAGGAAGCGTCGCGAGCGGACGTCAGGCTAGGCGGACGGCGCACAGGGACCGGAACGTACTTCCTGTACGTGAGGATTCCGAGCACCGGCCCACAACGCCTGGCGTTCGCGCAGTAGCTTCATCAGTTGCGAACCGGCTTGCCGGTCGACAGCATGCCCATGATCCGTTCTTGCGTCTTGGGGTGCTCGAGCAACGCGCAAAAGTGCTGGCGTTCGAGCGCCATCAGGTACTCCTCGCTGACCAGCGAGCCGGCATCGACATCCCCGCCGCACAGCACCTCGGCGATCAGCGAGGCGATGAGGAAGTCGTGCGCGCTGATGAAGCCGCCATCGCGCATGTTGACCAGCTGGGCCTTGAGCGTGGCCGCGGCACTGCGACCGGCCACCGGGAACAGCGCTTTCACCGGCGGCTGGTAGCCGCTGTCGAACAGCGCCTTCGCCTGCGAAATCGCCACGAACAGCAGCTCGTCCTTGTGCGGCACGATGACGTCGCTGTCGCGCAGATAACCCAGCTTGCGGCTGTCGATGGCGCTGGTGCCCACCTTGGCCATGGCCGCGTTGGAAAAGCCGTCTTTCAAGAAAGTCAGCAAGTCGGCATTGGCGTTGCCGGCTGCGGCCATCTCGGCGGCGCGACGGGCGATGTAGGTCAGGCCACCGGCACCGGGCAGCAGGCCCACGCCGACTTCAACCAGACCGATGTAGCTTTCCATCGCCGCCACCCGCTTGGCCGAATGCACCGCCAGCTCGCAGCCACCGCCCAGCGCCAGGCCGCGGATCGCGCACACCACCGGCACGCTGGCGTAGCGCACGCGCAGCACCAGTTCTTGCAGCTTGCGCTCCTCGGGCTCGACGCCCTTGGCGCCGCTCTTCATGAACACCGGTATCAGCGCTTCGAGGTTGGCGCCGGCCGAGAACACATCGTCGGGCGACCACACCACCAGCGCCTGGTAGCTTTCCTCGGCCAGCGCCACGGCGCGCAACAGCGCGTCGGTCACCGTCGGGCTGATCAGGTGCAGCTTGGCGGTGATGCTGGCAATCAGCACCTCGCCATCGAGCGTCCACACGCGCAGCTCGTCGGTCTTGAACACTTCGGTGCCCGAGGCCAGCGGCAGCGGCGCACCCGAGCCGAACACGGTTTCGCGGAAGTGCTGGCGCGCGTAGACCGGCAGCGTGCTCGGCGGCACAAAGCACGATTGCGCCGCGCTCCACGAGCCTGCGCTCTGATGCACCCCGCCGCCATCGGCCACCGGGCCGTTGAACACCCAGTCGGGCAGCGGCGCACCGCACAGGGCCTTGCCCGCGTCGATGTCGTCTTGCACCCAGCGCGCCACCGTGGCCCAGCCGGCCGACTGCCAGATCTCGAACGGACCTTGCGCCTGACCAAAGCCCCAACGCATGGCGAAGTCGATGTCGCGGGCGCACCCGGCCACATCGACCAGATGCACCGCGCTGTAGTGGAAGCTGTCGCGCAGCACCGCCCACAGGAACTGCGCCTGCGGGTGGGTCGATTCGCGCAGCAGCTTCAGTCGCTCGGCTGCCGGCTTTTTGAGGATGCGGCCGATCAGCTCGTCGGCCACGCCGCCGCCCGCCACGTACTCGCCGGTGGCGGGGTCGAGCCGCAAGATGTCCTTGCCGACTTTCTTGAAGAAGCCCGCGCCGGTCTTTTGGCCCAGCGTGCCCTTGGTGATCAGCGACTCGAGCACCGCCGGCGTGGCGTAGCTGCCAAAGAACGGATCGTTGGACTGCTCGGGGCCGAGGTTGTTTTGCAGCGTGTGGATGACGTGGGCCAGCGTGTCCAGTCCCACCACATCGGCGGTGCGGAAGGTGCCCGAGCTGGCGCGGCCGAGCTTCTTGCCGGTGAGGTCATCGACCACGTCGTACGACAGGCCGAAGTGCTCGGCTTGCTTCATCACGGCCAGCATGCCGGCCACGCCCACGCGGTTGGCGATGAAGTTGGGCGTGTCCTTGGCACGCACCACGCACTTGCCTAAAGCGGTGGTCACGAAGGCCTCGAGCGGGTCGAGGATGTCGGCGCGCGTCGACGGCGTGGGGATCAACTCGACCAGCGCCATGTAGCGCGGCGGGTTGAAGAAGTGAATGCCGCAAAAGCGCGGCTGGATCTCGGCAGGCAGCGCCGCACCCAGCTTGGTGATGCTCAGGCCCGAGGTGTTGCTCGCCACGATGGCGTGCGGCGCGATGAACGGCGCGATCTTGGTGTACAGGTCGAGCTTCCAGTCCATGCGCTCGGCGATCGCCTCGATGATCAGGTCGCAATCGCGCAGCTGCTCGAGGTGCTCTTCGTAGTTGGCCTGACCGATCAGCACCGCGTCTTCGGGCACACCCAGCGGCGCGGGCTTGAGCTTCTTGAGGCCGTCAATCGCCTTGGTGACGATGCCGTTCTTGGCACCCTCGCGGGCGGGCAGGTCGAACAGCACCACCGGCACGCGCACGTTGGCCAGATGCGCGGCGATCTGCGCGCCCATGACGCCGGCGCCGAGCACGGCAACCTTGCGGACGGGGAATCGTTTCATGGTGTCTCCAGAAGATGGCAAGTCAAAAAAGGTCTCGTCGATCAGAACAGCGCTTCGTCCATCTCCATCAGCGGCTTGACGCCGGCACGCGCCGAGCGGATGAGGCCGGCGGTTTCAGGCAGCAGCTTGGCAAAGTAAAAGCGCGCGGTGGCCAGCTTGGCGCGGTAGAACGGATCGCCGCTGGCTTGCTGGTCTAGCGAAATGCGGGCCATGCGGGCCCAGAAGTACGCGAACACCAGGTGGCCCACCACCCGCAGGTAATCGACTGCGGCCGCGCCCACCTCGTCGGGGTTGCCCATGGCTTTCATGCCGAGCTCGGTGGTGAGCTTGGTGACCTTGTCGCCCAGATCGGCCAGCGGGTTGATGAACTCGGCCATCGCCTCGTTGACGCCTTCGTCTTCGATCAGCTGCTGCACCAGCGCGCCGAACTTCTTGAGCTTCGCACCGTTGTCGGCCAGCACCTTGCGCCCCAGCAGGTCGAGTGACTGGATGGTGTTGGTTCCCTCGTAGATCATGTTGATGCGCGCATCGCGCACGAACTGCTCCATGCCCCACTCGCGCACATAGCCGTGACCGCCGAACACCTGCAGGCAGTGCGAGGTGGAAATCCAGGCGTTGTCGGTGATGAACGCCTTGACGATGGGCGTGAGCAGCGCGACCAGATCGGCGGCGTCTTTTTTGACGGCCTCGTCGGTCGACGACAGCTCCTGGTCCAGCAGCAGCGCGGTGTACACACCCAGCGCGCGGCCGCCTTCGGCGTAGGCACGCGCGGTGAGCAGCATCTTGCGCACATCGGGGTGCACGATGATCGGATCGGCCGCCTTGTCGGGCGCCTTGGCGCCGGTCAGCGAGCGCATCTGGATGCGGTCCTTGGCGTAGGCCACGGCGTTCTGGTACGCCACTTCGGTCAGGCC
>CANGBT010000188.1 GCA_947452135.1 Burkholderiales bacterium
GGGGCTTACAGCGACTCGGCGTAAGCCACGATGCGGCGGGCAGCTTCAACGCAGTCGTCGAGACCGCACACCAGTGCGAGGCGGATGCGGCCGGCGCCGGGATTGACGCCATGCGATTCGCGGGCGAGCAAGCTGCCCGGCAGAACCGCCACATTGTATTGAGCGAGCAACCCGCAGGCGAAGGCCACGTCGTCGCCATGGGGGGCGAGCTTCGACACATCGGCCCACAGGTAAAAACCGGCGTCGGGCAATTCCACGTCCATGACGCCGGCGAGCATCGGTGTGACCTGCGCGAACTTGCGGCGGTACTGCTCGCGGTTGTCTGCCACATGGGCTTCGTCGTTCCAGGCGGCGATGCTTGCGTGCTGCACTGTGGGGCTCATCGCGCTGCCGTGGTAGGTGCGATAGAGCAAGAACTGCTTGAGGATGTCGGCATCGCCCGCCACGAAACCCGAACGCATGCCCGGCACGTTGGAGCGCTTGGACAAGCTGGTGAACGCCACCAGCCGGCGGAAGTCGGTGCGCCCGAGCTGCTGCGCGGCCTGCAGCGAACCCAACGGCGGCTCGTCGCGGAAGTAGATCTCCGAGTAGCACTCGTCTGAGGCGATCACGAAGCCGTGGCGGTCGCTCAGCTCAAAGAGTTTTTGCCACTCGGACAGCGGCATCACCGCGCCGGTCGGGTTGCCCGGCGAGCACACGTAAAGCAGCTGCGTGCGCGCCCAGGTGCTGTCGGGCACGGCGTCCCAGTCGGCGGCGAACTGGCGCGCCGGGTCGCTGTTGACGAACTCGACTTGCGCGCCGGCGAGCAGCGCCGCACCTTCGTAGATTTGATAGAACGGATTCGGGCACACCACCGTGGCGCCGGCGCGCGTCGGGTCGATCACCGTTTGCGCCAGCGCGAACAGCGCTTCACGCGAGCCATTGACCGGCAGCACCTGACGGGTCTCGTCCACGGTGAGGCCGTAGCGCCGCGAGATCCAGCGGCCGATGGCCGCGCGCAGCGCGGGCTCGCCCGCCGTGGCCGGGTAGCTGGCCAGCCCGGCGAGGTTGTCGACCAGCGCTTGCGTCACCAGCGCAGGCGTGGGGTGCTTGGGCTCGCCGATGCCCAGGCTGATCGGCCGGTACGCCGCGTTGGGCGTGATGTCGCGGGTCAGCGCGCGCAGGCGCTCGAACGGGTAGGGCTGGAGTCTGGAAAGCAGCGGATTCATCGCCCGATTATCGGGCGCCACGACGCACCAGCCGGCCGGTGAACAGCGCCGGATGCGGGGTGACGAAACCATAATCGGCGCCCGATCCCCCCACTTGCCGAGGACTTCAGATGAAGCTCAATGACTATGGCTTGAAGCCGATGGATTTCAACCACCCGGGCGCTGCCGCCTTGCCCGAGGGCGTCTCGCGGCGCGGCTTCGTCATGACTTCGCTGGCCAGCGGTTTTGCGGTGGCTTCGCAACCGGTGCTGGCGCAGGCGATCACCACCGACACGCAGGGGCTGGTCGCCGGTGAAGTCAGCATTCCGACCGCCGATGGCCACGTTCCGGGCTATCGCGCCATGCCTGCCAAGTCCGGCAAGCACCCGGTGGTGCTGGTGGTGCAGGAAATCTTCGGCGTGCACGAACACATCAAGGACGTGTGCCGCCGTCTGGCCAAGCAGGGCTACTTCGCCATTGCGCCCGAGCTGTTCGCGCGTCAGGGAGATGTCTCGAAGATGACCGACATCCCGGAGATCTTTTCGAGCGTGGTGCTCAAGGTGCCCGACGCGCAGGTGTGTGCCGACCTCGACGCCGCCATCGCATTCGCCCGTGCCAGCGGCCGCGCGAATGCTGAACGCGTCGGGTTGGTGGGCTTTTGCTGGGGCGGACGCATCGCGTGGGTCTACGCCGCGCACAACCCGAAGCTCAAGGCGGCGGTGGCGTACTACGGGCTGCTCGAGGGCATGAAGTCAGACATCCGGCCGGGCGATCCGATCGATCTGGCCGCACAGATCAAGGTGCCGGTGCTCGGCTTGTATGCCGGCACCGACGCCTACGTGAAGCCTGCGGCGGTCGACCAGATGCGCGCCGGCCTCGCGGGCGCAGGCAGCGGCTCGCAGATCGTGGTGTTTCCGAACGTGAATCACGGCTTCAATGCCGACTACCGGCCCACCTACGACAAGACCGCCGCCACCTACGCCTGGAAATTGGCGCACGACTGGCTGAAAGAGCACGGGGTGTGAGCGCGCGCCTGGGCTAGACGCTGCGGTGCACCGCCAGCGCCCAGCGCCAGGCTTCGTCGGACAACTGCGACACCCGCTCGATGCCGCCGAAGCCGGTGGCAGCAGCGGTCGCCGCCTCAAGGTCGTGGCGCTCGAGCGCTTCGCTCAGGGTGAGCAACTCGTGCCACGGCCCGCTGCGCTCGAGCAGCGCCAGATGCGCCGGCTCGCTCAGGCGCAAAGGCTGCAGGGCCTGCGACATGGGCATTTCGAGCATCACGTTGAGTAGCGACAGCAGCCCCACGGTGAACAACGCATCGGGCGGCTCGGAGCCGCGCTCGCGCGCCAGCAACTCGAGCATGCGCGCACGCGCCAGCGACACCTCTTGCAGCGCGCGCGAGGTGCGCCGCCCGCTGACCGACGCCAGCAGCAGCACCGACAACCAGCGGTAAACCTCGGTGCGGCCGAGGATCAGCACGGCCTGGTCGATGGATTCGACCGGCCGCGACACGCCCACCGCAGGGCTGTTGACCTGGCGCAGCAGCCGGTAGCACAGCCCCACGTCGCCACGCAGCTCGCGCGTCAGGTCGGCCAGTGGCTTGCGCTCGTCGCGCACGGCGTTGAGCAGCCCGATGATGCGCAGCACGTCGCCTTGCAGGGCGCGCTGCCTGGGGACCGCCACCTGCGCATTGAAGTCGCCGCTGGCCAGCGTGGCGCCAGCGGCCAGCACGCCTTCGATGGCATCGACATCGGCCAGACCAGTGACCACGATGGGCACCGAAGCACGGGCCGCGCGCAGCGTGCGCACGGCGGTCATCAGCGCTTCGGGGCCGAAGTCGGCCAGCGCGAGCACGGTGAAGTCGAACTGGATCTGGCCGGAGGGTGCCGATGCGGCATCGCGAATCCGTGAGCCCACGCGCACGCCGCATTGACGCAGCGCCGCGATCGCCGTGAGCTGGTCCTGATCCAGCGGCTGCCCGTCCTCGGCCGACTCAAGGCTCAGCCAGGCGCCCGCGGGCACCTGCTCGACGACGTTCGGGCGCAGCAGCAGCGACATCGGCACGCTGGCCAGCGCGATGCGCCGCGATTCGAGGGCAGGGCGCATCGAAGACAGCAGCGAGATCACGTGCGCCGCATGGGACACCGGATCGTCGCGCCGGCGCAGCCGTTCTGCGAGCGAAGCGGCCATGGCGAATTCGAAGCCGGCGACCTCGCCATTGGTGGCCACCAGCGGGCGGCGCACGCCGGGAATGGACGGTGTTTCCAGCTGCTGGTCGGCATGCCGCGGCGGCATCGGCGGCGAAGCCGGCGTCACTGGGGCACCGCCCAGCATGCGCTTGAACCAGTTCTTCATGGGCGAATGCTATCATCGCGACCCCCTTGAAGAAGTCCGCAAAAAGCGGCTTTTGCTAGTCAAATCAAAGACTTAAGCGTAGCCGTCGGGGGCGGTCCGCAGCGGATCCATCCTCGCCCATGCGCCTGAATTCCATCAAGCTGTCTGGCTTCAAGTCGTTCGCCGAGCCCACCCATTTCCAGCTGCCGGGTCAGCTGGTCGGTGTGGTCGGCCCCAACGGCTGCGGCAAGTCCAA
>CANGBT010000189.1 GCA_947452135.1 Burkholderiales bacterium
AACTCGACCACGGTGAGCTTCGGATTGAAGATGTACGCCACGTTGCAGCGCTTGGGGATCTGCTCGAGGAAGCAGCGACACACCGTCGTCTTGCCCGCACCGATCTCGCCGGTGAGCAGCACGAACCCGCCACCGCTGCCCAGCCCGTACAGCAGGTGCGCCAGCGCCTCGCGGTGCCGCTCGCTCATGAAGAGGTAGTGCGGATCCGGCGCGATGGAAAAAGGAGGCTGCTTCAGGCCAAAGTAGTCGGCGTACATGCACGGGAGCATAGCCGCGGGAAACGCCGGCGATACCGTGTGCCGCGACCAGCGGGCTCCACCGACAATCGAGCCCTTGCCAAGCGCTCCCCGGTGCCTGTCCCCGATGTCCAACGCCCCGCCCCTTGTCGTCGACCTCGACGGCACGCTCACACCCACCGACACGCTGCTCGAGTCCATCTTGCAGCTGCTGCGCCGCTCGCCGTGGGACGTGTTCGCGCTGCCGCTGTGGCTGCTGCGCGGTCGCGCGTTCTTCAAGGCCACCATCGCCGAGCGCTGCGCGTTCTCGGCCGAGCTGCTGCCGCTGCGAGAAGGCCTGCTCGAGCACCTGCGCGTGCAGAAGTCGCTGGGCCGAAAACTCGTGCTGGCCACCGCAGCCGATCGCCGCATCGCCGATGCCGTGGCGGCGCGGCTGGGCCTGTTCGATCAGGTGCTGTCCAGTGAACACGGCGTCAACCTGAAGGGTCGCCACAAGCTCGCGGCCATCCAGGCGCAGGTGGGGAGCGAGTTCGCCTACGCCGGCGACAGCGCGGCCGATCTGCCGATCTGGAAGGCCGCGCGCTCGGTGATCGTGGTCGATGCCTCGCCCGGCGTGGCGCGCGAGGCGACCGGGTGCAACCCGGTCGAGCTGCTGATCAAGCCGGAGCCATTCACACCAAGGCTGTGGGTGCGCCAGCTTCGGGTGCACCAGTGGGCCAAGAACATCTTGCTGTTCGTGCCGCTGCTCACCTCATTCGCGTTCGCCGACATCGCCCGGGTGGTGCACTCGGCGCTGGCCTTCGCGGCGTTTTCGCTGGCGGCCTCGGCCACCTACGTGTTCAACGACCTGTGGGACCTCGACAGCGACCGCGCCCACCCGCGCAAGCAAAACCGCCCGCTGGCCAGCGGCGCCATCCCGATCGGCGCCGCGGTGGCCGTGGCCGCCGGCTTGCTGGTCTCGGCGTTCGCGATCGCCGCGCAGGTCAACGCGCATTTCGTGGGCATGCTGCTGGCCTACCTGGTGCTGACCACCGCCTACAGCTGGTACCTCAAGACGCTGGCCATGGTCGACGTGCTGATGCTCGCGGGCCTGTTCACGCTGCGCATCTTTGCCGGCTCGATGGCGGTCGATGTGCCCACCAGCCGCTGGCTGCTGGCGTTTTCGATCTTCATCTTCTTCAGCCTGGCGCTGATCAAGCGCTGCTCGGAGCTGCTGACGATGGACAAGCAAGGACGCACCAGCGCCCGGGGACGCGACTACCGCGTGGGCGACCTGGTGGTGCTGTGGCCCACCGGCGTGGCCGCGGGGCTGGGCTCGGTGGTGGTGTTCTGGCTGTTCATCAACGCGCCCGAGGTGCAGCAGCGCTATGCCACGCCCGAGCTGCTGTGGCTGATCGGCTTCGGGCTGATCTACTGGCTGTCGCGGCTGTGGATGAAGACCGCGCGCGGCGAGATGCACGACGACCCGCTGGTCTACGCGCTGGTCGACCGGGTCAGCCGCTACACCGTGGTCGGCATGGTCGCCGTGGCGATCGCGGCCTACTTCGTCAAGCTGGGCTGAGTGGATCGCGCCGCGTGCGGCGCGACCGGGATCAACCGCCCAGCGCGGCCACCACCTCGGGTGGCGCCTGCACGAGTTCGATCAGCACACCCTCGCCGGCCACCGGAAACTCGTCGTTGCTCTTGGGGTGCACGAAGCAGATGTCGTGACCGGCCGCACCCTTGCGGATGCCGCCCGGCGCAAAGCGCACGCCGTTGGCGCTGAGCCACTCGACGGCCACCGGCAGGTCGTCGATCCACAGCCCGATGTGGTTGAGCGGCGTGGTGTGCACCGCCGGCTTCCTGTCGGGGTCCACCGGCTGCATCAGGTCGACCTCGACGCGGTTCACGCCGCGGCCCATGGCGCAGATGTCCTCGTCGACGTTCTCGCGTTCGCTCACGAAGTTGCCGATGACTTCAAGCCCGAGCTTGTCGACCCACAGCGTGCGCAGCCGCTCCTTGCTGGGCCCGCCGATGGCCACCTGCTGGATGCCCAGCACCTTGAATGGACGTGTCGTCATGGGGGCCTTATTCGAAGCAAATGATGACTTGGTCGACCGCCAGGCTCTCGCCCTTGGCGGCACGCACCTCGGAGACCACGGCGTCTTGCGTGGCGACCAGGATGTTTTCCATCTTCATGGCCTCGATCACCGCGAGCTTCTCGCCGGCAAGGACCTTCTGGCCGGGCTTGACGCTCACCTCGACCAGCAAGCCGGGCATCGGTGACAGCAAGAAGCGCGACAGGTCAGGCGGTGCCTTGAACGGCATCAGCATCGACATCTGCGCGGCGAACGGCGACAGCACCGTGGCCTCGATCTGCGAGCCGTTGTGGATCACGCGGTAGGCCAGGCCCATGCGCTCAATCTGCGCGCAGAACGGCCGCCCGTCGATGCGGCCATGAATGACCACCTCGCGCAGCGGCGTCTCGAACGCGATGCGGTGGCTGAGACCTTCGATCTTGACGCGAAAGCCGTCGCCCTCAGGCATCACATGCACAGGCACCTGATCACTGCGGCCTTCGCTGTCGCGGGTGATGACCACCGCCTCGGGCTTGACCACCGCTTCATGCCCCGGCAGCTGGCCGCTGATGCGTGCCGAGCGGTCGAGGTGAATGCGATTGGCCACCGCGGCCAGCGCGCGCAACAGCACGGTGTCCGCCTGGGGCTGCGCGTCGTGGGAAAAGCCGTTCGGGTACTGCTCGGCGATGAAGCCCGTGTTGAAGTCACCCGCCACGAACTTCGGATGCGCCAGCAGAGCGGCCTGGAACGGGATGTTCGAGCTGATGCCGCGGATCGCGAAGCCGTTGAGCGCCTCGCGCATCTTGGCGATCGCTTCGTTTCGGTCACGCCCGTGCACCACCAGCTTGGCGATCATCGAGTCGTAGAACATCGGGATCTCGCCGCCATCGACCACGCCGGTGTCCACGCGCACGCCACCGTCTTGCGGCACCTCGCCGCTGGCGATCCAGGTCTCGACCGGCGGTGCGAACTTCACCAGCCGGCCCGTCGACGGCAGGAAGCCGCGGAACGGGTCTTCGGCGTTGATGCGGCACTCGATCGCCCAGCCTTCACGCTTGATCTCGGACTGCTTGAAGGGCAGCGCCTCGCCGGCGGCCACGCGGATCATCAGCTCGACCAGATCGAGCCCGGTGATGCCTTCGGTGACCGGGTGCTCGACTTGCAGCCGGGTGTTCATCTCGAGGAAGTAAAAGCTCTTGTCCTTGCCGACCACGAACTCGACCGTGCCGGCCGACTGGTAGTTGACGGCCTTGGCCAGCTGCACCGCCTGCTCGCCCATGGCCTTGCGGGTGGCGTCATCGAGGAACGGACTCGGTGCTTCTTCGATCACCTTCTGGTGGCGGCGCTGGATCGAGCACTCGCGCTCCCACAGGTACACGGTGTTGCCGTGCGCATCGCCGAGCACCTGGATCTCGATGTGGCGCGGCTCCTCGACGAACTTCTCGATGAACACGCGGTCGTCGCCGAAGCTGTTGCGCGC
>CANGBT010000190.1 GCA_947452135.1 Burkholderiales bacterium
GAGATCAGCCGGTAGCCGACCTCCAGGCCCAGCGTGTCGATCGGCAGCAGGTCGTCCCAGCTGGCCTCGGCGTTGGCTTCGGTGACCGGCGCCTTGGACTTGACCGGCGCGTTCTTCACGCGGCGATCGCGCTCGCGCATCCAGTAGGACGAATAGCCGAGGGCCGCAGCGATGATCAGGAACACCACGTGCGGCATGCCCGGAATCAGGCCCAGCGTGCCGATGACACCGGCGGTGATGCCCAGCGCGCGCGGCGAGTTGAACATCTGCGCAGCGATCTGCGTGCCCACGTCCTGGTCCTTGCCCACGCGCGACACCACCATCGCGGCGGCCACCGAGATCAGCAGGCCCGGAATCTGTGCGACCAGCGCATCGCCCACGGCCAGCACGATGTAGCTGTCGGCGGCATCGCCGGCGGACAGCCCGTGCTGGGCCACGCCGATGATGAAGCCGCCAATGATGTTGATCACCAGGATCAGCAAGCCGGCCATCGCGTCGCCACGCACGAACTTGCTGGCACCGTCCATGGAGCCGAAGAACTCGGCCTCGTCGCCCACTTCGGCGCGGCGGCGCTTGGCTTCCTTCTCGTCGATCAGGCCGGCGTTCAGGTCGGCGTCGATCGCCATCTGCTTGCCGGGCATGGCGTCCAGGGTGAAGCGTGCGCCAACTTCGGCGATGCGCTCGGCGCCCTTGGTGACCACCACGAAGTTGATGACCACCAGGATGGCGAAGACGATCAGACCGACCGCGAAGTTGCCGCCGATCAGGAAGTGGCCGAACGACTCGATCACCGCGCCGGCAGCGCCCGGGCCGGTGTGGCCTTCCATCAGCACCACGCGGGTGGACGCCACGTTGAGCGACAAGCGCAGCAAGGTGGTCAGCAAGATGACCGTGGGGAACGCAGCGAAGTCGAGCGGACGCACCATGTACGAGGCGACCATCATCACCATCAGCGCCATCGCGATGTTGAAGGTGAACAGCATGTCGAGCGCGAAGGGCGGCAGCGGCAGCACCATCATCGACAGCACCATCACGATGAACACGGGTGCCATCAGCGCCTTGATGGCGCCGGCGTTGGGGCCCAGCCAGCCCTTGATCTGCAATGCGAGCGGGTTCATTCAGCATCCTCCGTTGAGGGCTTGGCGGTATGGGGGTCGAGCTCGGGCGGCACCGGCAACTCGGGCAGCTCGCCGGGCATCGCGCCGCGTCCGCTCATGGCGGCACGCAGCTGATAAACGTAGGCCAGCACCTGCGCCACGGCGGCAAACAGCGCCGCAGGGATTTCCTGATCGACCTCGGCGTGGGCGTACAGCGCACGGGCGAGCATCGGGGCTTGCAGCACCGGCACCTGCGCGCCGCGAGCTGTATCGCGAATGGTCATGGCCAGCAGGTCGGCGCCCTTGGCGACCACGCGGGGCGCAGCCATGCGCGCGTCGTCGTACTTGAGCGCGACCGCATAGTGGGTCGGGTTCATCACCACCAGATCGGCGGTGGGCACGGCGGCCAGCATGCGGCGGCGCGAGGCCTCGCGCATGATCTGCTTTTGCCGTCCCTTGACTTCCTGGTTGCCCTCGGATTCCTTGTGTTCCTGCTTTTGCTCCTGCACGCTCATCTTGAGCTTGTCGGCATTCAGGAACTTCTGCAGCGGCGCGTCGACCAGCGCGAACAGCGCCAGCACGCCGAGCAGCAGCCACAGCCCGTGCTCGATGGAACTGCCGGCGTGCGCCAGCCCGGAGGGCAGCGGCATGGACAGCAGGCTGCGGAATTCATCGACGTGGCGGTACAGGTACAAGCTGCCCACGGTGCCCAGGATCAGCGCCAGCACCGACGCCTTGATGGCATCGATCAGCTGCTGCTTGGCGAACAAGCGTGTGACACCGGCGATCAGGTTGAACGGCGTGGCCTTGGGCATCAGCGGCTTGAGCGTGAAGTTCCAGCCGCCGATCGCCAGCCCGCTGGCGATGGCGATGAGCGTCATCCACAGACCCAGCGGCACGACCACCCACAGCAGCGTTTGCGTGATGTCGCGCAGCTGCGTGAACATGGCCGTGGGCTCGCGCATTGCCGTCGCATTGAAGTGCAGGCCGCGTGCCAGCCCTTGGTGCAACCAGTCAACCAGCCTCGGCGTGGCCACGGCCAGACCCAGGCCGCCGCCGGCGAGCATGGCGAAATGGCCCAGGTCCCGCGAGCGCGGAACGTTGCCATCTTCGCGCGCCTTCTTCAGCTTTCGGGCTGAGGCGGGCAGCTTGCGGTCTTGGTCGTCTTGGTTGGCCATGGTTGGCGGGCAAGGGAAACGGCACGCGGGGATCGCGTGAGGTGATTGTTCCCAGCCGGTGGCCGAACTTGAGCGAGAGAAACGGGGAAAAGGCCGCCCTAATCGGGCGCTTCAACCGGGCCCGAGAAGGCCACGGGCCGCCGTGAGCGGCTACTGGAACATGCCCAGCATGCGCTCGAGCGCCGAGGTGAACGGCATTTCCATGAGCGACAAGGTCAGCAGCACGCCGACCATGCCCACCGACAGCGTGATCGGAAATCCGATCGCGAAGATGTTCATCTGGTGCGCCACCCGGGCGATGACGCCCAGCACGAGGTTGGTGAACAGCAGCATGGCGATCAGCGGCAAGGCGATCCACAGGCCCAGGCTGAACATCTCGGCGCCCCACAGCTCGGGACGCGTGGCGCGCAAAAAGGCGAACGGCTCGGCACCGACCGGAAACGCATGAAAGCTTTGCACCACCGCCGAGATGATCAGCAAGTGGCCGTTGATGACGATGAACAGCCAGCTGATCGTCATGCCGAAAAAGCGGCTCAGCTCGGTGGTCTGCCCGCCCGAAGCCGGATCAAAGAAGCCCGCGAAGTTCAGGCCCATCTGCAAGCCGCCGATCTCGCCGGCGAACTCCACCGCCGCGAACACGATGCGCACCGCAAAGGCGATCGACAAGCCGATCAGCACCTGCTGTGCCACCAGCATCAGGGCCTGAGGTGAATCGAGTGCGACCACCGGCATCTCGGGCAGCGAAGCCCCGGCGGCCAGCGCAATCAGGAACGACAGCGCCACGCGCACGCGCACCGGCACGCTGCGCTGGGCAAACACCGGCATCGCGCCCATGAGGGCGAGCACCCGCAGGAACGGCCACAGCACCGGGGCCACCCAGGCCCAGATCTGCGCCTCGTTGAAAGTCAGCATGCCCAACCCGCGTGGCGCACGGCCGCGACTGAGCGCCTCAGCCCACCACCGACGGAATGGCCTGCAGCATGCTCTGCAAGTACTCCACCAGCGTGGTGATCATCCAGGGGCCGATGATGGTGAGCACCGCCACGGCCGCCAGGATCTTGGGCACGAAAGACAGCGTGGCCTCGTTGAGCTGCGTGGCCGCCTGGAAGATGCTCACCAGCAGGCCGACCGCCAGCACGGTCAGCAACAGCGGTGCCGACAGCATCAGCATCAGGTGCAGCGCTTGCTGGCCGAAGGTGAAGACTTGTTGTGAGTCCATGACGTCTCCTAGGCAAAACTGGCCGCGAGCGAGCCGAGCAGCAGATTCCAGCCATCGGCCAGCACGAACAGCATCAGCTTGAACGGCAGCGCCACCAGCACCGGGCTGAGCATCATCATGCCCAGGCTCATCAGCACACTGGCCACGATCATGTCGATCACCAGGAACGGCACGAAGATCAGAAAGCCGATCTGGAAGGCGCTCTTGAGCTCGCTGGTCACAAAGGCCGGCACCAGCACC
>CANGBT010000191.1 GCA_947452135.1 Burkholderiales bacterium
GGGCATTCATGGTCGGTCTCCGATCATCGATACGGCGCCTTCGGGCGCGGGTTCCTTGACGTGCAGTCCGCACTCCTTGGCTTTTTCGTCTTCCCACCACCAGCGTCCGGCGCGGAAGTCCTCGCCCACGGCAATGGCACGCGTGCATGGCGCGCAGCCGATGCTGGGCATGAACTCGTCGTGCAGCGGGTTGTAGGGGACGTCGTTGGTGGCGATGTGGTGCCACACGTCGTTCCAGCTCCAGTCGGCCAGCGGGTTGAACTTGGTGCGGCCCTGGCCATCGATCTCGCTGAACGGCACCACCGCACGGGTGTTCGACTGCTCGCGGCGCAGCCCGGTGACCCAGGCGGTGCGCGCGGCCATCATGCGGCCGAGCGGCTCCATCTTGCGCAGGTTGCAACAGGCCTTGCGCAGCTCAAGGCTGCGGTACATCGCCTCGTTGCCGTGGGTCGCCACGAAGTGCACCACCGACTCGGCCACTGGCTTGAACACCTCGACGTGCAGCCCGTAGCGCTGCTCGATGCGACCGATCAGCGCCACCGTCTGCTCATGAAGCATGCCGGTGTCGAGCGTGGCGATCGCGATGCCCTTGCCGCCGCCCAACCCGTGGCGCGCGATCAGGTCGGTGATGACCATGTCTTCGACGCCCAGGCTGGTCGACTGCACCGCGCTGCCGGCGTGCGCCGCAGCGGCGTCCTTGAGCAATTGCACGGTGTGCGCCAGGCGGTCTTCAAAGCCCGGCGTGTGGCGCGCGTAGAGGTCGATTGCGCTCATATCGACGATCCCGCGTAGATCGATTCGTTGCTGGTGCCGTCAGCGGCCGGGCGCGCAAAGATCGGCCGGTGCTCGCGCACGTCGCCCTGGTAGTGACCGGGGAAGAAGTTGAGCGCGCGCTCGGCCGCTTCGCGCGACTGATCGGCGCGCAGCACCACCGCATCGAAGCCGGTGCGCTGCAGCAGCGGCAGCATGTCGACGAGCACTTCGCCGATGGCGCGGATCTCGCCCGCGAAGCGGTAGCGCGAGCGCAGCAGGTGCGCCTGGCTGTAGGCGCGGCCATCGACCCACTTCGGGAACTGCAGCACGATGAGAGACAGGCGCGGCAGATCGGCTTCGAGCTCGCGCGTGTCGAGGTCGTTGCCGACGATCACGCCCACCGGCATGCCCGCGGGCCAGTGGTGGCGCACGCTGTGCCACTGCAACCACGTCAGCAGTTGGTGGGGCGCCGGGGTGATGGTGACGATCGGGCCGTCATCGCCTTGCACGCGGTGCCAGGCATCTTGGGGGGACTGGATGAATTTCATGGCGGTCATTCGGCGGTGGCGGCGTCGGACGCAGCATGCCGCGCGGTCGAGCGGCGCACCGCGTTGGTCGATGTCTTGAAGGGGTCGAGCCCGATGCGCTTGACGGTGTCGATGAAGCGCTCGCCACCCTGGCGCTGCGCCTGGTAGGTGTCGATCACCGCCTCGACCGCATCAGCGGCCTCATCGGCCGCGAACGACGGGCCGATCACCTTGCCGGCCACCGGGCCGCCGCTCAGGGTGGAGCCGTCGGATCCGCCCAGGGTGATCTGGTACCACTCGGCCCCGTCCTTGTCGACACCGAGGATGCCGATGTGGCCGCTGTGGTGGTGGCCGCACGAGTTGATGCACCCGCTGATGTGCAGGTCGATGTCGCCGATGTCCCACAGCTCGTCGAGGTCTTGATAGCGCTCGGTGATTTCGGCGGCCAGCGGGATCGAACGCGCATTGGCCAGCGCACAGAAGTCGCCGCCCGGGCAGGCGATCATGTCGGTGAGAAAACCGATGTTGGGTGTGGCGAAGGTGGCGCTGCGCGCTGCAGCCCACAGCTCGGGCAGGTCGCGCTCGAGCACCCACGGCAGCACCAGGTTCTGGTCGTGCGACACGCGCAACTCACCGTGGCTGTAGCGGTCGGCCAGATCGGCCGCGAGCTCCATCTGGGTGTCGGTGATGTCGCCTGGCGCCTGGCCGGTGCGCTTGAGCGACAGCGTCACGGCGCGGTAGCCGCTCAGGCGGTGGCCGTGCACGTTGCGTTCAAGCCAGCGACCGTAGCCGGCTGGCGCATCGGCAGGGGCTGCGATGCCCGAAGACGGCCGCGCCGCCACGCCCGCCGGCACCACGAAATTGGCGGTCACGCGATCGAGCTCGGACTGCGGAATCAGGTGCGCGCTGCCATCAACGTCGCGCTCGAGGATCTCGCGGAACTCGGCCTCGACGTCGTCGAAGAAGCGCTGGCCTTCGGCCTTGACCAGGATCTTGATGCGCGCCTTGTAGATGTTGTCGCGCCGGCCGTAGCGGTTGTAGACGCGCACCACGGCTTCGATGAACACGAGGATCTGCTGCCACGGCAGGAACTCGCGCGCCACCGTGCCGATCACCGGCGTGCGACCCATGCCGCCGCCCACCAGCACCTTGAAGCCGACTTCGCCGGCTTCGTTCTTGAGCAGATGCAGCCCGATGTCGTGCCAGCCGATGGCCGCGCGGTCTTCACCGGCGCCGGTGACGGCGATCTTGAACTTGCGCGGCAGGAAGGCGAACTCCGGGTGCAGCGTGCTCCACTGCCGCATGATTTCGGCGTAGGGACGCGGGTCGACCAACTCGTCGGGCGCGATGCCGGCAAAGCAGTCGCTGGTGATGTTGCGGATGCAGTTGCCGCTGGTCTGGATGCCGTGCATGTGCACCGCTGCCAGCGTGTCCATGACCTCGGCGCTCTTGTCGAGCGGGATCCAGTTGTATTGCAGGTTCTGCCGCGTCGTGAAGTGGGCGTAGCCACGGTCGAAGTCCCGCGCGATGCCAGCCAGCGCGCGCAGCTGCGCCGAGCTCAGCTCGCCGTAGGGCACGGCCACGCGCAGCATGGGCGCGTGGCGTTGCACGTACCAGCCGTTTTGCAGCCGCAGGGCGCGGAATTCATCGTCAGGCAGCTGGCCGGCGAGGTGGCGGTCGAGCTGGTCGCGGTATTGCGCAGCGCGCTGGCGAACGAAGTTCTTGTCGAAGTCGGTGTAGGCGTACATCGTTATTTCTTGAAAGCGGTGTTCAGTGAAGCAGGACCTTCTGCGCCGCGACAACCAGCGACAGGCACAGCAGCGAGCGCACGACGTGCTCGGGCATCTTGCGGGTCAGTTGGGCGCCCAGCCAGATGCCGGGGATGGAGCCGATCAGCAAGGCACCGAGCAGCGACCAGTCCACGTGGCCGAGCGTCGCGTAGCCGATGCCCGCCACCAGCGTCAGCGGCACGGCGTGGGCAATGTCGGTGCCCACGATCTGATGCGCGGACATGCGTGGGTAAAGCAGGCGGATCATGGTGGCGCCCACGGCGCCGGCCCCGATCGAACTGAGCGACACCAGCACGCCCAGGATCAGGCCGCACAGCACCGTCAGCCCGGGTTGGTTGTCCTCGTTGATCCAGCGCTCGAGCCAGCGGCCCACGGTGATCCAGGTCTGCTTGAAGGCCACGGTCACCGCCGTGAGCAGCAGCGCGATGCCCAGCGAGAACGTCAGCGCGCTGGCCCAGCCTTTGGTGATGCCGGTGAAATGCATCAGCGCGATGGTGGCCACCGACGCTGGGATGCTGCCCGACAGCAGCAGCCTTGTGACACGCCACTGCACATGGCCGGCCTGGTTGTGCGACACCGAGCCGGCGGTCTTGGTGATGGCGGCAAACCACAGGTCAGTGCCCACCGCCACGGCCGGATTGAGCTTGA
>CANGBT010000192.1 GCA_947452135.1 Burkholderiales bacterium
ATGCAGGGCAGGGCCACAGTGCAGGCGTGCCGGCCTCCCTATAATTTCGTTTTGCGTCAGGAGCCAAATCCATGCGCCTTCTTGGTCAAGCGCTCACCTTCGACGATGTGTTGTTGGTGCCAGCGTTCTCCCAGGTGTTGCCACGCGACACCAGCCTTGCCACACGCCTCTCCCGCAACATCCAGTTGAACCTGCCCCTCGTGTCCGCCGCGATGGACACGGTGACTGAGGCGCGGCTGGCCATTGCCATCGCCCAGGAAGGCGGCATCGGCATCGTTCACAAGAACCTCACCGCCCGGCAACAAGCCGCCGAGGTGGCGTTGGTCAAGCGATACGAGTCGGGTGTTTTGCGCGACCCCATCACCATCACGCCCGACACGCCTGTGCGTGCCGTCATGGAACTGTCGCGCCAGCACGGCGTGTCAGGCTTTCCGGTGCTCGAAGGCGAGCGCGTCGTCGGCATCGTGACCAACCGCGACCTTCGATTCGAAACCCGGCTTGATGCGCCGGTGCGCGAGATCATGACCCCGCGAGAGCGGCTCGTGACCGTGAATGAACGCGCCACGCTCGAAGACGGCAAGGGGCTCATGCACAAGCACAAGCTTGAGCGCGTGCTGGTGATCAACGACGCCGGCGAGCTGCGCGGCCTCATGACCGTCAAGGACATCACCAAGCAAACCAGCTTCCCCAGCGCGGCTCGCGATGCGCAGGGCAAGTTGCGCGTCGGAGCGGCCGTGGGCGTGGGCGAAGGTACCGAAGAGCGAGTTGAAGCGCTGGTGCGCGCCGGCGTGGATGCCATCGTGGTCGACACCGCGCACGGCCACAGCGCCGGCGTGATCGAGCGCGTGCGCTGGGTCAAGAAGAACTTCCCGCAGGTCGATGTGATCGGCGGCAACATCGCCACCGGCGCGGCTGCTCTGGCGCTCGTCGAGGCCGGGGCCGATGGCGTCAAGGTCGGCATCGGCCCCGGGTCGATCTGCACCACGCGCATCGTGGCGGGCGTGGGCGTGCCCCAGATCACCGCGATCGACAACGTGGCCAAGGCTCTGGCCGGCACCGGCGTTCCGCTGATTGCCGACGGCGGCATCCGCTATTCGGGCGATGTGGCCAAGGCGATTGCCGCCGGCGCTCACAGCGTGATGATGGGTGGCGTGTTCGCCGGTACCGAAGAAGCTCCGGGCGAGATCGTCTTGTTCCAGGGACGCAGCTACAAGAGCTACCGCGGCATGGGCTCGATTGGCGCCATGCAGCAAGGCAGCGCCGATCGCTACTTCCAGGAAACCACCGGCGGCAACCCGAACGCCGACAAACTGGTGCCCGAAGGCATCGAAGGCCGCGTGCCCTACAAGGGCTCGATGGTCAGCATCGTGTTCCAGATGGCCGGTGGCATCCGCGCGTCGATGGGTTACTGCGGCTGCGCCTCGATCGAAGCGATGCGCAACGAAGCAGAGTTCGTCGAGATCACCAGCGCCGGCATCCGCGAAAGCCATGTGCACGACGTGCAGATCACCAAGGAAGCGCCGAACTACCGCATGGAGTGAGGCTGCACCCTGCGGCACATCACCGTGGCCTGCCAACGGCCCGACAAGAAACAGATGCCGACTCCCGACCGTTCCGATTCAAAGCCCGCCCCGAGCGCCGCGGCATCGCCCGCGCCAGCTCGCAAGGCGGCCATGCGCTTCATCATGATCACGGTACTGATCGACATGGTGTCGATCGGGTTGATCGTGCCGGTGCTGCCGCTGTTGATCGGCAACTTCACGACCAACCCCACCGAGCAGGCGCTGTGGTACGGCGTGGTGGCCTTTGCCTACAGCGCGGCCAATTTTTTCGGGGCGCCGATTCTGGGCGGCCTGTCTGACCGCTATGGCCGCCGGCCGGTGTTGCTGCTGGGGTTTTGCGGCTTGGCGCTCAACTTCTTTGCCACCGCGCTGGCCACGCAGTTGTGGGTGCTGATCGCCGTGCGCCTGATGGGCGGCCTGATGCAGGCCAACGCCGCGGTGGCCAATGCCTACGTGGCCGACATCAGTGCGCCCGATGAGCGCGCCAAGCGCTTTGGCATGCTGGGTGCGATGTTCGGGCTGGGTTTCATCATCGGCCCGGTGATGGGCGGGCTGCTCGGCGGCATCGATTTGCACCTGCCGTTTTTCATGGCGGGTTCGCTGGCCTTGCTGAACCTGCTTTACGGGTTTTTTGTGCTGCCCGAGTCGTTGCCGGCGGACAAGCGCCGCGCCGTCACCTGGAGCTCAGCCAACCCGATCACTTCGCTCAAAAAGCTCGGCCGTCTGGACGGCGTGGGCTCGCTGGTGGCGGTGATCGCGCTGAGCAACCTCGCGCAGTTCGTCATGTACACCGTGTGGGTGCTTTACACGACGTTCAAGTTCGGTTGGGGCCCCACCGAGAACGGCTGGTCGATGTTTGCCGTCGGCCTGGCCGCCGCGCTGGTGCAAGGTGTGTTGCTGGGCCGCTTGCTCAAGCGTTTCGAGGCCAAGAAGCTCGCCATCATCGGCCTGGTGTCGAGCACGCTGGGCTACCTGGCCTGGGGCCTGGCGCCAGCCGGCTGGGTGATGTACCTGATCATCGCGCTCAATCTGCTGGGCTTCACCGTCACCGCGGCGATGCAAAGCATCGTCTCGAACGCTGCCGATGCCAGCTCGCAGGGCCAGACCATGGGCTCGGTGGCCTCGCTCACCAGCCTGATGGCGGTGGTTGGCCCTGTGCTGGGCGCGCCGCTGATGGGCGCGGTGTCGCACCTGCAGCGCGGCGACTGGCGCATCGGCGCACCGTTCTACTTTTGCGCGGCCGTTCAGTTGCTGTCGATGCTGGTGGCCACGCGCCATTTCCGTCGCGAGCGGCATCTGGCATCGCTGAGCGCGGCTCAGTCCCCGGCGGCCTGAGGCCGCATCCCCGTCCGATCACTCCACCGATTTCCGCGAGCCTGCGATGCACGACAAGATCCTCATTCTCGATTTCGGCTCCCAGGTCACGCAGTTGATCGCGCGGCGCGTGCGCGAGGCGCATGTGTTTTGCGAGATCCACCCCAGCGACGTCAGCGACGAGTTCATTCGCCAGTTCGCACCCAAGGGCATCATCCTCAGCGGCAGCCACGCCAGCACCTACGAAGACCACGATCTGCGCGCGCCGCAGGCGGTGTGGGATCTGGGCGTGCCGGTGCTGGGCATCTGCTACGGCATGTTCGCCATGGTGGTGCAGCAAGGCGGTCAGGTCGAAGCCAGCGCGCACCGCGAGTTCGGCTACGCCGAGGTTCGCGCGCATGGCCACACCAAGCTGCTCGACGGCATCGAGGACTTCAGTACGCCCGAGGGTCACGGCATGCTGAAGGTCTGGATGAGCCACGGCGACAAGGTCACGCAGCTGCCGCCTGGCTTCAAGCTGATGGCCAGCACGCCGAGCTGCCCGATCGCCGGCATTGCCGACGAGTCGCGCGGCTACTACGCAGTGCAGTTCCACCCCGAGGTCACGCACACCGTGCAGGGCAGGGCGCTGCTCGAGCGCTTCGTGCTGGGCATCGCCAAGGCCAAGGCCGATTGGGTGATGGGCGACTACATCGCCGAAGCCGTGGCACGCATCCGCGAGCAAGTGGGCAGCGACGAAGTCATCCTGGGCCTGAGCGGCGGTGTCGA
>CANGBT010000193.1 GCA_947452135.1 Burkholderiales bacterium
ACGCGGCCCCCGCACGGGCTGTGGCGGATGGCGTTGTCGATCAGGTTGTTCAGCAACTCGTGCAGCATCCATGCCGAGCCGGTGATTTGCGCCGGTTGCGCATCGAAGCCCAGATCGACCTGGGCGGCGAGCGACTGATCCAGCCAGGCAGAGGCAGCGTCTTCGAGCAACAGTCGCAGATCGACCGGTTCAAAGTCCTCGACGCCTGCGGCCTGAGGATCCGAGCGGGCCAACGCCAGCATCTGGCGCGTGGTGTGGCTCATGCGCTGCAGGGCCGATTGAACCCTCGCCAGACGTTCTCGCTGCGCGCCGTCGCTCTCGCGCATGGCCAGTTCCAACTGCGTCTGGACCCCGGCCAGCGGCGTGCGCAGCTGGTGGGCGGCGTTTGACAAGAAGGCCTGCTGCGCCTGCGCCGATGCCCGCAGCCGTGCCATCAGCCGGTTGATGGCCTGCACCACGGGAAACAGCTCGCCGGGCAGGTCCGCCAGCGGCAGCGGGCTGAGGTCTGCGGGTCCGCGGTTGGCCACGCCCTCGCCGAGCGTGTCCAGTGGCGCCATCGCCCCCTTCACCCCGCTGCGCACCAGCAGCAAGGTCAGTGCGATCAGTAGCAGGTTGGGCACCAGCGTGTCGATGAACAGCCGACGCGCCTGGGCCTGACGGCGGTGGGTCGTTTCGGCCACCACCACCGTCACGGGACCGAGCGACGACAGGTGAGCGAGCGTGACGACTCGCACGGCCTCACCGTGCAGTTGCTGATCGGCGTAGGGCGCCTGATTGGCTGTCGCCGGGTTGGCCAGCGCCGCCAGCTCCGGATCGCCGCCGATCAACTTGCCGCCTTGGCTGCGGACCATGAACGACAGCCGGTCGCGCTTGTCTGCGCGTTGCATGGCCGTCACGGTGCGCGCGAGGTGCCCGCCGAGGTCGTCGTCGTTGGCATCGTCGGCATCCACATCCAGCCGCGATGTCAGCGCGATCGCGATGCGGCCCAGGGCTCGGTCCTGGTTGCGGCTCGCCCGCTTGAGAGCGCTGGTGTAGTCGTAGACCGCGCTGAGCACCAGCACGGCCAGCAGCGGCCACCACAGTCGCCTGAGCAGCCGTGCACGCAGGGTGTGGGAAGGCAGGTTCATGGTGGGCGCAGCCTCAGAAGTCGAGCCGGTAACCGATGCCGCGCACGGTACGGATCGACACGCCGTCGTCCGCCAGCTTGGTGCGCAGACGCGACACGTAGATCTCGATCGCGTTGTCGGTGATCTCCTTGTCCCAGCGGCTCATGCGATCGGCGAGCTTGCGTTTGGCCACCACACCCGGTGCGGCCAGCACCATCGCCAGCAGCAGGTCCCACTCGCGCCCCGTCAGCGCCAGCGGTTTTCCGTGCAGTTGCGCCTCGTGGGTGGCGATGTCCAGCGCGAGCGGCCCGGCCACCAGGCGCGAACTGGCCGCCGACTGGCTGCGGCGGATGAGTGCTTGCACCCGCGCCATCAGCTCGGGCAGCAAGAACGGCTTGATGAGGTAGTCGTCGGCGCCTTCGTTGAGGCCACGCACCCGATCGGCCAGGCCGTCGCGCGCCGTCAGGATCAGCACCGGAATCTTGTTGCCCACCGCGCGCAAGCGACGCACCAGCTCCAGCCCGTCGATCCCGGGCAGGCCGATGTCGACGATGGCGAGGTCGTGCACCTGATGGGCGCAGGCATCCAGCGCGGGCTCGGCGGCCGGCAGGTGATCGAGCTCATGGCCCGCCTGAGCGAACGCTTCGCGCAGCCCGCTCAGCAGCAGCTCGTCATCCTCGATGAGCAGGATGCGCATGGGGTACGGGGGTGAAATCCAACACAGAGCGGGCCATGCTACCCGTGGGCCGGTGCGAAATCTGTCCGGCTCAGCGCGGGAAAGCCCCGCAATCGGGGCGCTTGTCGGCAGATCAGTCCAGCCGCCCCGGTCAGATACTGATTTGTCTTTTCAAGTGCAGGTTCATCGCCATGGTTGCTCCGATCGTCAGCATCTGTATCCCCACGTTCAATCGAAGCCGGTACGTCGCGTCCCTGCTCGAGTCGCTGGTCGGCCAGCTTGACGGCTTCCCGTACCCGTACGAGATCTTCATTGCCGACAACGCATCGCCGGATTCGACGGCCGAGGTGGTCGCCAGTTTTTCGGACCGCCTGCCGATCCGCTATCACCGGCATGACGAAAACATCGGCGGCTACCCGAACTGGCAGTTCGTGATGTCGCAGGCGGTGGGCCGATATCTGGTCTACCTGTCCGACGACGACAGCCTGCTGGGCGACCAGGTGGCAGACATCATCGCGAAGATGGAGGCCGATCCCGAGCTCGTGACCGTCTACGCCCCGTGGCTGATGTACGACCTGGTCGCGCAGCAGCAGCAAGGCCAGTTCTACTCGGTCCCGCACGACTTGCGCATCGAGCGCGGCGCACACCCGGTGCTGCTCGATCACATCCTGCGCCACCACATCTTTCCCGAGATCCAGATCACCCGGCGCGATGCGTTCGTGTCGACGATGCCGCGCATCAACGACCACGCGTTCCTCGCGTTCATGCACTCGTCCGACTACCTGACCAAGGGCGCCGTGCTGATCCGCCAGCAGCCCTTCTACGTGGCGATCACGCGCTACTTCGACGACGAAGAGCGCGTGCAGCTCGGCACCGACGAAGTCGAGCACGCCTGGGACCGCTACCGCGGCGGTCTCGAATACATGCTCGCGCGCAGCGGCACGGCACTCAGCGCCGAGGAGCGCAGCGGCTTTCACCTGCGCATCCAGCAAATGATCGCGGTGCGCATGTCGGTCGCCGTGCGGCTGCGTCACCTGAAGGCGCGCAATGCGATCGACACGTACTACATCGCGATGCGCATGAAGGGCATGGGCTACGAGCACATGCTCCCGGTGCCGCTGGCCACGCTGGCCTCCGCCGCCATGTTCGAGTTCCTGTACCGCGACCCGGAAATCAACCGTGGAATGCAGCAGCTGGTCGTCGTCGGCAACTCATCGCCCGATGACCGCGCCTTCATCAAGCGCGGCGCCGATGGCCCTGTGCGCTTCGTGAGCGACATGGCTCAATGCGCTGACTTGCGCGACGCGGTGGTGCTCATCCGTGGTGCGGCGCCCGGGGGTGTATTCGACGCCGCCTGGGCGACGCGCCACAACGTGCGCATCGTTCTTGAAGACGCCTTGCTGAGCAAGTTCGGGCTGTGAGCGGCCCTCAGGCGCTCAGAGCCGAAAGATCTCGTCGAGCACGGGTGTTTTCAACGGCTTGAACTCGAGTGCTCCGGCCGCGCCGGCGAACACGATCGTGTCGCCCGGCGTGTCCTGGTTGATCACGCTCACGCCTTGGGACAAGACGGTGCCTGAGCGCACCTGGCTGCGACCGATGATGGCCGTGTTGGGGAACATCACCACGCCGCTGCCCAGCACCGGCGCCACGCCGTGGTTCTTGCCCACGGTCGAGTTTTGATACAGCACGAGGTGCTCGCCGTAGGTGGCCTTGGCCAGCACGATGCCCACCGAGTGGCCGATGAAGAACACCTTCGGCAGTTCGATCTCGTAGAAGCAGTCGATGCCGTTGAGCGCCTTGTTCAGCAAGAACAGCTTGGTGGGAACTTCCGTGTCGCCCGA
>CANGBT010000194.1 GCA_947452135.1 Burkholderiales bacterium
AGCAGCACGCGCTCGCCTTCGCGGCGCCACACATGGTGGAAGAACTCGCGCCAGGCGAACTCGAACATCAGCTTGTCGTCGTAGCCGAGCCGGTGCTTTTGCAGCACGCGGGCCACCGCATCGCGCAAGCTGACGACACCGTGGCACAGGTAGGGCGACAAGCCGGTGACGGCGCCGTCGAGCGCGTTGCGGGTGCGGGCGTATTCGCCCGGGTGCACCGCGTCGAGCCGGCGCAGCAACTCGGTGCGCGTGGGCTCGAAGTTGAGCAGGTGGGACGGGGCGCTCAAACCGGCTTCTTCGAAGCGACCAACTGCTTTTCGAGTTGCTCCAGGCTGAGCGCACCGGGCACGCGCTTGCCGTCTTCGAACACCAGCGCCGGCGTGCCGTTGACCTTGTGCTTGCGGCCCAGCGCCGCATTGCGCTGCAGCGCCGAGGTGTCACACGCGCCCATCATCTTGGCCGGCAGCTTGCCTTCGACCATCCAGTCAACCCAAGTGTGCGCCGGGTCCTTCGAGCACCAGATGTTGCGCGACTTCTCGGTCGAGTCGGCGCCGAGGATCGGGTACAGGAAGGTGTAGATGGTCAGGTCCTTGGCCTGGCGCACATCGCGCTCGAACTTCTTGCAGTAGCCGCAGTTGGGGTCGGCAAACACCACCAGCTTGCGGCTGCCGTCGCCTTGCTTCCAGACCATCGCGTCCTTGAGCGGCAGCGTGGCGAAGTCGATGGCCGTGAGCTTGGCGATGCGCTCTTCGGTGAGATTCGTGCGCGACTTGGTGTCGAGCAGGTGGCCTTCGATGAGGAAGTTGCCCGCCTCGTCGGTGTAGTAAAGCTCGGTGCCCACGCGCACCTCGTACAAGCCCGCCATCGGCGTCTTGCTCACCTCGTCGATCTTGCCCAGATCGGCAAGCCGCTCGCCCAGGTTCTTGCGGATCTCGGCATCGCCGGCATGCGCGGCGCCCAGCAGCGCCATTGACAGCCCCAGCGCTGCCGCAGCAAAGCGCCACGCAGCGCGCACGGGTCTGATCGGTTGGGCATGAGTGACCATGGGATGTGCTTTCAAAAGTGAATGTGCATGCGAGCGCGGCCCGGGCGGGCGGCGCTCAGGAATCGAGGGCGCGCGACGTCAGCCAGCGCTTGAGGATCGACGCCCTGTTGACCAGACTCAGGCCGCGGTTGCGCAGTTCCCTGACCGCGGGCGCCGGATGGGCAAACAGGTGCAGCAGCGCGTCGGTCATCTCGACCATGGCCCGCGTCGGCGTGAGCCGCTCGCGCGCATAGCGGCGCAGCAACTTGGCATCGCCCAGCTCGCGCCACGATTCGCGCGACTCGAGCACGCCGGTGAGCGCCGCCACATCGGCCAGCCCCAGGTTCAAGCCCTGCCCGGCCAGCGGGTGCACCACGTGGGCGGCATCGCCCAGCAGCACCCAGCCCTCGCCGCACCATTGGCCGGCCTGCGCGCGCATCAGCGGCCAGGCCGCGCGCTCGCTGGCCAGCCGCAGCGTGCCGACCGCACCGCCGGTGGCGTGCATCAGCTCGGCGGTGAAGGCGGTGTCGTCCAGCGCCATGAGTTCATCGGCGCGCGCATCGGGCACCGACCACACGATCGCGTACGACGATGCCGGCTGCGGCGCGTCGAAGGGCAGCAACCCGAGCACGTCGGGCGAGCGAAACCACTGCCGCGCGACGCCGGCGTGCGGCCGGTCGCTGACCACGCGAGCGGCGATGGCGCGGTGGCCATAGGGGCGGCGGTCGGTGACCACGTGGCGGGCCTCGCGGGTGGCCGACCACTTGCCTTCGCAAATGGCCGTCAGCGGCGCGGCGGCCCCGGGCGCATCCGCGCTGACCGTGCTGATGTGCGGCGAAAAACGCACCGCCGCCGCCAGCTCGCGCTCGAGCACGGCGGCGTCGACGATCCAGGCCAGCTCGCCCACATGCTGTTCCCACGACGAAAAGTCGATGGCCGCGCCGCTGGCATCGCCTTCGATGTGCATGTCGTGCACTGCGGTGGCGGCGTGCGCTGGCAAGGTGTCCCACACCTTCAGGCCGCGCAGCAAGGCGACCGACGACGCGTTGAGCGCAAAGGCCCGCACGTCGGGCCCGCGCGCTGCCGAGGCCGGCTCGGGCACCAGCGCCACGCGCAGCCCGATGCGCGCCAGAGACAGCGCCAGCGCCTGTCCCACCAGACCCGCGCCTCGCACCTGCACATCATGGGGTTTCATCGACAGGATTGTAGGGAGCGGCCCATGACGCCACGGGGCCAAAGGCACAATCCGCGCAGGCTGAAAACGGGCCGCGCCTAGGGCTCCGAAACCCGGGCCTGCCGCGCCCCGATCCGGCACCACACCCCCCACAGGAAAGGCTGACATGAGCGACGCAGTGACAGCCGATGTGACGCTGCGAATCGCCGCGCTGTACGTGCACCCGATCAAGAGCTGCGGTGGCATCGCGGTGGGCGACGCGCTGCTGATCGAGACCGGCTTCGAGTTCGACCGCGCCTGGATGGTGGTCGACGCGAACGGCCGCTTCGTCACCCAGCGCGACGTGCCGCGCATGGCGCTGATTCAGCCCGCGCTCAAGACAGACGGCATGACGCTGTGCGCGCCGGGCATGCTCGCGCTGCAGGTCTCGCTCAATCAAGTGCACGACGCCGTGCGAGTCACGGTGTGGAGCGACGAGGTCGCCGCCTTCGACATGGGTGCGGTGGCCGCGCAGTGGTTCAGCGATTTCCTCGGCCAGCCGCTGCGCCTGGTGCGCTTCGACCCCGACCAAAAGCGGCTGGCCAGCGCGCAGTGGTGCGGCCCGGTGGCCGCCGAGGCCGCGTTCGCAGACGAGTTTCCGTTGCTCGTCACCTCGCAGGCCAGCCTGGACGAACTGAACCGGCGCCTGGCTGCGGGCGGCGCGGCACCGGTGACGATGCAGCGCTTTCGGCCCAACCTGGTGCTCGATGGCCTCGCCGCCCACGACGAAGACCACATCGACGAGCTGCGCTTCGACACGCCCGACGGGCCGGTGCGGCTGCGCCTGGTCAAACCGTGCTCGCGCTGCAGCATCCCCGACATCGATCCGCTCACCGCCGAGCGCGGCCATGCGGTGGGCGACACCCTGACCGGCTACCGCGCCGATGCGCGGCTGGAGGGTGCGATCACCTTCGGCATGAACGCGGTGATCGTCGAAGGCACCGACCGCGCGCTGCGCGTCGGCATGGCCGGCGGCGCCACCTACCGCTTCTGATGAACGCCGCGCGCCTGCCACTGCGCCGCTGCCGGCGTCTCGCCTGATGGCCCGCTTCAAGACCTGGCAGCTGTTTGCCGTGTGCGTGCTCAGCTGGGGCACCACCTGGCACGCCATCACCTACCAGCTGGGCCACACCACGCCTGAAGTCGGCGTGGCGCTGCGCTTCATGCTGGCGTGCGTGCTGGTGCTGGGCACTTGCGCCGTGCGCGGCATGAGATTGCGCTTTGGCTGGCGCGACCACGGGCTGCTCGCGCTGCAAGGCGTGATGATGTTCGGGGTGTCGTACGTCTTCGTCTATCACGCCGAGCGGCACCTGCCCTCGGGTCTGGTGGCGGTGGGCTACTCGGCCGCGCCACTGATCGCCGGGCT
>CANGBT010000195.1 GCA_947452135.1 Burkholderiales bacterium
GCCGGTGCAGCTCGCGCCGCGACTCGCTGCCGATCGCGATGCGCCGGCCGATCGCGCCGCGCATCGAGCGCACCACGTGCAAGTTGTTGGGCGTGCCGTCGCTGCTGTAGCCGGCGCGGTGGGTCTTGAACTCGGGTGTGTCGGCCAGCGTGGTGCGCGCCAGGTTGGGCAGTGCGAGGTCGTCGAAGAAGACCTGCATGAACTCTTCCTTGCTGAGGTGGAAGACGAAGTCGTCGTCCCCCTCGCCCTGGTCGCTGGCGCCACCCGCGCCGCCCCCGGAGGGCGGGCGCTCGATGCGGTCGCCGCGCACGTACTCGTCGTTGCCCGGGTGCACCGTCTCGCGCCGCCCGCCCTGGCCGTGGCTGAACACCGGCTCGGAGATGTCGCGCCTGGGGATGTGGATGTCCTCGCCTTGCACCAGGTCGCGGATGCCGCGCCCGTCCACCGCGCGCTTGACCGCCTCGCGGATTTGCTCCTTGTGGCGGCGCAAGAAGCGCTCCCGATTGCCGATCGACTTGTTCTTGCCTGCCAGTCGCCGGTCGATGATCTGCTGAAACATGGGTAGGGTTTCCCTCGCGCGGCTCAGCTCGACTTGCGCACGCGCAGGTACCACTCGCACAGCAGGCGCACCTGCTTGGACGTGTAGCCCTTGGCGACCATGCGGGTCACAAAGTCCTCGTGCTTCTTCGCCTCGTCGGCGCTCGCCTTGGCGTTGAAGCTGATGACCGGCAGCAACTCTTCGGTGTTCGAGAACATCTTCTTTTCGATCACCGTGCGCAGCTTCTCGTAGCTCGTCCACACCGGGTTGTTGCCCGCGTTGTTGGCGCGCGCGCGCAGCACGAAGTTGACGATCTCGTTGCGGAAGTCCTTGGGGTTGGAAATGCCCGCGGGCTTTTCGATCTTCTCGAGCTCCGCGTTGAGCGAGCCGCGGTCGAACACCTCGCCGGTGTCGGTGTCGCGGTACTCGTGGTCCTGGATCCAGTAGTCGGCATAAGTGACGTAGCGGTCGAAGATGTTCTGGCCGTACTCGCTGTAGCTCTCGAGGTAGGCGGTCTGGATCTCCTTGCCGATGAACTCGGCGTAGCGCACGGCCAGGTGCTCCTTGATGAAGGCCAGGTACTTCTGTTCGGTCTCGCTCGGGAACTGCTCGCGCTCGATTTGCTGCTCGAGCACGTACATCAGGTGCACCGGATTGGCGGCCACCTCGGTGCTGTCGAAGTTGAAGACCTTGCTGATGATCTTGAAGGCGAAGCGCGTGGAAATGCCGCTCATGCCCTCGTCGACGCCGGCGTAGTCGCGGTACTCCTGGTAGCTCTTGGCGCGAGGGTCGGTGTCCTTGAGGTTCTCGCCGTCGTAGACCAGCATCTTCGAATACAGGCTCGAGTTCTCGGGCTCCTTCAACCGCGTGAGCACCGCGAACTGGCTCATCATCTTGAGCGTGCCGGGCGCGCAGGTGGCCTGCGCCAGCGACGAGCCGCGCAGCAGCTTCTCGTAGATCTTCACCTCGTCGGACACGCGCAGGCAGTACGGCACCTTGACGATGTAGATGCGGTCGAGGAAGGCCTCGTTGTTCTTGTTGTTGCGGAAGGTCTTCCACTCGCTCTCGTTCGAGTGCGCCAGCACGATGCCGTCGAACGGGATCGCGCCAAAGCCTTCGGTGCCCTTGTAGTTGCTCTCCTGCGTGGCGGTCAGCAGCGGGTGCAGCACCTTGATGGGCGCCTTGAACATCTCGACGAACTCGAGCATTCCCTGGTTGGACAGGCACAGCCCGCCCGAAAAGCTGTACGCGTCGGGATCGTCCTGCGCAAAGGTCTCGAGCTTGCGGATGTCGACCTTGCCGACCAGGCTGGAGATGTCCTGGTTGTTCTCGTCGCCCGGCTCGGTCTTGGCGATACCGATCTGCTTGAGCACCGACGGGTAGCGCTTGACCACCTTGAAGCGGCGGATGTCACCGCCGTACTCCTCGAGCCGCTTGACCGCCCACGGCGACAGCACGCGCTGCAGGTAGCGGCGCGGGATGCCGTACTCCTTTTCGAGGATCGGGCCGTCCTCGGCCGCGTCGAACAGGCCCAGTGGCGACTCGTTCACCGGCGAGCCCTTGATGGCATAGAAGGGCACTTCCTGCATGAGCTGCTTGAGCCGCTCGGCGATGCTGCTCTTGCCGCCGCCCACAGGCCCCAGCAGGTACAGGATCTGCTTTTTTTCCTCGAGGCCCTGGGCCGCGTGGCGGAAGTAGCTCACCACCTGCTCGATGGCGTCTTCCATGCCGTAGAACTCGGCGAATGCCGGGTACAGCTTGATGACCTTGTTGGCGAACAGACGCGACAGGCGCGGGTCGTTGCGCGTGTCGACGGTCTGTGGCTCGCCAATGGCCTGCAGCATGCGTTCGGGGGCGCTGGCGTAGGCCACCCGGTTGCGCTTGCACTCGGCCAGGTACTCTTCAATCGAGAGCTCTTCTTCGCGGGTGCGCTCGAAGCGAGCGGCGAAATGACTGATCACGTCCATGGGGGTCTCCGGTCGGTCTGGAGGACGGCGGCGGGCCGCGAGACCCGCCAGCGTCCGGGGGGAAGTTCTGATGAAGTCCGCCCCCGCAAGGCTTCATCAGAGCTTTCCCGACACAACTGGCAACCACTTCTGGATGGGGCCCTCAGGCACCCGGAGCAAGCCCCCGGGCAGCGACACAAGGGCCGTGCAATTCAGACGAATGACGACACGGTATCAGCAAAATTTGCCCCTTCAGGGCGAAAACCCTCAACCGCGGGCATCGAATGCGCGAATCGAAGAAGCCATCTGCGAAAGCGGCAAAACTTCATCCACGGCACCGAGCTTGATGGCCTCCTTGGGCATGCCGAACACCACGCAGGTCTCCTCGTTTTGCGCGATGGTGCGCGCGCCCTTGTCGTGCAGCAGCTTCATGCCGCGCGCGCCGTCATCGCCCATGCCGGTGAGGATGAGCGCGAGCAAATCCTTGCCGGCGCATTCGGCCGCCGAGCGAAACAGCACGTCGACCGATGGCTTGTGGCGATTGACCGGCGGGCCGTCGGCCACCACGGCGAAATACTGACCCCCGGCCTTGCGCAACTGCATGTGCTTGCCGCCCGGAGCGATCAGCACCACGCCGCGCTCGAGGCGGTCGCCGTCCTTGGCCTCGCGGATGTTCATCTCGCAGATGCCGTCCAGACGCTGCGCGTACATGGCGGTGAATTTCTCGGGCATGTGCTGCACGATGGCGATGCCCGGGCTGTCGCCGGGCAGCGAGGTCAGCACCAGCTCGAGCGCCTGCGTGCCACCGGTCGAGCTGCCGATCACCACCGGCTTGTTGACCGACAGCGCATGCAGCCCGGCGATCGGCGGGCGTGGTGCGGGCGCGGCAGCACCGGCGGCGGTGCGCGCAGCGGTCATGCCGGCACGCGGTCGCGAACGCGCCGCGGTCTTGAGCGTTTGCAGCAGCTCGCGCCGCGAATCTTCCAGAAACTGCTTGAGCCCGAGCCGCGGCTTGGCCACCACCGCCACCGCACCGGCCGACAACGCTTCGAGCGCCATGCGGCTGCCGTCGGTGGTCAGCGTCGAGCAGATCAC
>CANGBT010000196.1 GCA_947452135.1 Burkholderiales bacterium
ACCCGTGGGCCAAGATCGTGAAGAAGGGCCAGACCCTGCGCATCGTCGACCTCGAAGGCAATCAGGCGGTCGACACCATCTTCTACAGCGCGGCCGATGTCGGCGAGCGCTACAGCCTGACCCACACCATTCAGGCGCAAGGCGCGCTGTACCTGACGCTGGGCTCGGTGCTGATGTCGAGCGAAGGCCGTCCGATGCTCACCATCACCGCCGACACCTGCGGCCGCCACGACACGCTGGGCGGGGCTTGCGCCTGCGAGAGCAACACGGTGCGCTATGCGCTCGAAAAACGCTACATGCACAGCTGCCGCGACAGCTTCATGCTGGCGCTGTCGCACACCGACGACGACGCCAGCGAGATCCCGCGCCTGACCAAGCGCGACGTGGTGTCGAACATCAACTTCTTCATGAACGTGCCGGTCACGCCCGAAGGCCGTCTGACCTTCGAGGACGGCATCTCCGCACCGGGTAAGTACGTCGAGATGCGCGCCGAGATGGACGTGGTGGTGCTGGTGTCGAACTGTCCGCAGCTCAACAACCCGTGCAACGGCTACAACCCGACGCCGGTGCGCTTTCTGGTCTGGGATCCCGTTTGAGGTTTCCACCGCGCCGGACGACCGGCGTGCGTTTTTTCTGATCGCAGGACGACCTGCCTTCCCGCCGAGTCCGCCATGTTCAACAAGGTCCTGATTGCCAACCGCGGCGCCATCGCCTGCCGCATCATCCGCACGCTCAAGCGCCTGGGCGTGGGCTCGGTGGCGGTGTATTCCGAAGCCGATGCCGGCGCGCTGCACGTGACGATGGCCGACGAGTCGGTGTGCATCGGCCCCGCACCGGTGGCCGCGAGCTACCTCAACAGCGCACGGCTGATCGAGGCCGCGCTGGCCACCGGCGCGCAAGCCATCCACCCCGGCTACGGCTTCCTGTCCGAAAACGCCAGCTTCGTCGAGGCCTGCGAGGCCGCCGGGCTGGCGTTCCTCGGCCCCACGCCGCAGCAAATGCGCCTGTTCGGGCTCAAGCACACCGCGCGCGCGCTGGCCACGTCGAGCGGCGTGCCGCTGCTGCCCGGCACCGGCTTGCTGGCCGATCTGGATGAGGCGCTGGCCAGCGCCGAGCGCATCGGCTACCCCGTCATGCTCAAGAGCAGCGCGGGCGGCGGCGGCATCGGCATGCAGATGTGCGCCGGCGCCGACGAGCTGCGCGGCGCGTTCGAGACGGTGCGTCGCCTCGCGCAGTCCAACTTCTCTGATGCGGGCGTGTTCATCGAGCGCTACATCAGCGACGCGCGCCACATCGAGGTGCAGGTGTTCGGCGACGGCGCCGGCCAGGTGCTGGCCATTGGCGACCGCGACTGCTCGCTGCAGCGGCGCAACCAGAAGGTCGTTGAAGAAGCGCCCGCGCCGCACCTGCGGCCCGAAGTGCGCGCTGCGCTGCACGACACCGCGCGCCGGCTGGCTCAGGCGGCGAGCTACCGCTCGGCGGGCACGGTCGAATTCGTCGTTGATGCACGCACGCAGGACTTCTATTTCCTCGAGGTGAACGCGCGGCTGCAAGTCGAGCACGGCGTGACCGAGGCGGTCACCGGCGTCGATCTGGTCGAGTGGATGGTGCGTCTGGGCTCGGGCGACATGCCCGCGCTCGACGGCTTGCACATCACGCAAACCGGCCACGCGGTGCAAGCGCGCCTGTACGCCGAAGACCCGTACAAGAACTTCCAGCCGGCCACCGGCGTGCTCACGCAGGTGAGCTTCCCGGCCGACCTGCGGGTGGACACCTGGATCGAGCGCGGCACCGAAGTCACCGCCTACTACGACCCGATGCTCGCCAAGCTCATCGCCCACGGCAGCGACCGCGATGACGCCATCGCCAGGCTGTCCGCCGCGCTGTTGGCAAGCCGCGTCGACGGCGTCGAATCGAACCTCGATTACCTGCGCGGCGTGATGCATTTCGACCCGTTCGTGGCGGGCTCGCACACCACGCGCAGCCTGGCGTCGTTTGCCGCGCCGAGCCGCGCGTTCGATGTGATCTCGCCGGGCGTGCAGACCTCGGTGCAAGACTGGCCCGGCCGGCTGGGCTACTGGGACGTGGGCGTGCCGCCGTCGGGTCCGATGGACCCGCTCGCGCTGCGGCTGGCCAACCGGCTGGTGGGCAACGCGCAGGGCGCGGCCGCGCTCGAGATCACCGTGGCCGGACCGGCGCTGCGCTTTCGCTGCGAGGCGCGCGTGGCGGTGTGCGGCGCGCCGATCGAACTCACGCTCGATGGCGAGAAGCTGGCGCTGGGCGTGGCCCATGCGGTGAGGCCGGGCCAGACGCTGCGCATCGGCCGCGTCGGCCAGACCGCGGGTGTGGGCGGCTGCCGTGCCTATCTGGCGGTGGCCGGCGGCCTCGATGTGCCCGACTACCTGGGCAGCGGCTCGACCTTCACGCTCGGTCAGTTCGGCGGCCACGGCGGGCGCGTGCTGCGCGGCGGCGATGTGCTGCACCTGGGCGCGCCCGACGGCGTGGCAGCCGAGGTGCCGGCGATCAGTCCGGCGCAGGCGTCCGAGCTCACCGCCCCCCACGGCACGCACTGGGACATCGGCGTGCTGATCGGCCCGCACGCCGCACCAGACTTCTTCACGAGCGACGACATCGCCACCTTCTTCGCCACCGACTGGCAGGTGCACTACAACTCCAGCCGCACCGGCGTTCGCCTGATCGGCCCCAAGCCCACCTGGGCGCGCACCGACGGCGGCGAGGCCGGGCTGCACCCGTCGAACATCCATGACAACGCCTACGCGATCGGCGCGATCGACTTCACCGGTGACATGCCGGTGATCCTCGGCCCCGACGGCCCGAGCCTGGGCGGCTTCGTGTGCCCGGCCACCGTGGTGCAGGCCGAGCTGTGGAAGCTGGGCCAGCTGTCGCCGGGCAACACCGTGCGCTTCAAGCCACTCACACTCGATGAGGCCCGCGCGCTGGCTCAGCGCCAAGACGCCGTGCTTGCCCCGGCCGATGTGGCTCCGGTTGCACCGGAGGCCCCGTCCGCGCTCGCGCGCCGTGGCGTGGCCCTGGCCGAGGCCGCCGTGCTGCACCGCCGCGCTGCCGGTGACGACGGCATCGAGATCGTCTACCGCCGTGCCGGTGATGCCTATGTGCTGATCGAATTTGGCGAGTTGAAGCTCGACCTCACGCTGCGCTTCCATGTGCACGCGCTGATGCAGCGTCTGCAGGCCTGGCGCGACGAAGGCCGCCTGCCTGGCATCGTCGACCTCACGCCGGGCATCCGCTCGCTGCAGGTGCACTACGACCCGGCCAGCCTGAGCCTGGCCGCGCTGATGGACGTGCTGCTCGACGCGCAAGACGGCGCCGTGGCGATTGCCGACATCGAAGTGCCCAGCCGCACCGTGTGGCTGCCGCTGTCGTGGGACGACGCGGCCACCCGGCTGGCGATCGAGAAGTACATGCAGTCGGTGCGCTCGGACGCGCCCTGGTGCCCAAGCAACATCGAGTTCATCCGCCGCATCAACGGGCTGGACGACATCCAGGCCGTCTACGACACGGTGTTCGAG
>CANGBT010000197.1 GCA_947452135.1 Burkholderiales bacterium
GCTGAGGCGCGCGTCCAACGCCGCGGCGCGGCTTCCTGTGGGGTTTTGCACGCGATGATTTCCTACCGCATCGATTTCGATCAGGTCCATGCGCACCTGCTGCGCGTGACGCTCACCGTGCCCGAGCCCGCGGCGCTGCAGCGGTTGAGCCTGCCGGTGTGGATTCCGGGCAGCTACCTGGTGCGCGAGTTCGCGCGCCACCTGAGCGGCCTTGAAGCCCGTCAGGGCCGCCGCGTGGTGCCGCTTGTGCAAATCGACAAGGCCACCTGGCAGGCCGAGTGTTCGGGCCGCGGCGCGCTGGTGGTGAGCTGCGTCGTCTACGCGTTCGACAACTCGGTGCGTGCGGCGTTTGTCGATGCGCAGCGGGGCTTTTTCAACGGCACCAGCGTGTGCCTGCGCGTCGAAGGACGCGAGGCCGAGCCGCACCGCATCGAACTGCGCTCGCTGCCGCGCGGCTGGAACGTCGCCACGGCGATGCCCGAGGCCGGCGAGGGCGCCTACGAATCGGCGAACTACGACGAACTCGTGGACCACCCGTTCGAGCTCGGCGCGTTCTGGCGCGGCAGCTTCCAGGCCCACGGCGTGCCGCACGAGGTGGTCGTGGCTGGCGCGCTGCCCGACTTCGACGGCGCGCGCTTGCTGGCCGATGCCCAGCGCATCTGCGAAGCCGCCATCGCCTTCTGGCACGGCAAGGCGCCGGCGCGCCGCGAGGTGCCGTTCAAGCGCTACGTGTTCCTGCTCAACGCGGTGGAAGACGGTTACGGCGGGCTCGAGCACCGAGCGAGCACCGCGCTGATCGCCGCACGGCGCGACCTGCCGCGCCGTTTGCCGGCCGGGGCCGCGAGCGAGCCGCTCACCGACGGCTACGTCACGCTGCTCGGGCTGATCAGCCACGAGTACTTCCACAGCTGGAGCGTCAAGCGGCTGCGCCCGCACGAGTTCGAGCGCTACGACTACACGCGCGAGAACTACACCGAGCTGCTGTGGTTCTTCGAGGGCTTCACCTCGTACTACGACGACTTGCTGCTGGTGCGCGCCGGGCTGATCGACGCGCCGCGCTACCTCAAGGCGGTCAGCAAGACGCTGGGCCACGTGCTCGGCGCGCCGGGGCGCCGCGTGCAAAGTCTGGCGCAGGCGAGCTTCGACGCGTGGGTCAAGTACTACCGCGCCGACGAGAACTCGCCCAACGCCACCGTCAGCTACTACACCAAGGGCTCGCTGCTGGCGCTGGCGCTTGACCTCAGCCTGCGCGCAGCCTCACCGCGCCGCAAGGTCTCGCTCGATGACGTGATGCGCGGCCTGTGGGTGCGCAGCGCTGGCGGGCCGATCCGCGAGGCCGACATCGTGGCGGTGCTGCGCGAGGTGGCCGGGCCCACCGCTGCCGAGGCGCTGGTGCAGCAGTTCGATGCCTGGGTGCATGGCACCGGCGAGCTGCCGCTGGCCGAGCTGCTGAAGCCGTTCGGCGTGCAGTGGCAAGCGCAGAGCGCCACGCTGGTGCAGCAGCTTGCCATCCGCGTCAACGAGAGCGCGCTGACCGGCATCAAGGTCAGCCATGTGCTGCGTGGCGGCGCGGGCGAACGCGCCGGGCTGTCGCCGGGCGACGAGGTGCTGGGGCTCGACGGCTGGCGGCTGCGCCGGCTCGACGACGCGCAGCGGCTGCTGGCGCCGGGGCAATCGGCGAGCCTGCTGGTCGCACGCGATCAGCGGCTGCTGACGCTCACGCTCGAGCGGCCGGCAGCGGGCGAGGCGAGCGGCAGCGTCACGCTGCACGCCGATGCGAAGGCGCCGCGTGCCGCGCTGGCCTTGCGCCGGGCATGGATCGACGGTTGAGCGCTGGAGCACCCGAGCCCCGGGTGACCCCGACCGGACGCGGGCATGCGCGCTTGCGCATCGCGATGGTGGTGGCCGTCATCGGCGTGCACCTGCTGGTGATGCGCGAGGTTGGCCAGGGCCTGATCGATTTCGGCGCCGATGCCGCGATGCCCCCGCGCATGGAAGTCACGTTCGCGCGCGACATGGAAATCAGCGCGCCGCCCGAGGTGGCCGCGCCTCTCGCACCGCCGGTGGTCGAGCCGCCGCCCGCCGCGCCGCTGGCGCCGTCGCCGGTGGAGCCGGCTGCCTCATCGCCCAAGCGTGCACCCAAGCCGCCGCAGGAGGCCGCCTCAGCGGTGGCGGCGGCCTCCGCCGAGCCGCTGCCGGCAGCCGCACCCGAGCCAGTGTTGCCCCCCGTCACCGTCGAGCCGCCCGCGCCCAAGGTGCTCGCCGATCTGTCGCCGAGCGCGGCGCCATCGCCCGTCGCGCCGGCCGCCAGCGCCGAGCCGTTTGCGTGGCCGGCGTCCACGCGCATCACCTACGAGCTCACCGGCAACTACCGCGGCGAGGTGCATGGCGACGCCAAGGTCGAGTGGGTGCGCCAGGGCGCGCGCTACCAGGTGCACCTCGATGTGACCGTGGGCCCGTCGTTCGCGCCGGTGTATTCGCGCCGCATGAGCAGCGAAGGCCAGCTCACCGAGTCGGGCCTGTCGCCCGAGCGCTACGACGAGGACAGCAAGGTGGCCTTTCGCGATCGCCGGCGTGCCCACATGAGCTTCGAGCCTGACGAGGTGGTGCTCAACAACGGCAACCGCGTCGAGCGCATGCCGGGGGTGCAAGACACGGCCAGCCAGTTCGTTCAGATGAGCTACATGTTCAGCCGCAACCCTGCGCTGCTCAAGCCCGGGCGCACCGTCGAGATCGCGCTGGCGCTGCCGCGCCGGCAAAGTCTGTGGGTCTACGACGTGCGCGAGGTCGAAACCATCTACACCTCGTTTGGCGAGCTCGACACGGTTCGGTTGCAGCCGCGCCGCGAAGCGCGCAAGGGCGACGACCTGACCGCCGAGGTGTGGTTCGCGCCCAGCTTGCGCTACCTGCCGGTGCGCATTCGCATCCGCCAGGACGAAGACACCTACCTCGACCTGTTGATCGAGCGCAAGCCGCAGCTGGCGAATTAGCCGCGGCGCACGACCGGCGCTTCGAAGACCGCCTCAGACGTAGCGTTGCCTGAGCAGCTCGGCCGCCGATTCATCGAGCCGGTCGGCGCGGCGCACTTCCTCGAAGCGAGCGAGCAGGTCTTCGGGGCGCAGGCGTCGCTTTTCGGCGCCGCGCAGGTCTTCGATCACCTGACCGCGGTGCATCATGATCAGCCGGTCGCCCAGAGACACCGCCTGCGCCATCGAGTGCGTGACCATCAGCGTGGTCAGGCTGTCGCGCTGGACCACCCGTTCGGTGATGCGGATGACCTGATCGGCGCTCTTGGGGTCGAGCGCGGCGGTGTGCTCGTCAAGCAGCAGCAACCTGGGCTTGAGCATGGTGGCCATCAGCAGCGTGAGCGCCTGGCGCTGGCCGCCCGACAGGCTGCCGATCATGTTCTCGAGCCGGCTCTCCAGCCCCAGGCCCAGGCCGCTCACCACTTCCTGCAGGGCTTGCAGGTTGCCGCTGCTCAGGGCGCGGCCGAGTCCGCGTGACTGACCGCGCCGTGCAGCCAGCGCCAGGTTGTCGGCGATCGAC
>CANGBT010000198.1 GCA_947452135.1 Burkholderiales bacterium
ATGTGCGCATCGCCCAGGCCCGGCTGCAAGAAGCCAGTGCTGCGCGCAACGAGGTCGACGCGTCCACCTTGCCGCAAGTCGACGTGCAAGCCGGCGCGTCGCGCTCGATCTCGCCGCCGAACTCGTCGTTCAACCTGAGCCGCACCAAGCGCACCGGATCGGCTTACAGCACCGGCTTCGTGGCCAACTGGGAGCTCGACTTCTTCGGCCGCGAACGACGCGCCAAGGAGTCCGCCGCTGCGCAGGTCAGCGCCAGCGAGGCGGGCCTGGGCGCTGCGCACACCAGCGTGGCTGCCGAGGTGGCGCGCAACTACCTGGAGCTGCGCGGCCTGCAGCGCCGGCTCGAGCTCACGCAAGCCGCGCTCGCCAACCAGCGCGAGTCGCTGGCCATCGCGCAAGCCCGCGTCGATGCCGGGCGCGGCACGCAGCTCGATCTGGAGCGCGCACGCACCCTCGCCGCCACCACCGAAGCCGCGCTGCCCGCGCTGCAAGCCGGCATCGATCTGGGCATCTACCGCCTGGCCACGCTCAGCGCGCAGCCACCGGCGGCCTTGCGCTCGCGGCTGATCGTGCCGGCCGCGCTGCCCACCCTGCCGCTCACCGATCTGGCCAGCCTGCCCGTGGGCACGCCAGTGCAATGGATGGCGCGCCGACCCGACGTGGCGGTGGCCGAGCGGCGTCTGGCCGCTGCCACCGCCGAGATCGGCGTGACCACCGGCGAGCTCTATCCCAGCATCAGCATCAACGGCCTGCTCGGGCTGGCCTCCACGCGATTGAGCAACCTGGGCACGCGCGACTCACAGCGCTTTGCCGCCGGCGCCACCTTCTCGTGGACGCTGCTCGACTTCGGCCGCATCCGCGCGCGCATCGCCGCCAGCGAAGCGCGCGCCCAGCAAGATCTGGCCGCCTACGAGCAGACGCTGGCCACCGCGCTGGAAGAAACCGAAGGCGCGTTTGCCCAGTTCAGCCGCAGCGCACAGCGGCGCGACAGCCTGTCTCGCGCCGAAGCCAGTTCGGGCGAAGCCACCCGACTGGCCCGCCTGCGCTTTGAAGCCGGCGTGACCGACTTCCTGGCCGTGCTCGACGCCGAGCGCGAGGCGCTTTCGGCACGGGATGCGCTGGCTCAGGCGGATGTGGCGCAGGCGACGTCGCTGGTGGGGGTGTATCGGGCGCTGGGTGGGGGCTGGTCGCGGTGACCGGGCTTCTCGCTTCCCGCTAGGGCTTTCTCTGGGCGAGAGCACGCCGGTCTTGCTTGGTGCAGCGCTGGTTCACTGCGGGAGACCGCGCCGGGTTTCGGCCCGGCTGCCGAGAGGTTGGTTTTGTTCGCTTCCCGCGAGGGGCGCTCTGGGCGAGAGCCCGCCGGGTTTCGGCCCGGCTGCCGAGTAACTTTCATTTGTGGGCCCAAATGAAAGTCACCAAAGCAAAGGGCCTGAACACCAGACCATTTGAGTGGCTCGCTGCGGCTACAGGCCTACTTCAGAGGCTCTGGCTCGAGAACATCCAGCGAGCTACTTTGGCGGTGACCTCGCTAATGCTCAACCGCTCAAGCTCGTTTCGCCTCGACCCTGCGGGTCCACGGCCAAGGCAAAGCCTGTCGCCGCTGTGTCCAGTTCTCAGTGCCCGTTCTCGTGCAGCGTCCGTGGCAGTCCGCCTGTAGCCGCAGCGAGCCAGCCAAATGGTCTGGTGTTCAAGGCCCTCTTCTTTGGTGACTTTCTTCTGGGCCCACAAATGAAAGCCACTCGGCCGCCGGGCCGAAACCCGGCGCGGTCTCCCGCAGGGAATCAAGCGCCACGCGGCGAGCGAACAGCCCTCAGCCCCACCGGCGAGGCAACTTAACCGCCCCCGTGGCCAACGCCGTCCCCAGCAGGATCACCGCACACCCCGCCACCATGTGCCACGTCAGCACCTCCCCCAAAAACACCCGCCCCCACAACATCGCAAAGGCCGGGATAAGAAAAGTGACGGCGATCGTGCGGGCCGGGCCGACGTTGGCGATCAAGCGGAAGAACAGCACATAGGCCACCGCGGTGCACGCCACCGCCAGCACCAGCGCGGCACCCCACGCGCGGGCCGAGGGCGGGACCGGTGGCCACCAGATGACGGCAGGCACGACGAGCAGCAGCGCGGCGGCCAGCAAGCTGCCGGCGGCGACCGCGAGGGAGGGCACGTCGGTCAGGAAGCGTTTGGTGTAACTCGCCGAGATGCCGTACAGCAGCGGCGCGCCCAGGCAGGCCAGCACCGCCCAGGGCGAGCCGCCGGGCTGGAAGCTCGCGCGGTCCCACGCCATCCACAGCACGCCGCCAAAGCCGATGGCCAGACCGAGCACGCCCGAGCGCGTGGGTCGGTCGTGCAACCACAGCCACGCGATGACCGCGCCGAACAGCGGCGTGGCGGCATTGAAGATCGACGCCATGCCCGCGCTGATGGACAGCGCGGCGTAGGTGAACAGCATGAATGGCAGCGTCGAGTTGGCCAGACCCACCACCAGCAGGCGAAACCAGTGCCGGCGCAACTCACCGGCCTGTCCGCGCAGCACCAGCAGCGGCATCAGCAGCAGTGATGCGCCGATGACACGCAGCGCCGCCAGCGCGACCGGCCCGAACTCGGGTGCGGCCACGCGCATGAACATGAACGACGCGCCCCACAGGGCGGCCAGGATGCCCAGATCCAGCAGGTCAGACGTCTTCAAGCGGGGTGCCGCCGCGTCAGTCCGCCCACACCACCCAGCCCTGCCACGCCGTGAGCAGCACCACCGCACCGAACACGATGCGGTACCAGGCGAAGCCCGTGAAGTTGTGCGTGGACACGAAGCGGATCAGCCAGCGGATGCACAGCAAGGCGCTGACGAAGGCCACCACTGAGCCCACGGCGAACAGCGGCAGATCGGCCGCGTGCAGCGACTCGCGCTGCTTCCACAGCGCGTACGCGCCAGCACCCATCAGAGTGGGAATGCCCAGGAAGAAGCTGAACTCGGTGGCGCATTGGCGCGAAAAGCCCAGCACCATCGCGCCGATGATGGTCGCGCCCGAACGGCTGGTGCCGGGGATCATCGCCAGGCACTGCAGCAACCCAACCTTGAGCGCGTCGAGCGGACCCATGTCGTCGACCGACTCGACGCGCGCGTGGCGCGTGCCGGCCAGATCGAGGTGGCCGTACAGCCGCTCATGGCGCCGCTCGACCCACAGGATCACCAGCCCGCCGGCGATGAACGCCAGCGCCACCGGCACCGGGTGAAACAGGTGCGCCTTGATGGCCTTGCCAAACGCCAGCCCGAGCACCACCGCCGGGACGAAGGCGATCAGCACATTGAGCGCAAAGCGCCGTGCCGCCGGCTCGCTGCCCAGCCCGCTCACGGTGCGCTGCAGCCGCTCGCGGTATTGCCACACCACAGCGAACATGGCACCGGTCTGGATGGCGATCTCGAAGACCTTGGCGGTTTCGCCGGTGAAGTCGATCAGCGAGCCGGCCAGGATCAGGTGCCCGGTGCTCGAGATCGGCAAGAACTCGGTGAGCCCCTCG
>CANGBT010000199.1 GCA_947452135.1 Burkholderiales bacterium
GCGCAGCTGGGCGATGCGCCAGCTCACTTCGTCCCACGCCTGCTGCAACTCGCGCAGCGGCGCGGTGAACACCGCCTTGGTGTCGCGCCAGACCTCGACCGTGCTGCGGTCGTTGGGCTTGCCGATGAAGTGGCTGTGCTTCGACAGGCCATGACGGCGCAGCGTTTGCGTCACCTCGTTGCGCACTGCGGTGGGCACCTGGATCACGGCGCCGAGTTCCTCGCTGAACAACGCCTTGAGCGTGAGCTCATGCCGGCGCGCACCGACCTGGCCGGCCCAGTTCTTGGAGTCACCCCAGTCCATGCGGCTGTCGGTGATGCCGTCGCCCTCGGTCACCAGCATGTCCACGTTCAGGCTCACGCCCACGTGGCCGGCAAATGCCATCTCGCACACGGTGGCCCACAAGCCGCCGTCGCTGCGGTCGTGATACGCGAGCAGGCAGCCTTCGGCGCGCAGCTCGTTGATGGCGGCGATCAGCGATTTGAGCTGCGCCGGGTCGTCCAAATCAGGCACGCCATCGCTGGCGTTGCCGGTCTGGTTGAGCACCTGCGAGAGCATCGAGCCGGCCATGCGGTTGCGGCCCTGCCCCAGGTCGATCAGGATCAGCGTGTTGTCGCCGCCCTGCAGCTGCGGCGTGAGGGTGCCACGCACGTCGTCGAGCGTGACAAAGGCCGACACGATCAGCGACACCGGCGCGGTCACCTGACGGGTCTGCCCGCCTTCACTCCAGCGGGTGCGCATCGACAAGCTGTCCTTGCCCACCGGCACGCTGATGCCCAAGGCGGGGCACAGCTCCATGCCCACGGCGCGCACGGTGTCGTACAGCGCCGCGTCTTCACCGGGCTCGCCGCACGCGGCCATCCAGTTGCAGCTGAGCTTGACGCGCTCGAGCACGAACGGCGCGGCCAGCAGGTTGGTGAGCGCCTCGCCCACCGCCATGCGGCCCGATGCGGCCGCGTCGATCACGGCCAGCGGCGTGCGCTCGCCCATGCTCATCGCCTCGCCACGCAAACCCACATGGTCGGCCAGCGTGACCGCGCAATCGGCCACCGGCACTTGCCACGGGCCGACCATCGGATCGCGGTGGCTCAGGCCACCCACGGTGCGGTCGCCGATGGTGATCAAAAAGCGCTTGCTGGCCACCGTCGGGTGACGCAGCACATCAAAGGCCACGGTCTCGAGCGCCACATCGGCCAGATTCAGCGCGGGCAACTCGGGCGCCACGTGCCGCACATCGCGGTGCATCTTGGGCGGCTTGCCCAGCAGCACGTCCATCGGCATGTCGATGGCCAGCACCGAAGGCGGATTCACGGCCAGATCTGCATCGAGCGGCGCGTCGGCCAGCACCAGCTGCTTGGCCTCGGTGGCCACGCCGACCACGGCGTACGGGCAGCGCTCGCGCGCGCACATCGCGTCGAACACCGGCAACAAGTCGGGCTGCAGCGCCAGCACGTAGCGCTCCTGGCTTTCGTTGCTCCAGATTTCCTTGGGCGACAGGCCGCTTTCTTCGAGTGGCACCTGGCGTAAGTCGAAACGCGCGCCGCGCCCTGCCCCGTCGACCAGTTCCGGAAAGGCGTTGGAAATGCCCCCCGCGCCCACGTCGTGGATGGCGAGGATCGGGTTGCCCTGCCCGAGCGCCACGCAGTGGTTGATGACCTCTTGCGCGCGGCGCTGGATCTCGGGGTTGCCGCGCTGCACCGAGTCGAAGTCGAGTGATACCGCGTTGGCGCCCGCGGCCATCGAGCTCGCCGCGCTGCCGCCCATGCCGATGCGCATGCCGGGCCCGCCCAACTGAATCAGCAGCGTGCCCGCAGCGAAAGCGACCTTGTCGGTCTGCGATGCTGCGATGGTGCCCAGACCGCCGGCAATCATGATGGGCTTGTGATAGCCGCGGCGCTGTGCGGTTGAGCCCGAGCCCACGTCTTGCTCATAGACGCGGAAGTAGCCGGCCAGGTTGGGCCGGCCGAACTCGTTGTTGAACGCGGCGCCGCCCAGCGGGCCTTCGATCATGATCTGCAGCGCGCTGGCGATGTGCGCCGGCTTGCCATAGGCCACGCGCTCCCACGGCCAGTCGGTGCCGGGCAGGTGCAAGTTGGACACGGTGAAACCGGTCAGGCCCGCCTTGGGTTTGGAGCCGCGGCCGGTGGCGCCTTCGTCGCGGATCTCGCCACCGGCGCCGGTCGAAGCACCCGGGAACGGCGAGATCGCCGTCGGGTGGTTGTGCGTCTCGACCTTCATCAGCACGTGCGCGAGTTCTTCGCGGCCGGCGTAACGCGGCGCGTTGGTGTAGCCCTCGGTCTGCCAGCGCTCGATGACGCCACCTTCCATCACCGACGAGTTGTCGCTGTAGGCGATCACGGTGTGCTGCGGCGCCAAGCGGTGCGTGTTGCGGATCATCTGGAACAGCGAGTGTTCCTGCGGCTGGCCATCGACGGTGAACTGGGCGTTGAAGATCTTGTGGCGGCAGTGCTCGCTGTTGGCCTGCGCGAACATCATCAGCTCGACATCGGTCGGGTTGCGCTGCAAGCCGGTAAAGGCATTTACCAGGTAGTCGATCTCGTCGTCTGACAGTGCCAGACCGAAATCGGCATTGGCCGCCGCCAGTGCGGCGCGGCCCTGACCCAGCACATCGACTTGCGCCATGGGCGCGGCGGGCTGTTCGTCGAACAGACGGGCGGCGTCTTCGCGCTTGAGCAGCACGCTTTCGGTCATGCGGTCGTGCAACAGCGCGGCCACAGCCTGCAGTTCATCCGCGCTGAGCGGTTTGCTGCCGCCGAGCAGGCCGGTCTTGAGCGTCAGGCGGTATTCGGTGACGCGTTCGACGCGGCGGATGGCCAGCGCGCAGTTGTGCGCGATGTCGGTCGCCTTCGACGCCCACGGCGACACCGTGCCCAGGCGCGGCGCGATCACGATCAGCGCGCCGTCGGTCGGCCCGGTGTAGGCGTCGCCGTAACGCAGCAGGCCTTCGAGGGTGTCGCGCTGGGTGCGCTCGAGCGGCGCAGCGCTGCTCACCCAATGCACATGACGCGCATGGACGGCGGTGATGCGCGGCACTGACTGCGACAGCCGGGCCAGCAGCGAAGAGGCGCGAAATTCCGGGAGCGCATTGCCCCCTTCGAAGTGGAGCAGGTGCTGGGTCGGTGTGGTCACGCGAGGGGCTCTGGTGCGGGCGGGATGACCCGAAAGTGGCAAGGGACGCCACGGGAATGCCCTCGATTTTAGGGGTCGGGTGAGATAATCAGACGCATGACGATCACCATCAAAACCGCTGCCGACATCGAAGGCATGCGCATCGCCGGGCGGCTGGCCTCCGAGGTCCTCGACTACCTCACCCCCCACATCGTGCCGGGCATCACCACCGATGCCATCGACAAGCTGGCCCATGACTACATGGTGGAA
>CANGBT010000200.1 GCA_947452135.1 Burkholderiales bacterium
TCGCTGGAACCTGTTCGCTCTGATCCGGGTGAATCAGCAGCACGATTTCGTAATGACGCATTGAATCTCCTTGTGAATTCCGACATTGGAAGCCACCCCGATGCGTCGACATGGGTGTGGCAAGGTGAGCCCGCGAGTATATGCCGCCGACACAGGCCTGCGGCGATCAATCCACCAGTCTGATCAGGCGAGGCTGTTTTTCAATACCGGCGATCTCGGGATCAGACCGCCACCTCAACGCCGCGGTTGGCCAGCGCATCGGCTCTTTCGTTGCCGGGGTCGCCCGAGTGACCCTTGACCCAGCGCCACTCGACGTGGTGCAAGGCTCGCAGGGCGTCGAGCCGCTGCCACAGGTCGGCGTTTTTCACCGGTTTGCGATCGGCCGTCAGCCAGCCGCGCAGCTTCCAGCTGTGAATCCACTCGGTGATTCCCTTGCGCACGTAGTCGCTGTCGGTGTAGATCAGCACCGAGCAGGTTCGCTTGAGCGACGCAAGCGACTCGATCACCGCGGTGAGTTCCATGCGGTTGTTGGTGGTGAGCAACTGGCCGCCGAACAGCTCCTTCTCGTGTCCGTCGCAACTCAGCCAGGCGCCCCAGCCCCCACGCCCGGGGTTGCCCTTGCAGGCGCCGTCGGTATAAATGGTCACTTGCGGACGCGAAATCTGGACAGGTTCATTCATCTTGATTGGATTTACGCAATTGGCCTGGCAACACGACACGGTGAGGTTGCTGGTTCGTCACCACGGCCTGGGAAGCCCCTGCCTTGCGGTGGCGCGCCCGCGTCAGGCCCACCAGCCGCATACCGCGCACCCGCTTGACAGCGGTCAGCGCATAGACCGCACCCAACACGGGCCACCAACGGTCGCCGGCAGGCTCCATCCACTCGAAGCGCGAAAGCCACTTCTCGGACGTGATCGGCGGGCGGTAGCAACCGAAGCGGCCGGTCTCCACCTCGAAGCTGAGCAAACGCAGCCAGTCTCTCAGGCGACGGTAGGCGATGAGTTCTCCGCCATGCGGCAGAAACCTCGATTCAGCGGGGCCCAGACCCAGATACCGGCGCACGTTGGAGCCTCGCTGTCGCACGCCCCACAGGCTGGCCGTGTTGAACCCAATGATCACCACACGGCCCTCAGGCCGCAGCACCCGTTCGACTTCACGCAAAGTCAGGTGGGGATCGCGCGCCAACTCCAGGGCATGAGGCAACACCACAAGGTCTAGGCTTTGGCTGTCGAAGGGCAAGGCATCGAAGTCACACGTGAGCGACACGGCGTTCAGCACACTCGAGGGCGGCTCATCGACAGACAAAGGCTGCGTTGAATCGGTCCGCCAGCGGTGCGGCATGCGGTTGGCGCGAAGCGCATCAAGCTCAGGCAGCCCCAGTTGCACCGCATGAAAGCCGAAAACATCGGCCACCGCCGAATCGACGTAGCTCTGTTCCCAGCGCAGCAGGTAGGCCCCGAGTGGGCTCGTCAGCCAGGCCCTCAAACTTATACTCGGCGCGGATTCAGACATGTATTTGCTTGCACTGCCCGCGTTCAACGACAACTACATCTGGATGCTGCACGATGGGGTGGAAGCCACCGTCGTCGATCCGGGGGATTGTGCGCCGGTGCTCGCAGCGCTGGATCGCCTCGAGTTGAGACTGGCGGCGATTCTAGTAACGCACCACCATCAGGATCACGTGGGGGGCCTGGCCGGTTTGAGGGCTCGCTTCGATGCTCCGGTCTACGCACCGGCCCGTGAGTCCATCCCCGGCCCCTGTATCCCGGTAGCGCAGGGCGACTGCGTGCAGGCGATCGGTGCGCGCTTCGAGGTGATCGATGTGCCGGGCCACACGCGCGGCCACATCGCGTACTTTCATCGCCCGTCGGCATCGACCGAGGCGCCCGTTGTGTTCTGTGGCGACACGCTTTTTTCCGGGGGCTGCGGTCGGCTTTTTGAGGGCACGCCGCAACAGATGCACCACTCGCTGCAACGGCTGGCTGAGTTACCAGGCGACACCCGCGTGTGCTGCGCCCACGAGTACACGTTGTCGAATCTGAAGTTCGCTCATGCTGTGGAGCCAGACAGCGCAGAATTGAGCGAGTACACCCGCTGGTGTGAACAACAGCGCTCAGCCGGTGTGCCCACGCTGCCCGGTCGCATCGCCACGGAGCGAGCCATCAATCCGTTCCTGCGCTGCGGTGTGTCCACGGTGATCGACGCTGCAAGGCGCCACGGTTCGACCAGCGATGATCCCGTGGAGGTCTTCGCGACCCTGCGGCAATGGAAAAATGAGTTCTGATGACTGACCCGATCTGCCCGGCCCTTCGCCGCCTGATATTTGCCGGCTTACTGACCTTGTCGGTCTGGGCGGTCGGCTCCGGCTGTGCCACCTCGACTGCCGGACATGCCGCCAGTGCGCCCCTGGGTGCGACGGGCCAGACCGAGACGCCTTCGTGGACGAATTCGGTTCAGGCGACAACAACCGATGACCCGCTGGGCTCGGCCCTGGCCTCGGGCGCACTCGGACCCGTCGATCCGATGCGACCAGGCGTTCAGGTTGACCTCGACAGCGCGGCGGCCAAGGCCGACCTGTGGGTGCGTGTGCGCCGCGGCTTCGCCATGCCCGACCTCGACAACGATCTGGTGCGCGAACGCGAGCGCTGGTACGCCAGCCGGCCTGACTACGTCGAGCGGATGACCACACGAGGCGGGCGTTACCTGTTCCACATCGTCGAAGAACTCGAGTCGCGGGGCATGCCGACCGAGCTGGCGTTGCTGCCCTTCATCGAAAGTGCTTTCAATCCGCAGGCGATGTCGTCGGCAAGGGCGTCCGGCATGTGGCAGTTCATGCCGGCGACCGGGCGCGATTTCGCGCTGAAGCAAAACATCTTTCGCGATGATCGACGCGACGTTTTGGCGTCGACCCGCGCAGCGCTCGACTACCTGCAGCGCCTTTACGGAATCTTCGGCGACTGGCATCTGAGCCTGGCCGCCTACAACTGGGGCGAAGGCAACGTGCAGCGCGCCATGGCCCGCAACCAGAAAGCGGGCTTGCCCACCGATTACCTGAGTCTCAACATGCCTGACGAGACGCGCAATTACGTACCCAAGCTGCAAGCGGTGAAGAACATCATCGGCTCGCCGCAGTCGTTCGGTTTGACGCTGCCCCTGGTGGCCAATCACCCCTACTTCCTCAGCGTGCCGATCCAGCGCGACATCGACGTGGACAAGGCCGTGGCGCTGGCCGGCATCACGCTGGACGAGTTCAAGACACTGAACCCGCAGATGAACAAGCCGGTGATCCTGGCGGCCGGCACGCCGCA
>CANGBT010000201.1 GCA_947452135.1 Burkholderiales bacterium
CGGGATGATGCCTTCGAAGGGGTGCTTGCGCTTGACGCTGCGTGGCTTGGACTCGCCTTCGCGGCCCATGCTGTCGGCGCTGTAGGTGAAGGCAATGGGCTCGTCACCCGAGCCGTGCAGCAGCGTGTGCCGGGTGGCCTCGGGCAGCGCTTCGAAGGGCGTGTCGACATCGAAGCCGCAGTGCCGCGCCACCGCCTCGATCAGCGAGAAGGTGTAGCTGTTGCGCCGGTCCCAGCCCTTGATGGCGCCGCTGGCCAGGCTCAGGCTCGGAAATCCCACCACCCGCTGCGGATCAAAGGCCGTGACCTGACCCAGGCCGTCGCAGGCGGTGCACGCGCCTTGCGGCGAGTTGAACGAGAACAGCCGTGGCTCAAGCTCGGCCAGCGAGTAGCGGCACACCGGGCAGGCAAAGCGGCTCGAAAACAGGTGCTCGCGCCCGGTATCCATCTCGCAGGCGATCGCGCGCCCGTCGGCAATGCGCAGCGCGGCCTCGAAGCTCTCGGCCAGTCGCTGCGTCAGGCCGCTGGCCGCGTCGTGGCTGACCTTGATGCGGTCGATCACCACGTCGATGTCGTGCTTGTCGTTCTTCTTGAGCGCGGGCAGGTCGGTCGCCTCGACGGTGGCGCCATCGACGCGAAAGCGCACGAAGCCTTGAGCCTGCATGGCGGCAAACAGCTCGGTGAACTCGCCCTTGCGCTCGCGCGCCACCGGGGCGAGCACCATCAACCGCGTGGCTTCGGGCAGCGCCAGCGTGGCGTCGACCATCTGGCTCACGCTTTGAGCTTGCAAGGCGACGTGGTGGTCGGGGCAGAACGGCGTTCCGGCGCGCGCGTACAGCAGCCGCAGGTAGTCGTGGATCTCGGTGACCGTGCCCACGGTGGAGCGCGGGTTGTGCGAGGTCGCCTTCTGCTCGATGCTGATGGCCGGGCTGAGGCCTTCGATGACATCGACGTCGGGCTTGTCCATGCGCTGCAGGAACTGCCGCGCGTAGGCGCTCAGGCTCTCCACGTAGCGTCGCTGGCCCTCGGCGTACAGCGTGTCGAACGCCAGGCTCGACTTGCCCGAGCCGCTCAGCCCGGTGATCACCACCAGCTGGTTGCGCGGGATGTCGAGGTCGATGTTCTTCAGGTTGTGGGTGCGCGCACCCCGCACCCGGATCATGGGTGCGTCGCCCGACGATGCCCGCGTGGCGGGCGGCTCACCCCCGGCCGCGCGAACCTCAGTAACCGTAGTTGAGGTAGACGCCACCGCTGCCGAAGTCTCGCGAGCCCTTGCCGTGCTTGATCTCTGCCGTCTGGTAGCGCATCACGTAGCTCAGCGTGGTCGAGTTGGTGATGCCCCAGGTCACGCCGAACCAGGCTTCGCCGATCGCGGTCTCGAGGTTGCTGCGGCGCACCGTCACGTCCGAGTGGCGGAACTGCCCTTCAAGCATGGCGTTGTAGCCGCGCAGCTTGCCGGTGAGCCCGTATGACAGGTACAGGTCACCCTCGGTGCCGCGAGGTGCGTAGTACTCGCTGTGTTCCGTGTTCATCGACCACCACGGCGTGGAGTAGCGGCCGATGCGACCGGACGCTGTCAGCACCGCTTCGGTGAGATAGCCCGCGCTGCCTTCGATGGCCCACTTGAAGTCCTGGCGCGTGCCGCCGAACATGCCTTCGCCCAGCAGCGCCTGACGACGCAGCGTGTAGCGCAGCGTCGGCTCGCCGCCGTCGGAGATCTGGTGGTCATAGCCCTTGGGCGAATGGCCGCTGCCCACCAGCTTGTGGAAGCCGCGGTGGATGTCTTCGGCAAAGCCCGCACCCAGCACGCCGATCGTGAGCGACGACGCCCAGGCGGCTTCGTCGTCGCGGCCCACCGTCATGCGTGTGCTGGTCAGCGCGAGCAGGCTGGCATAAGGGCGGTCGTTGTAGACCGGCGTTTTCGAGTCGGTGTCATCGGGCGTCCAGGCCTGCATGCTGATTTGCAGGCCGGCCTTGGACGACGGATCCGAGCCGCGGTTGGGCAGCCACAGGCTGTCGATGGCACCGAGGATCGGATCCAGCGAAATGAGTGCACGGGAGGCGTCCGGACCTGACATCGTGAACATGAAGCCGCCGGTGTAGTCGGCATCCCGGTGGCTGCCGGCGAACAGGTCGTTTTCGACCCCCAGCGTCCATGAGTTGGCGCCCGCGTTCAGGCCGCTGCCTTGTGCCGCTTGCGCAGCCGGCCACGCCAGCAGGCAAGCCAGAGCGGGCACACAAAGACGCAGGGACTGAAGAAGGTTCTGGCGCATGGTGGATCTCGGTTGTTTTCGACTCGTCCCGACAGGACGAATCCGCCGAGTTTAGACCTCGCGGGTTGGACGCGGTGGGCTGTCTCAGGCCGCCAGCACGCGCAGGATCTCGCTGCCGTAGGCCTCGAGTTTCTTGGCGCCCACGCCGCTGATGAGCGCAAGGTCATCGAGCGAATGAGGTTGCGTGCGCGCCATCTCGGCCAGCGTGCGGTCCTGGAACACCACGTACGCCGGCAGGTTGTGCTCGCGTGCCACCTCGGCGCGCCAGGCCTTGAGTGAAGCAAAGCGCTCGGTGGCCTCGTCGTCGAGCGGCACCGGCGGCGCCTTGTCCTTGGCCGTGCCCGTGCGCGACCCGAAGCGAGCTCGCTTGGCGCTGGCGGCCGTCGGGCTGCTCTCGCGCAGCAGCAGTTGCACCTCGCCGCGCAGCACCGAGCGCGCGCTGTCGGTCAGCTCGAGCGTGTGGTACTCGCCCTCGGTGCGCAGGTGGCCCAGCGCGATCAGCTGGCGCAGCACGGCGCGCCATTGGGCTTCGGTCACGTCGGCGCCGATGCCGAAGGTCGACAGCGAGCCGTGGCCGTGCTGTGTGACCTTGTCGGTGACCTTTCCGCGCAGCACGTCGATCAGGTGGCCGGCGCCGAACCGCTGGCCGCCGTTCTGGTGGAAGCGGTAGATGCAGCTGAGCGCCTTGCGCGCGGCTTCGGTGGCGTTCCAGGTGGCCGGCGGGTTGATGCAGTTGTCGCAGTTGCCGCAGCGGTAGCGCGCTTGGGCGCCGTCGGTGGTGTCTTGCACCTCGCCGAAGTACGTCAGCAAGCGGATGCGCCGGCAGTCATGTGCCTCGGCCAGCGCGAGCAGCGCTTCGAGCTTGCCGACCTGGCCGCGCTTGAAGTCCTCGCCGGCCGGGCTCTCGTCGATCATGCGGCGCTGGTTGACCACATCGGCCAGACCGTAGGTCATCCA
>CANGBT010000202.1 GCA_947452135.1 Burkholderiales bacterium
TCGCAGGATGTGGTCATCGACGCCTACCGCACCGATTTGCTCGCTGCGCGAGAGCGCGGTCTGGGCTCATCGCTCAGCGTGCTCGGCTACCGCCTGGCGATGGTGCTGTCGGGCGGCATCGCGCTGATCTGGGTCGATCCGAGCAACGCCACGGGCCCGGGCGGCGGCTGGACGTGGCCGGCGGTCTACCGGTTCATGGCAGGCCTGATGGCGGGTGCGGCGGTGCTGTCGGCGCTGGTGCTGCCGCGCGTGCGCGCGCTGGGCGACCGCTCCAGCGTGGCGCGGCAGGATTTGATCGGCTTCGCCGCGCTGCTGGTGGCGGTGGCGGTGGGCTTCGTGGTCAGCGACCGGCTGGGGCCCCCGATCGCCCGCACGCTGCTCGCGCCGTGGTTCGACGGCAGCACGATGGCCGATGCGCTCAAGGCCAAGTGGATCGACCTGCTCGCACTCATGCTGGGTCTTGCGTTCACCTTGCCGTTGGCGGCGTGGGCGGCTCGCGCGGCGAGGTTCGAGACCCTGCTCAGCGGCTTGAGCAGCTACTTCTCGCAGCGTGGGGCGGCGGCGTTTCTGGCGTTCATCGTGCTCTACAAGTTGGGCGACGCCTTTGCCGGCTCGCTGATGACGCCGTTCCTGCTCAAGTCCATGATGTTCAGCCCGGCCGAAGTCGGTGTGGTCAACAAGCTGATCGGCCTGTGGCTGACCATCGGCGGCGCGTTGCTGGGCGGTGCGCTGATGCTGCGCCTCGGTCTTTGGCGCTCGCTGATGGTGTTCGGCGTGCTGCAGATGCTGAGCAACCTCGGTTTTTGGTGGCTGGCGGTGAACGGCAAGGGCGTGTGGCCCGGGCTGGTGGTGCCGGCATTCGACTGGGGCTTCGTGAGGCTGGCGCACGCCACCGACATCGACGGCGGCCTGCTGATGGTGATCGCGGTCGAGAACCTGTCGAGCGGCATGGGCACGGCGGCCTTCGTGGCCTTCTTGATGAGCCTGTGCAACCAGCGCTTCACGGCCACGCAGTACGCGCTGCTGTCGGCTTTTGCCTCGGTGGGCCGTGTCTGGGTGGGGCCGCTGGCCGGGGTGATGGCCGAATCGATCGGCTGGCCGGCATTCTTCGTGTTGTCCACCGTGCTGGCCGCGCCGGCGTTGCTGATGCTGTGGTGGCTGCGCGCGGCGGTGGTTGAACTGGAAGTCGACCCGGCCACTCTCATCGCTGACGACTGAAGCCACGCACTACCTTCGAGCCCACGAGACTGTCATGACGACTGAATTCGACCCGCACGCACCGTTCGAGCCCGACACGCAATCGACCTGGGGCCGTTGGCACCACGCGGGTTGCAGCTGTGCCTTGCACTCGCGCCGGCGGTTTGCTCAGACGCTGGCCTGTGCGACTGCCGCGTCGGTGATTCCCGCCTGGGCGCAATACGGTGTGCAGGTCGACGAACCCTCCACGCTGTCAGAACTGGTGCCCGCCGAGCAGGTCGAAGCCTCGGCCGCTCAGCAATACAAGCAAATGCTGCAGCAGGCCGCACAGCAAAAAGCCCTGGCGCCGGACAACCACCCCCAACTCGTGCGCCTGCGCGCCATCGCCCAGCGGCTGATCCCGTTCAGCAACTCGCCCAACCTGCGCAGCACGGCTCGCGCGGCCAACTGGAAATGGGAGGTCAACCTGCTTGGCAGCCGACAGATCAATGCGTTTTGCATGCCGGGCGGCAAGATCGCTTTCTATTACGGCATCCTCGACCAGCTCCAGCTCAGCGACGACGAGGTGTCGCAGGTGATGGGCCATGAGATTGCGCACGCGCTGCGCGAGCACGCCCGAGAGCGCATGGGCAAATCGGCGGCCACCCGCGGCGTGATCGAGATCGGCTCGGCCCTGCTGGGGCTCGGTGGTGGCGGTCGCTTTCTCGCCGACAAGGGCGGTGAGTTGCTCACGCTGAAGTTCGGCCGCAACGACGAATCCGAGGCCGACAAGATCGGACTCGACCTGTCCGCACGCGCCGGCTACGAGCCGCGCGCCGGCGTCACGCTGTGGCAGAAGATGGGCTCGGCCAGCAAGGGTGCGCCACCGCAGTGGCTGTCAACCCACCCGGCGGGCGCCACCCGCATTCGCGACCTCGAGGCCAACATCCCCGCCGTCGAGGGCTTGTACGCCCGCGCCGACAAACCGGAGAAGCGTTTTGCCCCGCCCAAGCCAAGCGCTCCCGCGGAGCGTGCCGGCTGATCGTTCTGGATGGGCGCTGCGCTGCCTCAGCGCTGCCTGAACCTCAACCCAGGATGCGCAGCATCCAACGGTTGAGGTCGGCCACTTCCTGCGGACACACCGAGTGCGGCATCGCGTATTCATGCCACTCGACGTCGCAGCCCAGGGCCTGCAGCGCATCGCGCGAGGCGCTGGCCCGTGACAGCGGGATGATCGGGTCTGCCCGCCCGTGCACCAGAAAAATCGGTAAACCTGTGCTCGTGTCGCTGCGCTCAGCCGCGGTGGTCTCGGCCAGCGGCAAGTAGCCCGACAGACCCACCAGCCCGGCCAGCCGCTCGGCGTGGCGCAAGCCGGTGAGCAGCGTCATCGCGCAGCCTTGCGAAAAGCCCATCAGCACGATGCGCGCGGCAGCCACGCCGCGCGACTTTTCCCTGGCGATCAGGGCTTCGATCTGCAGTCTGGATTCACGCAGCCCGACTTCGTCTTCCTGACGGACCAAGTCGACCTGCCTGATGTCGTACCAGGCGCGCATCGACATGCCGCCATTGATGGTGACCGGACGCACCGGCGCATGCGGAAACACGAAGCGCACCGGGCCGACCGCGTCCAGCTCGAGCGCCTCGGCGATGGGAACGAAGTCATTGCCATCGGCGCCCAGCCCGTGCAGCACGATCACGCTGGCGGTGGGGTTCGGGGCGGTTTCGAATTCGAGCGTTTCGAGGGACATGGCAGGTTCAGGTCAGGGGGGTCGTTGGTGGTGTCCGCCGCGCGAGGGCAGCTGGGACGCGAACGGAAGATCAGGCCTTGCCCGAAGAGAAGTCTTCCAGCAGCTTGTCGACCCAGTCTTCCACGTCCTGGTCGGTCAGCATGAGCGAGCCGATGGCAAGGTCGCTGCCCTTGTCCCACTCGGAGCTGTGGTTGAGGCCCGCAAAGCGCTGGATGGCCAGCTCGGCCAGCA
>CANGBT010000203.1 GCA_947452135.1 Burkholderiales bacterium
CACGCATCTCGCGCACGAACTGCACGATGTCGGGTATCGGCTGTGCGCCGCCTTCGCGTCGGAGTTCCTCGCTCAGCGCCAGCATGGCCTTGATCGCGGCACGCCGACGTGTCTTGTCCACCGCAGGTGCCGCTTCCATCGCCACCAGCCTGACCACCGGCTTGTTGTGGCGGGTGATCACGATCTCCTCGCCGGCCTCGACGCGGCTGACCAGTTCGGACAGGTGGGTCTTGGCCTCGAACAGACCTATGCTGTGGACGGATTTGGGATTCGACATGGTCCCTCCTCGACGACAATCTGGTTGAATTGACCAGACTTTACCGCAGTGCCTGTGACCGCGGGCCTGGCCTGCACGGAGCCTTCATGAACAGCCGAACCCCGCCGCTGGGCGCACTGCAAGACGCCTCGCTGCTCCAGACCGATGCGCTGATTGACGGCGTGTGGGTGGGATCGTCGCAACGCTTCGGCGTGGACGACCCGGCCACCGGCGAGCGGCTCGCCGATGTGGCCAACCTCGGTGCGGCCGAGGCCGAAACCGCGATCACCGCGGCCGCGCGCGCCTGGCCGGCGTGGCGCAACCTCACCGCCAAGGCGCGTGGCGCGATCCTGATGAAGTGGTTTGCGCTGATCGGCCAGCACGCCGAGGACCTGGCGCGCCTGATGACGGCCGAGCAAGGCAAGCCGCTGGCCGAGGCGCGTGGCGAGGTGGTCTACGGCGCGAGCTTCGTCGAGTGGTTTGCTGAAGAAGCCAAACGCATCGGCGGCGAGACCATCCCCAGCACCGACAACAACAAGCGCTTTCTCGTGATCCGCCAGCCGATCGGCGTGTGCGCGGCGATCACGCCGTGGAACTTTCCGGTGGCCATGATCACCCGCAAGGTCGCGCCCGCGCTGGCCGCCGGCTGCACCGTGGTGGTCAAGCCCGCCGAGCAAACGCCGCTGTGCGCACTGGCGCTGGCCGAGCTGGCGCAGCGCGCCGGCGTGCCACCGGGCGTGTTCAACGTGATCACCGCCGACAGCGCGCGCTCGATCGAGATCGGCCGCGTGCTGTGCGCGAGTGACACGGTGCGCCATCTGTCGTTCACCGGCTCGACCGAAGTCGGCCGGCTGCTCGCAGCGCAATGCGCGCCCACCGTCAAGCGCCTGTCGCTCGAGTTGGGCGGCAACGCACCTTTCATCGTGTTCGATGACGCCGACCTCGACAGCGCCGTCGAAGGCGCCATGGTCAGCAAGTACCGCAACGCCGGCCAGACCTGCGTGTGCGCCAACCGGCTGTACGTGCAAGACGGCGTGTACGACGCCTTCGTGGCCAAGCTCGCCGAGCGCGTGCGCGGCATCCGCGTGGGCAACGGCTTCGATGACGACGTCAGCCAGGGCCCGATGATCGACGCGCAGGCCATCGCCAAGGTCGAATCGCACGTGGCCGACGCGCTGACCAAGGGCGGCCGGCTGCTGGCCGGCGGCAACCGCATCGACGCACGCTTTTTCGAGCCCACGCTGCTGGCCGATGCCACCGACGACATGCGGTGCGCGCGCGAGGAAACCTTCGGGCCGCTGGCGCCGGTGTTTCGCTTTCACACCGAAGCCGAAGTCATCGCGCGCGCCAACGACACCGAATTCGGCCTCGCGAGCTATTTCTACAGCCGCGACATCGGGCGCATCTTCCGCGTGGGCGAAGCGCTCGAGTACGGCATGGTCGGCGTCAACACCGGGCTGATCTCGGCCGCCGAGGTGCCGTTCGGCGGCGTCAAGCAATCGGGCCTCGGGCGTGAGGGATCGCGCCATGGCATCGACGACCATGTCGAGATCAAATACCTTTGTCTCGGCGACATCCAGCGCTGACTTTTGCCCTCCTCGACCATGAACCTTCCCTCACTCGAACTGCGCCACTGGGTGCTGCTGACCTTTCTGGCCTCGGCGCTGTTCGTGCATCTGCGGGGCCGCGTGCGGTTTCGCTTCGTGCGTGCAATGACCGACTTCACGGTGCTGCTCGCGCCGTTGAACGTGCTGCTGTACCTGTTCTCGCGCACGCCGCGCTCGGTCTACATCGACCCGAAGCAATTCTCCGAACTCAAGGTGCTGCAAGACAACTGGCAGACCATCCGCGCCGAGGCACTGCGCCTGAACGACGAGGGCTACATCCGCGCGGCCGCCGGCTACACCGACATCGGCTTCAACTCGTTTTTTCGCACCGGCTGGAAGCGCTTTTACCTGTGCTGGTACGGCAAGAATCTGGCCTCGGCCGAGGCGCTGTGCCCGCAGACCGTGCAACTGCTGCGCAGCATCGGCACCGTCAAGGCGGCGATGTTTGCCTCGCTGCCGCCGGGCGCGCGCCTGGTGCGCCACCGCGACCCGTACGCCGGCTCGCTGCGCTACCACCTGGGCCTGCAAACGCCCAACGACCCCGGCTGCTACATCGAGGTCGACGGCCAGCGCTATTTCTGGAAAGACGGCGAAGCGGTGATGTTTGACGAGACCTACATCCACTTCGCCGAAAACACCACCGACCAGCAACGCGTGATCCTGTTTTGCGACGTCGAGCGCCCGCTGTGGGGCAGCCCGCTGCGCGCGTTCAACCGCCTGTTCGCCCGGCACTTCATGGCCGCAGCGTCAACGCAAAACGTCAACGGCGAGCCGATCGGCGGCATCAACAAGGTGTTTGCGCACGCCTACAAGCTGCGTGCCATGGCCAAGGAGTTCAAGGTGCGTCAGCGCAAGCTCTACTTCTTCGGCAAGTGGGTGCTGATCCTCGGGCTGCTGTGGGCGATCTTCTGGTGATGCCGCAGCCCGCGCGGCGTCAGTGAGCGTCGTCGTTGGCCGCTGAGGCCGGGCCGCCTCGCTCGGCACGATTGGCAAAGCCGTCGCGCCCCACGGCCTGGGCCGAAGCCGCCAGCCCTGACGCGCGGCGCAGCAGTTCGGCCGGTTGCGTGCCATCGGCCGGTGTCGCGGCGATGCCCAGCGCGGTGGACACCGCCACCTCCTGGCCGCCCACCTTGAAGGTTTCGCCCAGGGCGGTGAGCAGCTTGCGGCCCACCCGGTCGGCATCGCCCGAGGTGTCGATCTGCGACAGCAGCACCGCAAACGAGTCGTCGCCCACCGAGGCCACCACGTCGCTGGCGCGCACGCCGGCACGCAGCCGCACCG
>CANGBT010000204.1 GCA_947452135.1 Burkholderiales bacterium
CACCGTCAGGGCGCTGAGCGCGGGGCCGTTCACCAGAGCTGCCTTGACGGTGACGGTCTGCGTGGCCGCGGTGACACCGACGTTGGTCGACGCGAAGGTCAGGCTCGAGGGCGAGTTGCCGAGGTAGGCCGCCACGTTGGCGACCTGCTGCGCGGTCATGCTGCTGAGCCGCCCCATGCCGCTGTTGTTGCTGTTGATGTTGCTCTGGATCCAGCTGCGCGCGTTACGGGCGTTGAAGATCTTGGACGCATTGCTCGTCAGCGGCGTGGCCGTCTGGTGGCAGCCCGATGTGGCGCAGTTCGCGGTGAACAAGGTGGCGCCTGCGACCGGATCGTCGGCATGCGCGGACATCGACGTGAACAACCCGAAGCAGGCGACGGCCACGAGTTGCTTCCAGGCCTTGAACTTCGAGGTGTGAAGGGCAATTTTCATGGGGGTACTACTCAGCTGAAAAAGGTGGGAAGGGCGTGAACGAGGGGCACCGCCAGCCAGATGGCGTTGAACGCGGCGTGCAATGCGATGCAAGGCGCCACACGGCGTGATCGCTGGAACACCGAACCGAGGGCCAGCGCCGGCAGCAGCGTGAGCAGCGACTGCCAGGTGCCCTGGCTCAGGCCGTGAGCCAGTGCGAAGACCAGCGCCGTGAGGGCATTGGCCACAGGCGCCGACTTCAGACGTGTCAGGAGTTCTTGTTGCAGGCCGAGCCGGAAGATCACTTCCTCGACGACCGGTGCGCCTGCGAGCAGCCACACGGCCGACCACGACGGCACGGCGAGCGGCTGCCGGGTGAGCAGCCAGACCAGCGCAACCAGGAACGCGGCGCTCCACAGCAGGCGTGCGCTGGTGTCGGAATCGGCAGGTGGCAGGGTCAGAAAACGCATGGTGGTGGCAAGGCAGACAGGCCAATCAAGAGTCGGCAAAGCGATTGTCTGGACGCTGGGAGGGTCTTCCGGTGTGCAGATGTATCGGGGCGTTCGTGAGATCTGCACGTGCCGGGCGGCGTGCTGCCGCGTCCCGCCAGCCGCGGCAGGATGCCGGCTCCAGTGAGCCGCAGCCGTCCACGCGTGGGGTACCGCGTCGATCGCGAGGCCCCTGCAAACGGGGGTCTGGTTGCTTTTGGTTACGAGTCCCCCCGCTCTGAAACAACCTTTAAGACTGTCTTAAGGCCGGTTCGACGAGCGCGGCCGCACGGACAACCCGAAAGCGGCCCGGCCAGGCGGTGCACGCGCCCCAGGCTCACTTGAAATCGCGGCTGTCGGTCATCAGCCGCCCGAGCAGCGGCGTGAGGTCTTCGAGCTGCGCGGCGATCAGGTTGCTGACCTCGCCCTCGCGCTGCCAGGTGCCGTGAACGGCGAGCAGCCGCGACCTCAGAAGCACGCTGCGCTGCCGCTCGCGCAGCGACTTCCAGCAGATCACCTGCACGACGCCGGTCTCGTCTTCGAGCGACACGAAGGTGGTGCCGTTGGCGGTTTCGGGCTGCTGGCGCAAGGTGACGATGCCGCAGCAGCGCACCGAGCGGCCGTGGGGCACGGCGGCCAGCTGTTCGGCGCTGAGCAGCCGGCGCGCGCGCAATTGCGGCCGCAGCAGCGCCAGCGGATGGCGGCGCAGGCTCAGACCCAGCGCGGCGTAGTCGAAGACGATCTCCTCGCCCTCGGGGGCGCTCGGCAGCTCGAGCACGTCTTCATCGATGGGTGCTTCGCGCAGCAGCAGTGGCGCGGCCCGCCAGGCGGCGGCGTCCCACACCTGCTGGCGTCGGTGGCCCGACAGGCTCATCAGCGCGTCGGCCGCGGCCAGCAGCTTCATCTCGTGGTGCTGCAACCCGGCGCGGCGGGCCAGATCGTCAGCGCTGTCGAACACCTGCTCATGGCGTGCGGCCACGATGCGCGAGGCGGCCTCGGCTGACAGCCCGGCGATCAACCGCAAGCCCAGACGCACCGCCGGCGGATGCGGCAGGCCCTCGAGCGTGCAGTCGACATCGCTGTGCATGACATCGGCTGCGCGCACCTCGACACCGTGGCGCTGGGCGTCTTGCACCAGCTGGGACGGCGAATAGAACCCCAGCGGCTGCGAGTTGAGCATCGCGGCCAGGAACTCGGCCGGGTGGTGGCACTTGATCCAGCAGCTGGCGTAGACCAGCAAGGCGAACGACGCCGCATGGCTCTCCGGAAATCCGTACTCCGAAAAGCCCTTGATCTGCTCGAAGATGGCCCGCGCAAAGGCCTCGTCGTATCCGCGCGAGGTCATGCCGTCGATGATCTTGGCGTGGTACTTCTCAAGCCCGCCCTTGCGCTTCCAGGCGGCCATGGCGCGGCGCAGGCCGTCGGCCTCGCCCGGCGTGAAGCCGGCGGCCAGGATCGAGATCTGCATCACCTGCTCCTGAAACACCGGCACGCCCAGCGTGCGGCCCAGCGCCTGCTCGAGCGCAGCGCTCGGGTAGCTCACCGGCTCCTTGCCCTGGCGCCGGTTCAGGTACGGATGCACCATGCCGCCCACGATGGGCCCGGGGCGCACGATGGCCACTTCGATCACCAGGTCGTAGAAGCAGCGCGGCTTCAGGCGCGGCAGCATGCTCATCTGCGCGCGGCTTTCGATCTGGAACACGCCCACGGTGTCGGCGCGGCACACCATGTCGTAGGTGGCGGGGTCTTCGCTGGGGATGTCTTGCATCTCGAACACGCCGCCCAGCCGATCGCCGATGAAGCGCAGCGATTTGCTCAGCGCCGTGAGCATGCCCAGCGCCAGGCAGTCGACCTTGAGCAAGCCGATGGCGTCGAGGTCGTCCTTGTCCCATTCGATGACGGTGCGATCGGCCATGGCGGCGTTTTCGATGGGCACCATGCGGCACAGCAAGCCGCGCGTGAGCACGAAGCCGCCCGTGTGCTGGCTGAGGTGGCGAGGAAAACCCAGCAGCTGGCCGGCGAGCTTGAGCAGCTGCTGCACCTGCAAATCGTCGGCCGACAGGCCGGCGTCGGCCAGCCGCTCGGCGCGCACCTCGCAGCCGTCCCAGCGCGAGTGCTCGCGCGCCACCGCGTCGAGCGTGGCCACACTGAAGCCCAGCGCCTTGCCCACGTCGCGCAGCGCGCTCTTGGGCCGGTAGCTGATGACCACGCCGGTGAGCGC
>CANGBT010000205.1 GCA_947452135.1 Burkholderiales bacterium
CCAAACACCCCATTTCATTGATTCCCAAGGAGAACCCCATGACCGTCCACTACACCGCCGAACACGAATGGATTGACGCCACCAACCCTCAGGCCGCCATCGTCGGCATCACCGTGCACGCGCAAGACGCGCTCGGCGACGTGGTGTTTGTCGAGCTGCCTGAAATCGGGCGCACCTACACGCAAGGCGAAGTCGCCGGCGTGGTCGAGTCGGTGAAGGCCGCGGCCGACATCTACATGCCGGTGACCGGCGAGGTCACCGAAGTCAACGTCACGCTGCGCGACGACCCCTCGCTGGCCAACTCCGACCCGATGGCCGGCGGCTGGTTCTTCAAGGTCAAGCTGGCCGATGCCGCACAGCTCGACGCCCTGATGGACAGCACCGCCTACGACACGCTGCTCAAGGGCCTGTGACCATGCTGATGTCTGCCCAACCCACGCTGGCCGCGCTGGAAAACAGCGGCGAATTTGCCGAGCGCCATATCGGCCCGTGCGAGGCCGACGAGCAGCACATGCTGTCGACCGTCGCCCCCGGCGTGCCGAACTTCACCCGCCGTGCGTTGATCGAGGCCATCGTGCCGCGCAGCATCGCGCGCAACGTGCCGATGGTGCTGCCCGAGCCGCTGACCGAAGCGCGCGCGCTGGCCGAACTGCGCGAGATCGCCAGCCGCAACCGCGTGCTCAAGAGCTGCATCGGCCAGGGCTATCACGGCACGCACACGCCGGGCGTCATCTTGCGCAACGTGCTCGAGAACCCCGCCTGGTACACCGCCTACACGCCGTACCAGGCCGAGATCTCGCAAGGCCGCATGGAAGCGCTGGTCAACTTCCAGACCATGGTGTGCGACCTCACCGGCATGGCCATGGCCGGTGCGTCCATGCTCGACGAAGCCACCTCCGCTGCCGAGGCCATGACGCTGGCCCTGCGCGTGGGCAAGAGCAAATCGACCACCCTCTTTGTGGCCGATGACGTGCTGCCGCAAACGCTCGAAGTGATCCGCACCCGCGCGCGTCCGCTGGGCATCAGCGTGGTCACTGGCGCCGCCGACGATGCCGCCAAGGCCGGCGCCTTTGCCGCGCTGTTCCAGTACCCCGGCGTCAACGGCGCGGTGCGCGACCTGAGCGCAGTGATCACCGAACTGCACGCCGCCGGTGGCCTGGCCATCGTGGCGGCCGACCTGCTGGCGCTGACGCTGCTCAAGCCGCCGGGCGAAATGGGTGCCGACATCGCCGTGGGCAACACCCAGCGCTTCGGCGTGCCCATGGGCAACGGCGGCCCGCACGCGGCCTATCTGGCCACGCGCGACGAGTTCAAGCGTTCGATGCCCGGCCGTCTGGTGGGCGTGAGCATCGACGCCCACGGCAACCCCGCCTACCGGCTGGCACTGCAAACGCGCGAACAGCACATCCGCCGCGAAAAGGCCACCTCCAACATCTGCACCGCGCAGGTGTTGCTGGCGGTGATCGCGAGCATGTACGCCGTCTACCACGGCCCCGAAGGCTTGAAGCGCATCGCGCGCCGCGTGGTGGGCTACACCTCGGTGCTGGCCGCCGGGCTGCGCGAGCTGGGCATGAACGATGTGGACGAAGGCGGATTCGACACGCTGCACATCGCCACCGGTGCGCGCACCGACGCGCTGCTGCAAGCCGCGCGCGACGCCGGCTACAACCTGCGCCGCGCCTCGGCCACGTCGATCGGCATCACGCTCGACGAGACCACCGAGCGCGCTGACATCACTGCGCTGTGGGGCCTGTTTGCCAACGGCCAGACGCTGCCCGAGTTCAGCCGCTTCGAAGCCGGCATGGCGCTGCGCGTGCCCGCCGCGCTGGTGCGGCAAAGCGCGTTCCTCACGCACCCGGTGTTCAACACCCACCACAGTGAGACCGACATGCTGCGCTACCTGCGCCGCCTGAGCGACAAGGACCTGGCACTCGACCGCACCATGATCCCGCTGGGCTCGTGCACCATGAAGCTCAACGCCACCAGCGAGATGATCCCCATCACCTGGCCGGAGTTCGCCAACATCCACCCGTTCGCACCGCGCGATCAGCTGGCCGGCTATGACGCGCTGCGCGAGCAGCTCGAAGGCTGGCTGTGCCAGGCCACCGGCTACAACGGCGTGAGCCTGCAGCCCAACGCCGGCTCGCAAGGCGAGTACGCCGGGCTGCTGGCCATCACCGCCTTTCACGCCTCGCGCGGTGACACCCAGCGCACCGTGTGCCTGATCCCCGAATCGGCGCACGGCACCAACCCGGCGTCGGCGCAAATGGTGGGCCTGAGCGTGGTGGTGGTGAAGTGCGACACGCAGGGCAACGTCGACATGGACGACCTGCGCGCCAAGTGCGAACTGCACAGCGACAAGCTGGCCGCCGTGATGGTCACCTACCCGAGCACGCACGGCGTGTTCGAAGTGCGCATCCGCGAGCTGTGCGAGCTGGTGCACCGCCATGGCGGGCGCGTGTATGTGGACGGCGCCAACATGAACGCGCTGGTCGGCGTGGCCGCACCCGGCGAGTTCGGCGGTGACGTGAGCCACCTCAACTTGCACAAGACCTTCTGCATTCCGCACGGCGGAGGCGGACCGGGCGTGGGGCCGGTGGCGGTGGTGGCCGATCTGGTGCCTTTCCTGCCCAAGCACCGCACGGCCGAAGGCCTGGGCGAGGCCGGCGAGCATGAGGTGGGTGCCGTGTCGGCCGCGCCGCTGGGCAACGCCGGCGTGCTGCCCATCAGCTGGATGTACTGCCGCATGATGGGCGCCGAGGGACTGCAAGCGGCCAGCGAGATCGCCATCCTGAGCGCCAACTACATTGCCTCGCGGCTGATCGACCACTACCCGGTGCTGTACTCGGGCGGCCAGTCGCAGCTGCGCAGCGGCGGCGTGGCGCACGAATGCATCCTCGATCTGCGAGCGCTCAAAGACGCCACCGGCATCACCGCCGAAGACGTCGCCAAGCGGCTGATCGACTACGGCTTCCACGCGCCCACGCTGAGCTTTCCGGTGCCCGGCACCTTGATGATCGAGCCGACCGAAAGCGAGCCGCTGC